>NZ_SPKN01000029.1:854-139774 GCF_023127765.1 Pseudomonas sp. W15Feb34
ATCTTCGTCATAGGCGTAGGAAACAACGTTCTGCTCGGTTTCCCAGACGTAAGGTGCACGCCCTGTGGCGCGATGAACCTGGTAGTCCACCGCGACGATTCGATCCAGCTCATAACGCAGCAGCAGCGAGCGACCAGCACCGTTATCCAACCGCTCAATTCGCCCGGAACGATCACGGCAAATGCGTAGACGGTTGTCATACGCATCGCTGATCGCAGTCAGTACACCGTCGCGAAAGTGATAGAACCGCGACGCCTGGGCCAGCACCAGCTCATCAGGAGCCGAGCCTAAATAGATCGCCGCTTCGGCCAGGCTATTGGTGATCGCTGGCCGAGAATCGGTGGGCAAGGGAAACTGCGTACGGCGGTTCTCATGATCAGTCCACACCACCGAATCGCCCGACACACAAAGCCTGTGCGCCAGCGCATGGCTCCAGCCAAACCCCAACCCGCAATCCACATCCACCGCACTGGTGCGATACAGCCGTGTCCACTCAAACGGCAAGATCCCGTCCAGCGCACCATCGGTAAGAGTGAGCAATTCTTCCCCGGTGACCATCGACACCGGGCAGCCGTTAGTAACCGTCTTGTCCGCAGGTGCCGCCGCATCCCCCTTCGGATTGGAAGCCACGGCAGGCGCATCATCCACATGCTCCTGCCGGACCAATACCGTCTGCCGAGTCTTGTTGCGAACCACCGGCACCGGGTTCGAAACCAGCGTGTCGCCGGCCTTCAACGGCACCACCGGCACGGCCTTGACCGGCGTCGCCGAACTGCTCAGCAACACAGGCTTGGCGGCCTCAACATGCGTGTCCAGCCGCGGCCCCGCCACCTGCCTGGCCAGCAACTCCAACAACGCCCGCGCCCCGCCGGACTTGACGCCACTCAGCACCTGCGCACCCAGCCGCAGCTGTACGCCAATACCCCGCGTAGCCCAGATCAGTAGCAAATTGATCAACACTTCGCCGGTGATTTCACCCAGCAGCTCGTACATTTCGGGCGGCGGCAGCATCCGTATCCAGGCCACCACCGCTGCCACGTAGATAAACAGCAGCGGCTCATCACTGAGCACCAGCAATCCCTTGGCCAGCGTGTCTTTACCCAGCGCAAGCAGCGCGTCCAGTTCGGCCCGGGAGAGGTACTTCAGCAACTTTTCGCTGTTGGATTTGAGGTTCGCGAGCAGGTCATACAGCTCGGTGATGCTGTCCCACAGGTTGTAGAGCGCCTTGCCAAGTCCGGTAGCGAAGGCAATGCCCTGCATCGCACTGCGCTTGTAAGCAGGATCTTTGGCAAAGTCTGCCCATTGAGGCGCGAAACGCTCGTCCCACTGTTTACGCAGATCAGCTTCCAACCCGGCAATCACTGACGTGTAGGAGGCATACAGCGCCTTGACGTGATCCCTGGAGACATTGGGGTAAAAGGTGATTTGGTACTGCTGATCGCGGGTACAGTCGTTGACTTCGAGAATGCCGCTGGGGCCGATGGTCCGATGAAGCGGCGCGCCGACTGGGCTGCCATCCCGAGCCAGGGCTTGCAGTTCCACCTGGGTGTTGCCGATGGGTACAAACCGGGTACTTTCAAACAGATGCACCAGGGTCAACCCACCCTGGGCTTTGCATTGAGCGACGGTACGGCTGGGTTTATCGGAAGAAGCCGGCGCGACCAGTGCGACGTCTTCCCCAACCTTGAACACCTGCTCCACGGCAAGTGCCGAACCACCCAACAGGCTGTCGGCCCACGAGTCGAACGTGTTCAGGCAGGTACGAAAATCCGCTAGAACGCGAGTGACATCCGGCGCCTTGGGATCCATGGGGGCCAACACAAAGCCAGCGATCACCGGAATCAAGAGCCAGCCCCGTCAACCAGGGCTCTAACGAAAACAACCATCTGCAATCCCTCGCACTGTTTGATCAGGCGAGGGACTTTGCAGAGGTTCTTGGGTAAAAGAAGTCGGCGTTATTCGCGGAGATGGCGAGGAAGTTTCGCCTAAACTTCAGGTAAACCGAGGCTTGGTGGTAGGAATCGGATTACAGGTGGAACAGTCTTACAGCTTCAACTGCCCAATCGCCTTGCTCAACTCACCCGCCAACGTCGCCAGTTCATTGCTGGTGGTCGCCGACGACACGGTCTGCTGTACAGTGTTTTCGGTGACATCGCGAATACTCACCACGGCGCGGTTCATCTCTTCGGCCACATGGCTTTGCTGTTCGGCGGCGACGGCGATCTGAGTATTGCTTTCGCGCATCTGCGCCACGGCACCGGTGATTTGCGCCAGTGCGGCGCCAGCTTCCTGGGCTTGTTGTACGCAGTCGTCGGCCTTGAATGAGCTTTCCTGCATAAAGTCCACCGCATCGCGAGTACCGGCTTGCAATGCCGAGACCATGCGGGTGATTTCGTCGGTAGAGCTTTGCACGCGCTTGGCCAGGTTGCGAACTTCGTCGGCAACCACCGCGAAACCTCGGCCCATTTCCCCGGCGCGGGCGGCTTCGATGGCGGCGTTGAGGGCGAGCAGGTTGGTCTGTTCGGCGATGCTGTGGATCACCCCGACCACGCCGTTGATCTGTTGGCTGTCCTGGGCCAGTTTCTGGATCATTTCGGCGGTCTGTTGTACGCCGTTGGACAGCCCGGCGATTGAACGCTGTACGCGGATGACCACCTCCTGGCCGCTGCCGGCGAGGGTGTCGGCGGTCTGGGACAGGTCGCGGGTAGCGCCGGCGTGCTGGGCGATATGGTGGACGGTGGCGGTCATCTCATTGATGGCGGTGGCGGCCTGGTCGGTTTCGCTCTGCTGGCCGAGCATACCGTGCTGCACCTCGTTCATGCTGCTGGCCAGGCGTGCGGCGCCGTCATCCAGTTGCCGGGCGGTGCGTGCCACGGTGTTGACCACGCGCTGGTAGCCGGCCTGCATGGCGTTGAATGCACTGGCCATCTGGCCGACTTCGTCCTTGCAGGCCAAGGGCACGCGTGCCGACAGGTCGCCGGTTTTCTCGACGTGCAGCATCACGTCCTTGAGGGTGTTGAGTTGGCTGAGCAGGAAGCGGATCAACAGTTGTGAGGCGCCGAGCATGGCCAGCATCAGGATTGCCACGGCGACGGCATAGTTGGCGAAGCGCTCGCTGAACACTTGGCCAAGGCTGGGTGCGTAGGCGAGGACGGCGACGTGTTGACCGTCAACGCGATCGATCACCTCGGCGCCTATCAGTGGGTTTTTGCCCAACAGCGGCATGTGATTGAGTTCGACCCAGCCGCTGGCAGTACTCAAGGCTGGAAGAGGCTGGTCGCCCAATTGTGGGATTTGCCCCTGGGCATAGGCCAGCCATTGCTCGCCGGTGGGCAGGGCTTTGTCGGCTGGCCAGGCGCTGAGCAACCGCCCCTGAGCCTGGGCCGAAGCCTGGGATGCCTGGCTGCGTGCCTGTTGCTCAAGCTGTACCGCGTACAGCACCAGCAGCAGGGTGGTAATGAAGGCGACCGCATTGACGGCCCAGAATTTGTACTTGAGCGAGATATTGCTAAGCCAGGCACCCATGGAAGGTTTTCTCTGATAGCGGAAACAGTATTGGCAAGGTGCCATTATTGTGCCGCTACTCAGAAAAGCGTTTTTGACATGCGTCAATGCACGGCATCAATCCACATCAGGTAAGCCGAAAAAACGGCGGGCGCAGGCGGTGCTGTGCAATGCCAGGTCTTCGAGGGTTTCATGACGGTGCAAGGCCACTTCGCGCAGGACTTCGGGCAAGTACGCCGGTTCATTGCGACCGTTTTTTGGCTTGGGGCGCAGGGTGCGCGGCAGCAGGTACGGCGCGTCGCTTTCCAGCATCAGGCGGCCCCTGGGAATTTCCCTGACCAGCGGATGCAGGTGCGTCCCACGGCGTTCATCGCAGATCCAGCCGGTGATGCCGATATGCAAGTCCAGGTCCAGGTAGCTGAACAGCGCCGCTTGTTCACCGGTGAAGCAGTGCACCACGGCGGCGGGCAGGTGGTCGCGGTAGTCTTTGAGGATCTCCAGCAGGCGCTGGTTGGCGTCGCGCTCGTGGAGAAACACCGGCAGTTTCAGCTCGACGGCCAGGGCCAGGTGGTGTTCGAGGACTTTTTCCTGCTGGGGGCGAGGGGAGAAGTCGCGGTTGAAATCCAGCCCGCACTCGCCCACGGCACGCACCCGACTTTCTCCCAACAGGCTACGCAGGCGCTGTGCACTGTCGCCGTTCCAGTCGCTGGCAGAGTGAGGGTGGATGCCAGCGGTACTGAACAAGCGCTGGCCGCTTTCATCAAGTTTTGCACACAGCTCCAGGGCCTGTTCACTGCCCTCGATGCTGGTGCCGGTGAGCACCAATTGCTGCACGCCAGCGGCGTAGGCGCGTTCGAGGACAGCCTGGTGCCTCTCGTCGAAACTGGGGTTGGTCAGGTTGACGCCGATATCAATGAGTTGCATGGTGCTATCTCCGCCTGCGGCCGGAAAGCATATCAGAGCTGTAGATTTATAAGAAAAACCAAGAACTACAACGCGTTATCGCTGTCTTTGAACGTCGCAAGCGACATTGTGGTTGGCCAGTTGCCTGTCACTGTGTCGCCGTTGCGCGCCTTGCCAGCGCATAGAGCGCTCTGTTTCTGACCTCCAGCACTTTGTTATTCGCGAAGGCGCTGGCCAGTATTCTTTCCGGAGAGCGGATGATCCGACCCTCGGCGTTGCTTATGTTGTGCCTGACGTTGCTACTGCCCATGGCGGCGGTCGCACGTCTGGACGGGCCGTTGGAAGTCACCAAGCCTGGCAAGGTGCGTGACCTGGCGCAAATTCGTTCCAGTCGCACCCTGCGCGTACTGGTCAACCAGAGCCGCAACAGCTCCGGTGAAGTGCAGGGCCAGGCCATCGGCGTCGAATACCATCGGTTGCGTGCCTTCGAACAGTACCTCAACGGTCACGCCCGCGATGGCCAGGAAATCAACCTCAAGATCATCCCCAAGGCCAAGGACCAGTTACTCGGCGCGTTGGCCCGTGGCGAAGGCGACCTGGTGGCGCCCGGCGAGTTGCTGGATGTGAAGGCCATACACAAAATCAGCGCCAGCGAGCCGATTGTCAGCGATGTGCCGTTGTGGCTGGTCGGCGTCAAGGGAGAGCGACGATTTACCAAGTTGGAGCAATTATCTGGTCGCACGTTGACGCTGACCACCGGCAGTGCGGCGGCGGATGCCATCAGTCAGGTCAATCAGAAACTGGCGCTGCACAAACGAGCGCCGGTGAAGGTGGAGTGGGTTGACCCTAGCCTGGCGGTAGAGGATGTACTGGAGATGGTGCAGGCCGGGATTTTTCACCTGACGATCGTTGAAAAACCGATTGCCGAGCGCTGGTCGAAAATCCTGCCCAAGCTGCGCTTTGACAAGCAGGTGGTAATCAGCGAACCGGGTGACGAGTTCTGGTTCGTGCGCCAGGACGCTTCGATGCTGCGCGCCAGCATTGACCGATTTCTCAAGACCTATCGAACCCCTGCCGATCAGGACGTGGCGTTCCAGCGTATCTACCGACGCCTCTATCAGGTGCGCAACCCGCTGGCGCGCGCCGACCGCCAGCGTCTGGAAAAACTGCGCCCGGTCCTGCAAAAACATGCGCGCGAGCAAGGGATGGACTGGCTGAACCTGGCGGCGTTGGCATTCAAGGAGTCCTCCCTGGACCCAGGCGCACGCAATAGCGGCGGCCCGACCGGCCTGATGCAAATCACGCCTTCGGCGGCGCAACGGGTGGGGGTCAACAACATCGAGAGTCTCGATAGCAATGTGCAAGCTGGCGCACGTTACCTGGCGTTGATCCGGCGTAAATTTTTCTCCAGCCCCAAGCTCAACGAGCGCGAGCGCATGGCTTTTGTGCTGGCGGCCTACAACATGGGCCCGGAGCGGGTCCAGGGGATGCGCACCGAGGCCAGGCGCCGCGGGCTGAACCCCAATCAATGGTTCTTCCAGGTTGAACGCATCGCCATGGAGCAGGTGGGGATGGGCGGCGTCAGCTATGTTAATAGCGTCAACAAGTATTACTTGGCGTTCGACCGGGAGCGAGAGTCCCTGGAGCCGCCTGCAGCAAAAATTGCCTTACGCAAATAATCAAATTTATCGATATTAATTAGGCAATATTTGCGCTTTTGTCATTGTTTAAACTGATTAATATAGCGGCCAACCAACCCCTACCTGGAAAAGGATTTACTTAAATGAGCCCAATGATTACACGCGTCCTGTCCACCCGCGCCGGTTACGGCCTGACTATCCTGCGCATCTTCGTCGGCATCATCTTTGCCGCTCACGGTTCGCAAAAACTGTTCGGCTGGTTTGGCGGCGGCGGCCTGGCGGGTACTGCCCAATTCATGGAAAGCCTCGGCCTGACGCCGGGTACCCTGATGGCAGTGTTGTCGGGCGGTACCGAGTTTTTCGCCGGCCTGGCCCTGATCATTGGTTTGCTCGCTCGCCCGGCAGCATTGGGCCTGACCTTCCTCACGCTGGTTGCGATCTTCTCGGTGCATATCCATAACGGCTTGTTCATGGCCAACAACGGGTATGAATTTGCTTTGGCTTTGCTCGGCGGGGCGCTGGCGGTATTGCTCGAAGGTGCGGGCAAACTGTCGGTTGATCGCGCCATCACTGACTGATCTGTTTGCATGTCCCGGAAAAGGCCCGCATCTGCGGGCCTTTTCGTTGCTCGGGATTCTTGACACTGCCCCACCGGCTTCTCTAGGATGCTGTTCATGCGCCGATTTAAACAGCTAATTGCGGGGCGCCACTGGGACTCAATGCAGCCCGATAGAAGTCCGTATCCTCACCCAGGGCGCTCTTCGAAATACCGCTAAAGCGCTGGTTCGGTGTTGCCTCTCACCTGCCCGCAGACTTTTGAGGCAGAGACACGACACGATGAATGCACCACGCCCTCTCATACGCCTGGCCCCGATTACCGCGGACCTGACTCAACGCAATCCGAAAATCCTCCTGGGTGGTAAACACCAGCCGACGCTCCTGCGTTATCTGGACGGCTGGCCACGCCGTAGCGGTCGGCCCTCGGCGTTCCTGATCCAGTTTGTCGAGGACGGCGAATCCCTGGCTCGTTTTGCCAGCAATAGTTTCGACCTTGCAGTGATCCAGGCGCCCAATGCCGGCGACGCCCATGAAGTGATTCACCAACTGACGCGTATTGCCCGCCAGGGGTTGATTGCGCGGCGTTGAGCCGTCAGTCATAGACCGCTGGCGCGGCTGATCGGCGTCGACGTTGGTGGAGGGAAAGTCCCCAGGCAATCAGGCATAACAGTAACGGCATCGTGGCGATCATCAGCCCTTTAAGGTATCGCTCGAAACGCTGCAAGGGCGCGTATGCCTGGGCTTTGAGTGCATGCAACTCGATGGGCAATTGCAGGCGTTCCTTGTTGAGTGCCTGCAACTGGGTGTTGGTATCCACGGCCTGTGTGACCAGGCTTGCGTGCCCTGGATTCAGCCTTTGCCATGCTTGCTCTGTGAGCTCTTGTCGTCGCTCCAGTTCAACCGCACTTTTGCGATAAGCCTGTGCGGCTTCTTCGCGCATGTGTTCGAGCCTGTGCAGTGGCTGGGTGATGACGCGCGGTCGGATGCGCCTGAGTATCTCCGGAACTGCCAGGTTATCCAGGGTATTCAATACAAATTGCGCATTACCGTTGGGCTGAGCGTTGCTGACAGCGTCCGCGAGTACGTCAGTGTCGGCCACGACCACCACCTGGATCTGCTCGGCATGTTGCATCCCCGGTGGCTGGCCCTTGAGGCCGTCGGGAAACACTGAATAAGCGGGGCCCTCAACGCGGGCGGCAATCACGTGGCGCTCTCCTGTCGTGGCGGTTTCATCGATGAGTGAGTCGAACGTGGTCGCAGAAGCAAAGCGCCCTGCATCCAGCAGTGCGGACTGCCGGGAGCTCTGTAGCAAGGGGGTCAGCAGCGTACGATTTTTGTTGGACAGGGAGAGGGCGCCGCTGCTCGACACGGTCACGGCATCCAGGTTCCAGGTGCTCAGGTCTGTCGGGTTCATTGCCTGCCGTGGAAGTTCCAGCCTGGCTGGGTGCAGTACCTTTGGCATTCCGGGGCCGGGCGTAGCCGATGAGGCGTAAATATTATCGACCAACAGCTTGTCCGCAGGCATTTGTATACCCCATGCAGTGAGCAGCGCATCCAGCCTGGCGTTGGTCGTTATGGCTTGCGCAGCTATCTCGCTCACCGGGTCGATAAAGGCCATCAGCGTTGCGCCTCTCATTACCGCTTGCTCAATGGCATACAGAGCCTGCTCGGGCAGGGCACCGGGCTGTACGACCATCAATGTACTTATCGATGACGGCACTTGAGCGATGGTCGATGCCAGTTCCACCACGTTGAATTGTTCGCGCATCTGTTCCAGTAGTTCGCCGGCAGGTTCATGTAGCGCCAGTCCCGACAGCAGGCCGATAGTGGGACGTTCAGGGTGCATGAGTTTGTGGAGCAGGTGGCTGATTTCATATTCAAGCAATGACTCATGCTCGGGATTGAACAGGTCAATGCGTTGCGCGCTATGGCCGGCACGGGTGCCAATAAGGCCTAGGAATCCTTGCGTGTCATCCAGGCCAAACAAACCGGCTTTGTAAGCGTCTTCTGAAAAAGGCGTTGGGTTGATGACATGTAGATTGATCATGCCGTTGGCCGCTTTTTCGACTTCCTTGAGCATGTCTTCAACGCGACGGCCGTAACGCCTCACTGCCTGGCTCCGTTGAGGGGCATTGATAGCATTGAAGTAATACAGGTCCAGTGGGGTTTCAAGTGTTGTCAGCAGTTGGCGCGTTGATGACGATAAGGTATGGATTTGCGTGTGTGAAAAGTCCCAGCGGATATTGGGTAGTTTCGGTACCCAGACCAGATTGAAGGCCAGAAACAGTAGCGATATGACAAGTAAGGTCATACCCGCACGAAGAGCGGATCCCATCAGTGGCTTTCCTTCTCAGCTGTTCTTGTAGTTGAGTGTGATGGTCGTCGCAAAGAGAAAAGCCAGGATCATACTTATAAAGTAAAAGCCGTCATGCAGTGTCAGTTTGCCGTTATCCATCGTGCTAAAGCGAGCAATAGGGTCAAGGGACATCAGGCTGTCGATAATCCAAATGGGTGTCTGGCTATCAAGTGCATCCAGCATTGAGGAAAGCGCGCTGGCAATCAGCAATAAGCCCAGAGTGAGCAGGAAAATAATGATGCGTTGCTTGGCAAGTACACAGATGAAGCAGCCCACCGAGAGATAACTTCCGGCCAGCAACCAACTGGCCAGGAATTGTGACGCGATAACGGCATTATCTGGTGTGCCCAGATAGTTGACCGCGATCACCAAAGGGAAATTAAACATTAAGGCAATGGCGCAGACGGTCCAGGCTGCCATGAATTTTCCGACCACCTGTTCAGTGGCGGTGACAGGCAAGGATTTCAGCGTGTCGCAAAAGCTGCTGTTGTATTCATCCGACCACAACTGCGTCGATAAAATGGGGACCAACAATAGATAAAGCCAGGGGTGCAGTTCGAAGAAAGCCTGCAAATTGCTGCTGTTTCGCTCCATCCATTGCTGGGTGTCCAATCCCAATGTCGTACACAGCACGAGAAAAACCGCCACACTCAGGTAAGTGCTTGGTGAGCAGGCATAACTGGCGAGTTGACGCTTGAAAATAACAGGTAGCAGTCTCAAGCAGGTATCTCCTGGCTCAGATGGTGAACGACATCGCCCAGGCGACCCGGCTCCAGGCTCAAAGACGTTATGTTCCAGCCGCGATGTGCGATAAGCGCGTTAATCGAGGGGAAGATGGAGTGCCCGGGCATGGCCAGGACAGTCACCTTGCCCTGTGCATGTCGGTCCTCCTCGATGCCCGCGACACCGGGTAATACGGCAAGTGCGAGTAAGTCCAAGGGGCTGTCTGATGCCAGGGTCACCGCCTGGAAATGCCGGGAACTGCGCTGCAGATCCGCCAGCGAAGCATCGGCGGCCAGGCGGCCACCGGCGATGACCAGGGCACGGGTGCACATGTCCGTCAGTTCGTGGTACTGGCGGGAGGCGATAACGACCGTCATGTCCTCGGTCAGGGACTTGATGAGTGCGCTGAACTTGAGCCTTTGATCAGGGCATAGCCCCTGCGTGGGTTCATCGAGCAGGAGCAGGCTTGGGGAGTGGACTAAAGCCTGGGCCAATGCAACTCTGCGCTTCAAATCAGGGGGCAGTATGTCGGCGGGGCAGTCGAGCACGGGCATCAGGTCCAGCCGTGCGGCTACCTGCTCTACCTGGCTGCGCTTTTCCAGGCCCCTCAAACCACGAATGGCCGCAATAAAATCAAGTATGTTTTTGACGGACATTCTATGGTGGGTGAGTCCGCCTTGAAGTTGATAGCCAATGGCTTTTTTGGCTTGAAGTGAATGAGTTTGGGTATTGAACCCCAGAATATTGATTTGCCCAGAAGTCGGTTTGATCGTACCGGCGATCAAGTTCAATAAGGTCGTTTTCCCTGCGCCACTTTCTCCCAGCAGGCCCACGCATTCCTGATGCTGCGCACTGAAGGAAATATTGGTAATTGCGCTTGTTCTGCCCAGCTGTTTTGTTAAGTTGCTTATCTCGATCATGTCGTTACCGAATAAGTGTTCGGGGCGTGTGCGAAGCGGCGCTGTATAGGGAAGGGCCTTAAAAAGAGTACGTTCATTAGTTGTGGTTGGGAACGCACGGCGCGACTTATAAGAAGAATCCTACGTTCGGCTCGATAATTCGCTGAAACAATTGTTTTGTTTGGAGGGCTTATTAATGTTCGGATGTTTATCTGATGTTTATATAAGGTTTTCTCTTTTGTAACGAGGCCTGATCGCCATGATGCTTCTACGTACTCTTGTTCTTGAGCGCAGCGATGCGCAGGCACCTGTAAACGGTGCGCTGCTCTGTGGGTTTGCTGTCGCCCAAACCGCTTCTAACTTTCTTGTGTATAGCCTCGATGAAGAAGCCGAACCTGGTCATTCCAGGGTCTACATCGCGGTTCTGCGTAAAAAGCTTGAACGCTATTTCCTGGGCGGCGTTGATTCGAAGGAGGATTTGCAGGTGGCGATGCAGGTCTTCAAGCAGGTTCTGACGCAGGCGGCCGCACCAGGCTCCAAGGCGATTCCGGCTGCCGAGCCCCAGGTTCCGTTCCATTTCATTGACCTGAAGGGGTGCAGGTTGCCGCCTGCCCGACCCGAGGATCACCATTCGGTGATCATCAAGAAAGCGTTGGTGATGAAGGTGATTACCCTGGGCATGTCAGCCCCTGCGCTGCCTGCCATCGAAAGTAGTACGGTGATCGTGCCGTCGATCCGCTTCTCATCGCAAATGGTTGCACCGCCACGCAACCCAACCCCACCCAGGATTGCGCCACAGCCTGTGGTGGAAGATATCGTGGAAGAACCGGTGCCATCGTTTGTGCAGATGCCGCAGGCGCCCGCTGAGGCAGTTAAGGTGCCTTTTCAGGTTGAACAGCCTGAAGTCCCACCGTTTGAGGAGCCTGCGCCGCTGGAGCAAGAGTCTTTGCTTGAGATGGATAGCACCCTGAGCAATCTCGCCAAGGTCGCTCAGGAGCTGACGCAAAAAAAACGCGCTGTCCTCGAAAAGGAAGAGCAACTTGAGCAGTGGCAGATGCGGCTGCAAGAGCAGCAAAGCCAATTGGACGAAAAACACCGAGAGCTGGAGCAGCGTCATACTCAATTGCAGGATCAGCAATCAGAGGTCAACCAAAAGGCGGAAAAGCTGGCGATGATGATGTCGCAGCTGTCAGGAGTGCGCCAGCATCTGCACGGGACGCTCTTTGGCCTGGATCAGGTCCTGGATGGCCAGGGATAAGCCGATGGGCTCGCCGCCCAGGTTCATTTATCATCACCCCCAGCCAGCCAACGCCTGGGCATGATGCCTGGCGTATTTGGCACCATTGGACACTGCCTGGGGATGCAAGCGTTTGAGTACCAAGCTGATTACCAAAGAAGGCCATGAAGCGCTTAAAAAAGAGTTGGATTACCTGTGGCGGGAAAAGCGTCCGGACACCACGCGCAAAGTGACTTGGGCGGCCTCCCTGGGCGATCGCAGTGAAAACGCGGACTACCAGTACAACAAGAAACTGTTGCGGGAGATCGACCGGCGGGTGCGCTACCTGCGTAAACGCCTGGAAGATATGCGCGTGGTGGAATACATGCCCGAGCAGGAGGGCAAGGTGTTTTTCGGCGCATGGGTCGAAATCGAAAACGAACAGGGTGACACCAAGCGTTTTCGTATCGTGGGTTATGACGAGATTTATGACCGAATGGATTACATCTCCATCGACTCGCCCATGGCACGGGCTCTGCTGCGCAAGGAGGTGGACGATGAGGCAATCGTGCACACCCCAGGCGGCGAGGTGTGCTGGTGGATCACCAAGATTGAATATGTGAAGCAGGCATAATGGCCCGTGCTCTGAACCGAGCACGGGCCAGCCAGGTCTCAGCCTTCGCGCAATACGGTCAGCGGGCTGGCATTCAGTGCGCGACGCGTGCCGAATACCCCGGCAGCGCCGATCAGCACGGCCCCGATCACGGGTAGCAGTAGCAGCCACGGGTGGGGGTGCCACGCCAGGTCAAAGGCGTAGCGGTACAGCACCCACGTCACCAGTTCGGTGCCCAATGCCGCCAGCAGGCCACTGACGGCACCCAGCAGGCCGAACTCAATGCGTCGCGCCTTGATCAGCAATTTGCGCTCGGCACCCAGGGCTCGCAGCAAGGCTCCCTGGCGGATGCGTTCGTCCAGAGTGGCCTGCAAGCCGGAGAACAACACCGCCATGCCCGCCGCCAACACAAACAACAGCACGTACTCCACCGCCAGGGTCACTTGGGCAAGGATGCTGCGCAACTGCTCCAGCAACGCTTCGACCTGCAGGATAGTGACAGCCGGGAAGGCCCGTGCAAGATCGACGATCTGTTGGTCGTGACCGGGTGCCAGGTAGAAACTGGTCAGGTAGGTCGCGGGTAAGTCTTTCAAGGTGCCGGGCTGGAAGATCATGAAGAAGTTAGGCTGGAAATTATCCCAGTTGATGGTCCGCAGGCTGGTGACCCGTGCCTCGCGGTTTTCCCCGCCGATGGTGAACAGCAAATGGTCGTTGAGCTTGAGTTTCAGGCTCTCGGCCACCTTGGCTTCCACCGACACGCCAGGAATCTCATCGCTTGGTTGCGCCGACCACCAGGCGCCTGCCGTCAGGGCGTTACCCGGAGGTAAATCGGCAGCCCAGGTCAGGCTCAGATCGCGTTGAATCGCACGGTCGCCACTGGAGTCCTTGCTGACAATCTCTTGCACGGGTTCGCCGTTGATGCTGATCAATCGCCCCGGCACTACCGGATACAACGGTGCCGCTTGCGCCTGTACTTCCAGCAGGCGGGCGCCAAAGGTGTCCTTGTCGGCCGGCAGGATATTCAATGCGAAGTAGTTGGGCGCGTCTTTGGGCAGTTGATTTTGCCAGGTGTCGAGCAATTCGCCCCGCAACAGTGCGATCAATCCCATGGACAGCAGAATCAGGCCAAAGGCCAGGGATTGGCCTGCCGCCGCCAGCGGGTGGCGCAGCAATTGGCCCAGGCCCAGGCGCCAGGGCAAGGAGGCGCGAGCCAATAGGCGTCGCAGGCTTTGCAACATCAGCAGCAACAAGCCGCCAAGGATCAATGCCGCGACCACGCCGCCGCCCAGCAGAGCGAAGGTCAATACCAGGTCCAGGCTCAGGCGCCACATGATCAGGCCCAAGGCAAACAGCGCCGCGCCGTAGACCATCCAGGTGCTTGAGGGGATGGGCAGCAAATCGCGGCGCAATACCCGCAGCGGCGGTACGCGCCCCAGTGCCGCCAGTGGTGGGAGGGCGAAGCCTGCGAGGGCGACCAGCCCGGTGCCGATCCCCGCGACGGCCGGCAGCAATCCGCCCGGCGGCACATCGGCGGGCAGCAGGTCGTGGAGGAAATAGAACAAACCAAATTGCGCCAGCCAGCCGAGCAGGGCGCCGACCAGGCTTGCCAGCAAGCCCAGTACGCTCAGTTGCAGGCTGAACAGCAACATGGCTTCACGTCGTGACAATCCCAGGCAGCGCAACAACGCGCTGGCATCGAAACGACGACTGGCGAATCGGTTGGCCGACAGTGCCACGGCTACGCCGGCCAGCAGCACGGCCACCAGGCTGGCCATGTTCAGGTAGCGCTCGGCCTTGCCCAGGGCGCCGCCGATCTGCTGGTTGCCATCGCGCGAGTCCTGCAGTCGCTGGTTGGCGGCAAGGCCAGGCTTGATCAAGTCGCGATAGGTTTGCAGCGCCGTGCTGCCTTGCGGGGCGCGCCACAGTTCGCGGTAACTCACACGGCTACCTGGCTGGACTACTCCGGTGGCGTCCAAGTCGGTCAGGTTGATCATCACCCTGGGCGTGAGGCTGTAGAAGTTGCCGGCCCGGTCGGGCTCATACGTCAGGATACGCGCCAGGCGCAGGGTCTTCATGCCGACATCGATGCTGTCGCCGACTTTCAGGTCCAGCGCGGTCAGCAGCCTTGCTTCCACCCAGGCTTCACCGGGTTTGGGGCCGCCGCCCTGCGTTTGCGTACCGAAGGGCTCGGCGCTGCTTTTCAACTCGCCGCGCAAGGGGTACTGCTCGTTGACGGCCTTGATACTGGAAAGCTGAATGCCATTGTCCGTGGCGATAACGCTGGAGAACTCCACGATGCGGGCGTGATCCAGGCCCAGTTCGGCCCCGGACCTGATTTGCTCGGGGCGGGCAGGTGAGCTGCCTTCGAGCACCAGGTCGGCGCCGAGGAACTCGGTGGCACGCAACAGCATGGCGCCGTTGAGGCGCGCGCCGAAGTAGCCGATGGCGGTGCTGGCCGCCACGGCCACCAGCAGGGCAAAGAACAGCACGCGCAGTTCACCTGCGCGGGCGTCGCGCAGTAACTGGCGCATGGCAAGGCTGAACAGGCGCAACAGCGGCAAACGTGCCATCAAGGCTCCAGGGGCGCGACCATCAGGCCGGCTTCAAGGCGGATCAGGCGTCGGCAACGGTGGGCCAGGCGCTCGTCATGGGTGACCAGTACCAGGGTCGTGCCGCTCTCTTTATTGAGCTCGAACAGCAGGTCGCTGATGCGCTCGCCGGTATGGCTGTCGAGGTTGCCGGTGGGTTCGTCGGCAAACAGCACGTCCGGTTCGGCGGCAAACGCGCGGGCAATGGCGACCCGTTGCTGCTCGCCACCGGACAGTTGGCGCGGCGAGTGGGTCAGGCGCTGGCCCAGACCCACACGTTCCAACAGATGCCGGGCACGCTCGCGGGCGTCCTTGCGGCCGTCCAGCTCCAGCGGCAGCATCACGTTTTCCAGTGCGTTGAGGCTGTCGAGCAGTTGGAAGGATTGAAAGACGAAACCCACATGTTCGGCACGGATGCGTGCACGCTGGTCTTCGTCAAGCGTGCTCAAGGCTTGCCCCGCCAGAGTGACTTCGCCGCTGCTGGGCAGGTCGAGGCCGGCCAGCAGGCCCAGCAGGGTGGATTTACCGGAACCGGAGCTGCCGACGATAGCCAGGCTATCGCCCTTGTTCAGTTCCAGGCTCAGTTCGTGCAGGATAGTCAGTTCACCTTCCGCGCTGGGAACCACTTTGCTAAGGTTTCGCGCGGTGAGAATGCTTGCGCCCATGGAGAATCCGATGCGAATGTGGTTTTTGAGTGCTGGCCTGGCCTTGATGTGCATGGCCCAGAACGCAGCGGCGGGTACAGTCCTGATCGTTGGCGATAGTATCAGTGCCGGTTTCGGCCTGGATACCCGCAAAGGGTGGGTTGCGCTGCTGGAGCAACGGCTCAAGCAGGAGGGTTTTGACGACAAAGTGGTCAACGCATCCCTCAGTGGCGACACCAGTGCGGGTGGCCTCGCACGCCTGCCTGCGGCGCTTGCAGAGCATAAGCCTGACGTAGTGGTTATCGAACTTGGGGGCAATGATGGCTTGCGCGGGCAGCCGCCGGCGCAATTGAAACAAAATCTTGCGTCGATGATTGACCAGTCCAAGGCTGGCGGTGCCAAGGTGCTGCTGCTGGGTATGCAGTTGCCACCCAATTACGGGCCTCGATACACCACCGCATTTGCACAAGTCTATGGTGAGTTGGCCAAGGAAAATGACATTCCCCTGGTGCCGTTTTTCCTTGAGGGGGTGGGCGGTCATCCAGAGCTGATGCAGGCTGATCAATTGCACCCGGCGGTCGCGGCCCAAGGCAAGTTGCTGGAAAATGTCTGGCCGGCGCTAAAACCGCTGTTATGACGCTTTTCTACCGGCAGGCTTTCGGCTAAGGTGGCGCCCCCCTGATTTGGAGCCCTCGATGTCGCGCCCTGCCTGGTCCCTGTTTAACTACCAACTGATCGAGCCGGACGAGCAGCTGGATCTGTTCGCCTGTCAGGAAGTTCGGGTGCATCTGGTGGCGCGTCAATTGGAGTTGGGCGGCTCGATCGACCGCACGCTCTGTGGCACTTTATTGCCGGCGCAGCCACGCTGGTCGTCGGTGAATCGCTCGATCTTCCAGGATCAGCGCCTGTGCCCGTTGTGCCGGGCGATTCTGGAATCGCAAAAGCGCGGCACGCCGCCGATCTGGCCGGAGCTGCGGTTCGAGCTATAAAACAGCTTGAAGCCTGGCGCTGCGAAGCCGTATACAATCAATTTTTCCCTACCCGTCGTCTTGCGAAGGATTTTCCGGATGTTGTCGCGCCTTTCCGTCGTCACCTGCTGCCTGTCTCTCGCTGCGCTTTGTGCGGCCGGTTCGGCGGCAGCCTTGCAGTTGCCCCTGCCGCCGCCAGGCGAGGACATTGTCGGTCAGGTCCAGGTCATCAAGGCCAAGTACGAAGATACCTTTGCCGACCTGGGCACCACGTACGACCTGGGCTACTCGGAAATGGTTGCGGCCAACCCCGGCGTCGATGCCTGGCTGCCGGGCGCGGGCACCGATATTGTGCTGCCGACACGTTTTATCCTGCCGCCGGGGCCACGGGAAGGCATTGTGATCAATTTGGCCGAGTACCGGCTCTACTATTATCCAAAGGGCCTGGACGTCGTCTACACCTTCCCGCTGGGCATCGGCCGTGAAGGCTGGGGCTCGCCGATCGCCCACACCAGTATCATCGCCAAAACGCCGAACCCGACCTGGACGCCACCGGCCTCGATCAAGGCCGAGCACGCCGCCAACGGTGACCCGCTGCCCAACGTGGTGCCTGCCGGTCCGGATAACCCGCTGGGGCCGTTCAAGTTCACGCTGGGCACGCCGGGTTACCTGATCCATGGCTCCAACATGAAATTTGGTATCGGCACGCGTACCAGCCACGGCTGTTTCCGCATGTTCAATAACAACGTACTGGAAATGGCCGGCATGGTGCCGGTGGGCACCTCGGTGCGCATTATCAACGACGCCTACAAGTTCGGCAGCAGTGGTGGCAAGGTCTACCTTGAAGCTCATACCCCGTTGAACGATGACGGCACGCCTTCGGTGGTCGACAAGCACACGGCGGTCATCAACGCGTTGCTCAAGCGTGAAGACCTGTCCAACAACCTGCGCGTGAACTGGGACCAGGTGCGTGATGTGGTCGCGGCCGAGGATGGTTTGCCGACCGAGATTGGCGTACCGGGCGCGGCGCCGGTGGCCTCCAGCACGCCGGCCGACCTGTAGGCGCGTCAAGCGCGAGGCAAAAAAAAGCCGACCCATAAATGGATCGGCTTGATAACAACCCCGAAGGATTATTACTTGCGGCTTGCTTTCTCAAGCATGCGCAGAGCGCGCTCGTTAGCTTCGTCAGCAGTCTGTTGTGCTTTTTGAGCAGCAGCCAGAGCTTCATCAGCTTTACGGTAGGCTTCGTCTGCACGAGCCTGGGAGCGAGCTGCTGCGTCTTCAGTTGCAGTCAGACGAGCTTCGGTTTCTTTGGAGACGCTGCTGCAACCGGTAGCCAGAACTGCGGCCAGAGCCAGAGCAGAGAATTTCAGAACGTTGTTCATCGTGTTCCCCTTCAAGGACTTTCAATTAGATGGCTACTTGCTCAGAGTGAGCTAATAGCCGGCGTACATACTACCCATTACTTGTAGTAAGTAAACTGACGTTGCGCAAGAAGCAAAAAAAATTCCTGTGCCGAATCTATTTTGGCTAACCTTTTGAAGGTTTGTATGAAAACTGTCCAATTTTTTTCATCTCGATCGACATTGGATCCAGGCTGAAAGGGCCGGCCCGCATGTGTTAAGCCTTGTAAACAGATGAAAATTTATATATCGAAGCGGGCACTTTCGTTGCCATCGGCTTTACTCCGGCTGGCATCTTTTGCGCATCTAGAGGTGACTTTAAAAGCGGCAGTTCGTCTCAAGCTTCAACTGCCGGCAATGTTCAGGCTATCGGTCAACGGTTGATCGAGGCCCTTTCTATATATCCAGCCGGGGCAGGGAATGATGAGTGCGCCTTGAGCAATTGCAGGATTGGTGCCTACTATTCCCTACGTGCTGGCTGTGAGCGCTCAGGGTTTTCTCGTTGTCGAAACCGGCACGGGGTGGCGTAGATGTTCCTTCGCCGGAAAAACATCGGTAAGGTAGGGTCAATATTCAAGACCCGCGAGGAGTAGTGATGAGCGAGGCGTTGTCCATCCACCATGACCAGGCTGGTCATCAGTTCGAGACCAATGTGGACGGTCATCGTGCCTATCTGACCTATATGGACCTCGGGAAGCAGACGCTGGATATCTATCGCACGTTCGTGCCCAACGCGCTGCGCGGACGAGGCATTGCCGCCGCGTTGACAGAAGAAGCCTTGAAGTTTGCCGAAGAGGCCGGCTACACGGTGATCCCGTCGTGCTCGTATGTCGAACGCTACATGGAGCGCCACCAGCGCCATGCCGCAAAGCTGTAACTGACCAGTTGCCAATAAAAACGCCGGGCTTAGCCCGGCGTTTTTGTGTGCGTCTGATCCAGAAAAATGCGTGGTTCAGCTGCGTTTGCGCTTGGGCAACACGTCCTTGAGCTTGGCGTGCATGCTGCGCAGGGTGTTTTCGGTAGCCGCCCAGTCGATGCAGGCATCGGTAATCGACACGCCGTACTGCAAATCGGCCAGATCCTTTGGAATTGCCTGGCAACCCCAGTTCAAATGGCTTTCGACCATCAAGCCGATGATCGACTGGTTGCCTTCCAGGATCTGGTTGGCGACGTTTTCCATCACCAGTGGCTGCAAGGCCGGGTCCTTGTTGGAGTTGGCGTGGCTGCAGTCAACCATGATGTTTGGCTTGATCTTGGCTTTGTTCAGCGCCTGTTCGCACAGTGCGACACTGACCGAATCGTAGTTGGGCTTGCCGTTGCCACCGCGCAGCACTACGTGACCGTAGGCGTTGCCCTTGGTGGTGACGATGGAGACGCCACCTTCCTGGTTGATACCCAGGAAACGGTGAGGGCTGGAGACCGATTGCAAGGCATTGATCGCCACGGTCAGACCGCCGTCGGTACCATTCTTGAAGCCTACGGCCGAAGACAGGCCGGACGCCATTTCGCGGTGGGTCTGGGATTCGGTGGTGCGTGCGCCAATGGCCGACCAGCTGATCAGGTCCTGCAGATACTGCGGGGAGATCGGGTCCAGCGCTTCGGTGGCAGTGGGCAGGCCCATTTCAGCCAGGTCCAGCAACAGTTTGCGCCCGATGTGCAAGCCGTCCTGGATCTTGAACGAGTCGTCCAGGTACGGGTCGTTGATCAAGCCTTTCCAGCCGACGGTGGTACGCGGTTTCTCGAAATAGACGCGCATCACCAGATACAGGGTGTCGGACACTTCCGCGGCCAGCACCTTGAGACGCTCGGCGTATTCGTGGGCAGCCTTGAGGTCGTGGATCGAGCAAGGCCCGATCACCACGAAAAGACGGTGGTCGGTGCCATCGAGAATGTCACGGATGACTTCGCGACCCTTGGTGACGGTCTGCAGGGCAGCGTCGCTCAGGGGGATTTCGCGCTTGAGCTGATCGGGTGTGATCAGGGTCTCGTTGGATTCGACGTTAAGGTCATTGATCGGTAAATCAGCCATCGTGTTACTCGCCAGGGTCACGGGTGCCGGCCGCCAGCCATCCCCGTGCGGCGGGCACAGCATGATTTGAATACAGGGGGGAGGAACCTTAGCGCGTAACACGGGCCCGCGACAATGGGCAAAGCCCGGTTTAATCCAGCGCCGATTGCACAACGGCCTCATTGGAGAACTCGGCGGCGTGGCGCGACACCCAGTCACGGGCCATGGCTTCCAGTTGCGCAGGTGTTGGCTCGGTGTTTTCGTGCAGGCGACAGTAACGTTCGATCTGGCACACTTGCTCGCCCATTCGGGCACCGAACAAGGCGTGCTCATCGGTAAAGCAAATACCGACGCGATAAGCGTTTTCGCCTTTGCGGCACCAGGCTACATAGCCCGGATAACGGGCGCTGGGCCCCAGGGAGGGGATATGCAGGTCGACCGCCGTGCCTGGGCGCCAGGCTCGCGGCCAATTGCAGGCGACGCCGCCGCGGCCGATAGTGTGCAGGCGTTGACGGGGCAGGGCAGGAGAGGGACGTTGGATCAACTCGACAGCGACATCATCAGGGTGAGGTAAAAAACGACCCATGTACACGGACTCCGAGCGCCGTCCGGTTGACGGCAGTGGCAGCAGTATAGTGAAGGAACTGGAATTGACCGACCTGGATATTGACCAGCAATTGCTGGGATTGCCAGGTATTTCGCTGGTAGTGTTTACCAGTGTCGGCTGCTCCAGTTGCCGTTGGGCACGCCAGCAACTGCCGAGTTGGCCGCTGCCGGTGGACCGCGTGTGCTGGGTTGATGCCGGGCACAATGGCGGTGCAGTCGAACGCTACCAGATCTTTCATTTGCCGGCGTTGTTCCTGGTGTGCGAGGGTCAGTTCCTCGGGCAATTACAGACACGGCTTACGGCATCCGACCTCGCCAAATGTGTAAACCAGGCGCTCACACGCACACCAGAGGATTTGCCATGACAGCCCTTTCATCCCCGTCGCCACGCATTGGCATTATTGGCACGGGTGCCATTGGTGGTTACTACGGCTTGATGCTGGCGCGTGCTGGCTTCGACGTGCATTTCCTGTTGCGCAGCGAATATGCAGCGGTCAGTCAACATGGCCTGCATGTCAACAGCACGGTGCATGGCCCGTTGCACCTGCATCCGGTTCAGGCCTATGCCTGCGCCGCCGACATGCCGTCATGCGACTGGCTGTTGGTGGGCACCAAATCCACCGGCAACGTGGACCTGGCGCCTACTATCGCCCAGGTCGCGGCGCCGGATGCCAAGGTGGTGCTGCTGCAAAACGGCCTCGATGTAGAGGACAGTCTGCGTGAA
Organism: Pseudomonas sp. W15Feb34; assembly: GCF_023127765.1. Taxonomy (NCBI): domain Bacteria; kingdom Pseudomonadati; phylum Pseudomonadota; class Gammaproteobacteria; order Pseudomonadales; family Pseudomonadaceae; genus Pseudomonas; species Pseudomonas sp. W15Feb34. The sequence continues at coordinate 22,208 of NZ_SPKN01000029.1, forward strand.
CATTTGCCAGCGTCGCTGCACCTGCTCGGCGGGCTGTGCTACATCGGCGTGTACCGGTCCGCTCCGGGTGTGGTCGAGCATCAGGCACTGGGCCGGGTCAACCTGGGGTATCACAGCGGTACGGCTGCCAACGATGAGGCGCAGCAAAAGGCAATTGTCGAAGAGGGCGCGGGGCTGTTTCACCGGGCCGGCATCGAGTCCCAGGCCATGGCCAACGTGCATCAGGCGCGCTGGCATAAACTGGTGTGGAACGTGCCGTATAACGGCCTGTCTGTGTTGCTGGGCACGGGAACCAAGGCCATGATGGCGGATGAGTCCAGCCGCGAATTGATCCAGGCCTTGATGGCCGAAGTGGTGCAAGGCGCCCGTGCCTGCGGCCATGAAATTCCCGTCAGCTACGCAGGGCAGATGTTTGCCATGACCGAAACCATGGACGATTACTTGCCCAGCATGTATCACGATCACGTGCATAAGCGCCCATTGGAATTGGCGGCGATCTACGCCCGGCCCCTGGCCGCTGCGAGGGCGGCCGGTTGCGAGCTGCCGCGTATGCGGGCGCTGTTCCAGGCCTTGAGTTTTATTGATCGGCACAATCGCTGATTGGGGGGAGACACCATGGCAAAGGGGTTGGGTGACAAGCTGGTGCTGGCGATTTCCTCGCGGGCGCTGTTCGACCTCAGTGACAGTCACAAGGTCTACCTGGCTGAAGGTGTTGAGGCTTACCGCAAATACCAGATCGAACACGAGGAAGAAACCCTCGAGCCCGGCGATGCCTTCCCGCTGGTCAAAAAACTGCTGAGCCTGAATGCCAGCTTGGGCCGTGCGCGGGTTGAGGTGGTACTGGTGTCGCGCAACAGTGCCGATACCGGGTTGCGGGTGTTCAACTCGATCCAGCATTACGGCCTGGACATTTCGCGCGCCGCTTTCGTCGGCGGGCGTAGTCCTTATCCTTATTTGGCGGCCTTCGGTTGTCATCTGTTTCTCTCCACCCATGCTGAAGATGTGCGCAGCGCCCTGGATGCCGGTTTTGCCGCGGCGACGATTCTGTCGGGCGGTGCGCGTCGGGCTTCGAGCGAAGAACTGCGCATCGCATTCGACGGCGACGCAGTGTTGTTCTCCGACGAGTCCGAGCGTGTCTACCAGGCTGGCGGGCTGGAAGCCTTTCAGGCCAGTGAGCGGGAGTCGGCGCGCCAGCCGTTGCACGGCGGCCCGTTCAAAGGCTTCCTGGCGGCGCTCAACCTGTTGCAGCGCGAGTTTGCCGATGACGCCTGCCCGATCCGCACGGCGCTGGTCACTGCACGTTCGGCGCCGTCCCATGAGCGTGTAATTCGTACGCTGCGTGAGTGGGATATCCGCCTGGACGAGTCGCTGTTTCTCGGGGGGCTGGAAAAATCCGCCTTCCTGGAGGCCTTTGCGGCCGATGTATTTTTTGATGACCAGGCCGGGCATTGCGAGAAAGCCAGGGAGGTGGTGGCCACCGGGCATGTGCCCCATGGCATCAGTAACGAGTTGAGAATCCAGACCGAGAGCTAGCTGCTAAGCTCATTCAATCTCCGCCATCCTGGCAGTCCAGGAGGTTCTATGATTCGTTCGATGTTGTATGCCACGGACCTGGGTCTGTATGCGCCGTACGTGATGCAACATGCGCTGGCGCTGGCGCGAACGTTCAAGGCTGACCTGTATGTGATCCATGTGGTCGAGCCCATCGGGTTGTTCGCCGAATCAGTATTACAGAGCTACCTTGATGAGAAGGCGCTGAGCGAGTGGCAGAGCCAGGGGGTGAGCACGGTCATGGCGACCATCGAACAGCGCGTATTGGACGGCTTTCGCGATGAGTTGGGAGAAGGGGAGCAGGACCTGCAATTGATTCGTTCGGTCAGGGTGATCCAAGGGGATACCTGCGAGGTGATTCTCGACCAACTGCGAAAACTTTCCGTCGACTTGCTGATCGTAGGGAGTCATAGCCAGGCAACCGGCGTGGCCGTGCCCTTGGGGCGCACCGCTGCTCGCGTGTTGCAGCTGTCTCCGGTGCCGGTTTATCTGGTGCCGTCGCTGCAGCGTAGACGCAGCGAAGATAGCTGATCGGTAAAAACGATAAAAAGTTCTAGATTTATCTGTCTAACCTTTAATATAGTTATATATCGTCGCTGATACCCGTGGCGTCTATCTGCTTTGAGGGATTGATATGAAGCTTCAACAACTGCGCTACATCTGGGAAGTGGCGCACCACGACCTCAACGTTTCCGCTACCGCTCAAAGCCTTTACACCTCGCAACCCGGTATCAGCAAGCAGATCCGCCTGCTCGAAGACGAGTTGGGCGTCGAAGTGTTCGCTCGCAGTGGCAAGCACCTGACCCGCGTCACCCCGGCTGGCGAGCGGATCATCACCACCGCTGGCGAGATCTTGCGTAAAGTCGAGAGCATCAAGCAGATCGCCCAGGAATTCTCCAACGAAAAGAAGGGCACCCTGTCGATCGCCACCACCCACACCCAGGCGCGTTATGCATTGCCGCCGGTGATTCGCGATTTCATCAAGCAATACCCAGACGTAGCCCTGCACATGCACCAGGGCTCACCGATGCAGATCGCCGAGATGGCCGCTGATGGCACCGTCGATTTTGCCATCGCCACCGAGGCCCTGGAGCTGTTCGGCGACCTGGTGATGATGCCGTGCTACCGCTGGAACCGCTGCGTGGTCGTGCCCCAGGGGCACCCCTTGGCCAAGCTGCCGAAGCTGACGCTGGAAGCCCTGGCCGAATACCCGATTGTGACTTATGTATTTGGGTTTACCGGTCGTTCGAAGCTCGACGAAGCGTTCAGTCATCGTGGTCTGACGCCAAAAGTGGTGTTCACCGCGGCGGATGCCGACGTGATCAAAACTTATGTTCGCCTGGGCCTGGGCGTCGGGATCGTCGCCAAGATGGCGGTCGACACCAACCTCGACAAAGACCTGGTGGTGCTGGATGCCAGCGAATTGTTCGAGTCGAGCGTGACCAAGATCGGCTTCCGTCGCGGCACCTTCCTGCGGGGGTTCATGTGCGATTTCATCGAGAAATTCGCACCGCACCTGACCCGCGAAGTCATGGCCAAGGCGATCCAGTGCCACAACAAGCAAGAGCTGGAAGATTTGTTCGACGGCGTTGAATTGCCCGTCCACTGAGTGATTTATCGGGCCTCGGTAACCATAAAGTGTTGCCGGGCGCCTGCCACCAGAATCTCTACCTCATCGCCTTCAAACTTGCCGAGCAGGCTTTTGCCCAGGGGCGAGCGCGGGGTGATGACGGTCACCGGTTGCCCGACCACATCGACTTTCAACCCTGCCGCATCCGGCGCCAAAAATAGCCATTGCTGGCGACCGTTCTCGTCTTCCAGGCCCAGCAGCGCACCGACTTCTATCCCGCGTTGTTCATCGTACCCTCGCAACTGAAGGTTCTGGCACAGCGTCAGCGATTGCTTGATCTCCTCGACTCGCTTGGCCTGCCCGGCCGCCAGGTATGACGCCTCCAACCCCAGGGTGTCGTATTTGTTCTCGGCGATGTTTTCTTCGTGGGTCGCGGTTTCGTAGGCAGTCTGTGCGGCGCGTTGGGCAATATCGAGGTCGGCGGTGAGTTTTTCCAGGATCAACTGGAGGACGGCGTGTTTATTCATGGTCTTCAATCGCAAAATTGCAGGACATTGGCCCGAGTCTTTTCACTGGGGGCGTTCTGGTCCTGTTGCAGCCAGAACTGGCATTTGGGGTTGGACAGGTTGCGCGCATTACTGCGGGCCTGGTCCAGGGCCTGTTGTTGTTCCTGCTTTTGCAGGTTTTGTTGATACTGTTCGAACATGCGGTTCGGTGGCTGCGGCACAACTGCGGCCGGCTCGCCCAACTGCTGAACCGCCTGGGCCACGGGTGCCAGGCTTTGGGGAAACAGATAGCGAGTTGCCAGCCAGGCGGTCAGCGCAATGGCGATAAACCCCAGCCACACGCCTGCGGCAATGGCGATGCACAGCTTGAACAGTGACAGCTGACGGTCGGACATGATGGCCTCCTTGCAGACATTGACGGCGTGGTGCCGATTGTCGCACAGCCGCCGTGCAGAATAATCGCGATCAAGCCTTCTGCATCAGCGCATTTATGCGGACAATCGAGCCTTTGGACGATGGAGCCCGGAATGAAAGCCCGCTGGGATATTTTTTGCAGCGTCGTCGACAACTACGGCGACATCGGCGTGACCTGGCGCCTGGCCCGACAGTTGGTGGCGGAGCATGGTTGTGAGGTGCGCTTGTGGGTCGATGACCTGCGGGCGTTCGAGCGCATGTGCCCGCACATTGATGTGCAGATGGACCAGCAATGGCAAGAGGGCGTAGAGGTGCGGCACTGGCCGGCCGAGTGGCCGGGCGCGCAGTCGGCCGATGTGGTGATTGCTGCATTCGCCTGCCAGCTGCCGCCGCACTACATGGAGCGCATGGCCGAGCGTGAGCGCCCGCCGTTGTGGATGAACCTGGATTACCTCAGCGCAGAAGACTGGGTGGTGGGTTGTCATCGCCTGCCTTCGGTGAAGTTCAAGGGGGTGCAGAAGTACTTTTTCTTCCCCGGCTTTCGTCCTGGTACCGGTGGTTTGCTGCGTGAAGCCGGGTTGGTGGAGCGACGCCAGGCTTTTCAGCAGGATGACGTTGCGCAACGACAATTCCTGCAGAGCCTGGGCGTGTCTCCTGTGGGCGGGGCACGATTGATCTCATTGTTTGCCTATGAGAATCCTGGGCTGGCCGGTTGGCTGGACGTGCTCGCCAAGGATGGGCGTGCCACTCACTTGCTGGTGCCGGAAGGGCGAATTCTGGGGGATGTGCAACGCTGGTTGGGCGTGACCAGCCTGTCGGCGGGAGACATCCAGGTACGCGGGGCGCTGACGGTGCAGGTCATTGCATTCATGCGCCAGGAGCAATATGACCATTTGCTGTGGTGTTGCGAGTTCAACGCCGTGCGCGGTGAGGATTCCTTCGTGCGCGCCCAATGGGCGGGGAGGCCGTTGCTGTGGCATATCTACCGCCAGGATGAAGACATCCACCTGGACAAACTGGATGCCTTCCTTGAGTTGTACACCGCTGCACTCTCGCCTGCCGCCAGAGCGGCTGTCTTTGCGCTTTGGCAAGCCTGGAACGCTGATGGCGACATGGCACAGTCCTGGAAAATGCTGCTGGAACACTGGCCCGAGGTGAATGAGCACGCGCAGAACTGGTGTCTGGAACAAGGCTTGCAGGCCGATCTTGCGACGGCGCTGGTACAGTTTTATGAAAGTTGGATATGATACGCCACCTTGATTTTTGTAAATCCCATCCAAATTTCGGATATATGCAATGAAAACTGGTAAAGAACTGAAACCCGGTACAGTGATCCGTCTCGAAAACGACCCTTGGCTGGTTCAGAAAGCTGAGTTCACCAAGTCTGGTCGTAACAGCGCAATCATGAAGACCAAGCTGAAGAACCTGCTGACCGGTTACAAGACCGAGATCGTCTACAGCGCTGACGACAAACTGGACGACGTGATCCTCGACCGCAAGGAAGCGACCCTGTCCTTCATCAGCGGCGACACCTACACGTTCATGGACACCACCGACTACACCATGTACGAGCTGAACGCTGAAGATATCGAAGCCGTTCTGCCGTTCATCGAAGAAGGCATGGAAGACGTCTGCGAAGCGATTTTCTTCGAAGAGCGCCTGGTGTCCGTAGAGCTGCCGACTACCATCGTGCGTAAGGTTGCCTACACCGAAGGTTCCGCTCGCGGCGACACTTCGGGCAAGGTGATGAAGCCTGCCAAGCTGAGCAACGGTACCGAACTGCAAGTGGCCGATTTCATCGAAATCGACGACCTGATCGAGATCGACACCCGCGAAGGTGGTTCGTACAAAGGTCGCGCCAAGAAGTAATTCTGGCCCCGCCGGTACGCAAAAAGCCCGACCTGGTGTCGGGCTTTTTTGTGGGCGTCTGTTTATCAGACTGTTACATGCAAGCGCACATCCACGTTGCCACGGGTGGCGTTGGAATAAGGGCATACCTGGTGGGCGGCGTCGACCAGGCTTTGCGCATCCTCCTGGGCCAGGCCCGGCAGGCTGACGTGCAGGTCGATGTCCAGGCCGAAACCGCCGGGGATCTGACCGATGCCAACGTGGGCGGTGATAGAGGCGTCATCCGGGATTTTGCGTTTGGTCTGGCTGGCGACAAATTTCAGCGCCCCGATAAAGCAAGCGGAGTAGCCCGCGGCGAACAGTTGCTCCGGGTTTGTAGCCTGGCCACCAGCACCGCCCAGTTCCTTGGGGGTGGAGAGTTTGACGTCGAGGATGTTATCGCTGGAAACAGCGCGACCATCACGGCCGCCAGTGGCGGTGGCTACAGCGGTATAGAGCGTTTGCATGGGGCGTTCCTCTTTGATTGTTAGCGCTAAATATTTGCGCGCTAAGTAGTTGGTTGAGCCAATGTATAGCGCTAATGTTTTGCGCGCAAGATAAATGTTTTTGACTTGCTGAAATTTAATGTGGGAGGGCGCACGGCCCCTCCCACATTCAAGTGATTTGCTGTTTTCTAAATAGCGCTTTGCAGATTGCCGCGCAACGCGATCAGGTCGGCTTGCAGCTTGCGCAATTGCGCAAGCTGCATCCCGCTGGCGCCCAGGATGCATTGGGGCACATCCTTGGCCTTGCCCTGCAAGGCACGCCCGGCGTCGGTCAGCTCTACCACCACCACCCGCTCATCTTCGCGGCTACGGGTGCGGCTAAGCAGGCCCTCGGCTTCCAGGCGTTTGAGTAATGGCGTGAGTGAACCGGGGTCCGTCAGCAGGCGGCTGCTGATTTCGCTGACGGTCAAACCATCCTCTTCCCACAGCACCATCATGGCCAGGTACTGCGGGTAGGTCAGGCCGAGCGCCTGGAGCAAGGGTTTGTACACCTTTGTCATCAGCAACGAGGTGGAATGCAAGGCGAAGCACAGCTGATTGTCCAGCAGCAGCGATTGGCAGGGATCAGGGTTTTTACTCATTGGGGTGCCTCGTAAACGCGTGTCTGCGCTGGAATCTAGCGGGCAAATCTTTAATGCGCCAGGTAATTTTGCCAGGCGGGTCAGATCAGGCCGCTTTGCAAGGCCAAATCCCAAGGCGGCGCTGGGCTGAAGCGCGACTTGAGGTATTCAAGGAGTAATCGGCTACGGGCGTTGGGTTGTTGTTCCAGGCGCAGCGCATAAATGCCGGCGGTCTCCGGGCTGGGCAGGCCGTTTTCACAAAACAGCGGCAGCAGCTCACCCCGTACCAGGTATTCACTGGCAAGCCAGGTAGGCAAATGCGCGATGCCCAGCCCCGCCAGCGCACCGCTGAGCAGGGCCTCGGCGTTGTTGGCGCTCAGGCGGATACGCCGCGGACGATAAGTGGTGCGGCGCCCGTCGTGCTCAAAGCGCCAGGCAAACATCGGCGCCAGGCCATCCCAGTCAAGGCCGTCATGCTCGCTCAGTTCTCGAGGATGGGTCGGTGTGCCGCGGCTCTTCAAGTAGGCCGGGCTGGCACAGGCGATACGCACGATGCTCGCCAGCGGGGTAGCGATCAACCGCGTGTCTACGATATGCCCGGCGCGCAGCACCAGGTCGACCTTGCCCAGGTGTGCGCCCTGCATATCGACAAAGCTGTCGATCAGGTGCAGGTGCACGTCCAGGCCCGGGTACACGTTCAAAAAATCCGCAATCACCGGTGCCAGGTGCCGTCGACCGAATGCCGCAGGTGCATCCACCCGGATCAAGCCTTCCGGCGCGTGGCTCAGGGACACTGCTTCCGCCCGCGCCAGTTGCAACTCACTGACGATCCGCCGGGCCCGTTCGGCAAAGGCCAAACCCGCCGGTGTCGGCAGCACCGCATGGGTGCTTCGCTGGAACAGCTGGCTGCCCACTGAGCTTTCCAGGCTGTCGATACGCCTAGCCACCGCGGAGGGCGTCAGCGGATGGCGCCGTGCGGCGGCGGAAAAGCTGCCGGTTTCCAATACGTCCAGAAACAGGCCCAGTTGTTCGGTGAGGGTATTGGGGTTCATTGGCTAGCGCTTGTGCGAGATTGGCATAGCCATTGTGCGTTGCTGTGCGTTTCCGCGCTAGAGCCGACTGCGTAGCATGCAAGGCTTGGGATGACGGAGTAGCGCGGTGTTGGATTTAGTGATGTACCTGATATTGGGCGCGGCCCTGGGCACGGTGGGTGGGCTGTTTGGCATTGGCGGCGGGCTGATTGCTATCCCGGTGCTGGGCGTGCTGTTCGGCCTGGATCAGCAGATCGCCCAGGGCACCGCCTTGGTCATGGTGGTGCCCAATGTGATGCTTGCCCTGTGGCGCTATCACCAGCGTAATCGCATCGAATTGCGTCACGCCTTGCCATTGGGCGTGATGGGATTCTGCTTTGCCTGGCTGGGATCTATCTGGGCGGTGGGGCTGGATGCGGGCGCAATGCGTATCGGCTTTATTGCGTTCCTGGTGGCGCTGTCGGCCTACAACTTGCTGCGCATGTTCACCCGCAACGCGCCGCCCACGGCGCAGATGCGCTATTCATGGCCGTGGCTTGGGGTATTGGGTGCGGCGTCCGGCTCCATGGGCGGATTATTCGGCGTGGGTGGCGCGGTGGTCGCCACGCCGGTACTCACCAGTGTGTTCGGCACCACCCAAGTGGTTGCCCAAGGCTTATCGTTGGCCTTGGCGCTGCCCAGCACCAGCGTGACCCTGGTCACTTATGCCTGGCACCACGAGGTGGACTGGATGATCGGCCTGCCACTGGCGGTAGGTGGCCTGCTCAGTATCAGTTGGGGTGTGAAAGTCGCGCACGCCATGCCGGAGCGCCTGTTGCGCGGCCTGTTCTGTGGTTTTTTAGTGGTGTGCGCGGTGATGCTGACCTTTAAAGTTTGAAGCCTTCAACGATGTACTCCGCCAGGCATTCCGTGATCGGCGACGTCATCTGCGGGTTGCGCAGCAAGCGCAGATTCATCGACGGCAGCGGGGGAAAGCCTTCTTCGCTGCCAAGCACTCGCAGGTCGTCGGTGATCAGGCTTTCCATGCTGACCATCGCCGCCAGGCCAGCACTGACCACCGCCTGGATCGCCGCGCCGTTGGAGCTGTGATAGGCCAGGCGATAATCCCGTCCGGCCGCATCCAGTGCGGCGCGTGCCCAATGGGTGTACAGGCAGTCATCGCCGGAAATCGCCAGTGGCAGGGCATCGTGCTCATCGACACAGAAGCACGGTGACGCAGCCCACACCATGCGTTCAGTGCGCAACAACTCACCGATATCATTACCGGGCTCGCGGCTGATGACGGTCAGCGCCAGGTCCCGCCGTTGCATCAATACAGACGACGCCTCGCAGTGCATCTCAAGCTGAATCAGTGGGTAAGCTTTGGAAAACTGCTTCAGGATTCCCGGCAAAAAACGCATGACGTAGTCATCCGGCGTGCCGATGCGTACCAGCCCCACCATATGTGGCTCGCGCAGGGTATTGAACACCTCGCTGTGCAGTTTCAGGATGCGCCGCGCATACCCCAGCAGCACCTGGCCTTCGGGCGTGAGCCGCACTTGTCGGCCGTCACGCTCGAACAGCTTGCGCTGCAACACATCCTTTTCCAGGCGTTTCATCTGCATGCTCACCGCCGATTGAGTGCGGTTGACCAGCTCACCGGCGCGGGTAAAGCCGCCTTGGTCAGCAATGGCCACGAAGGTGCGTAGCACGTCAGTGTCGATACTCGGGTAGCCGGACAATGGATCAATCTCCGAGATGTATTGCATAAGAAACATTCGTTGGATTGATCATAGCGGCAGGCACACACTTTCGTCATCCCTACTGGAGGGCGAGAAGATGAAAGGTCAAAAAGGTTTTGTATTACTGAATAAGTGGTGGTTTGCCGGTCTGTTTAATAGGGTTGCGCGTTGGCAGTTGTTGCATCAAGAGCGCAATATGCTGGCGACGTTGAGCGATGACGCACTCAAGGATATCGGGCTTAACCGCGCCGACGTCGAGCAGGAAAGCCATCGGCATTTCTGGGAAGACCCGCTGCGAAAGTAAGCCAGGATGCAGTAGGGTAGGGGGCGAGCTTTTATGGAGATTGCCATGCCCGCCGACCTGTCCTTTTCACTCAAGCAAGCTCGACGCATGGCGCTGGCCGCCCAGGGTTTCTCGGGGCGCCAGGCGCCTGCCCAGATAAAAGCTGCGCACCTCAACCGGCTGATCGAACGCCTGGGCGTTATACAAATCGACTCGGTCAACGCATTGGTGCGTTCCCACTACCTGCCGTTGTTCTCCCGCCTTGGCCAGTACACCCCGTTGCTCCTTGAGCAAGCAGCCTGGAGCCAGGGGCGGCGGCGTTCATTGTTCGAGTATTGGGGGCATGAGGCGTCGCTGTTGCCGATGGCGATGTACCCGCTGATGCGCTGGCGCATGGAGCGGGCCAGGCAAGGGCAAGGCATCTATGCGCAGATGGCGCGTTTTGGCCGTGAGCAGCAGGCGACTATTGGGCGTGTGTTGCACAGCGTCGAGCAGCAGGGCGCCTTGGGTGCGGGCAGTTTGTCGACCCGAGAGGAGCGTGCTGGGCCCTGGTGGGATTGGAGTGATGAGAAGCACGCACTGGAATGGCTGTTCGCCGCCGGTTTGGTCACCGTCGCGGGGCGCCGAGGTTTTGAGCGACTGTATGATTTGCCGGAGCGTGTGATCCCGGGCGAGATTCTTCAAGCGTCCATGAGCGAGGCTCAAGCCCAGCGCGGCTTGCTGATGCATAGCGCAACGGCGCTGGGTATCGCCACCGAAAAGGACCTGCGCGATTATTTCCGCCTCGACCCCGCGGACAGCCGCCCGCGCTTGGCCGAACTGGTCGAGGACGGGCAGTTGCTGACGTGCCAGGTGCAAGGCTTCAAGCAACCAGCGTACTGTCTGCCGGAGCCCAAAGTGCCACGCAAAGTGCCGGCGAGCGCTTTGCTGTCACCGTTCGATTCATTGATATGGGAGCGCAGCCGCACCGAGCGCCTGTTCGATTTCCGCTATCGACTGGAGATCTACACCCCGCAAGACAAGCGGGTGTATGGCTACTACGTGCTGCCGTTTTTGCACAATGAGCGGATCGCTGCGCGCGTCGACCTGCGGGCCGAGCGTGCCCACGGGCGGCTGGCGGTGCATGCAGTGCACGAAGAAGAATCGGGGCTGGATGACGAAGGCATGTTGGCGCTGGCCGTCAACCTGCGGCGAATGGCCGCCTGGCTGGGGCTGGAGCAGGTCCAGCTCAATTGCCTGCGACCCGATGCCGCCCGATTAAGGGCGGCGATGTTGATCAGCGTTTGACCTGTTTCAAGGTCTCGGCAATCAGAAACGCCAGCTCCAGCGACTGATCGGCATTCATCCGTGGGTCGCAATGGGTGTGATAGCGGTCCGACAGCCCGTCTTCGGTAATCGGCCGTGCGCCGCCGATGCATTCGGTGACGTTCTGCCCGGTCATCTCGATATGAATACCGCCGGCGTAGCTGCCTTCGGCGTGGTGCACCTGAAAGAACTCCTTCACTTCGCCGAGGATTTGCGCAAAGTCGCGGGTCTTGTAGCCGCTGCTGGCCTTAATGGTGTTGCCGTGCATCGGATCGGAGCTCCACAGCACCTGCTTGCCCTCGCGCTGTACGGCGCGGATCAGGTTGGGCAAGTGGTCGCCGACTTTGCCTGCGCCCATGCGCGCAATCAGGTTGAGGCGACCAGGGTCATTGTTCGGGTTAAGGATATCAATCAGGCGGATCAGATCGTCCGGGCTCATGCTCGGCCCGACTTTCACGCCGATCGGGTTGTTCACGCCGCGCAGGAATTCGACGTGGGCACCGTCCAACTGGCGTGTACGGTCGCCGATCCACAGCATATGGGCTGAGCAGTCGTAGTAGTCGTTGGTCAGGCTGTCGCGGCGCACGAAGGCTTGTTCATAGTTGAGCAGCAACGCTTCGTGGGCGGTGAAGAAGCTGGTTTCGCGCAATTGCGGCGAGCTGTCCATGCCACAGGCGCGCATGAAGGCCAGGGTCTCGTCGATGCGGTCGGCCAGTTGGCTGTACTTCTCGGCCAGGGCTGAGTTGGCGATAAAGTCCAGGTTCCACTTGTGCACCTGGTGCAGGTCGGCGAACCCCCCTTGGGCAAACGCGCGTAGCAGGTTGAGGGTGGCGGTGGACTGGTGGTAGGACTGCAACAGGCGGTCCGGGTCCGGCACACGGCTTTTTTCATCGAAGCCGATGCCGTTGACGATGTCGCCACGGTAGGCAGGCAGGGTGATACCGTCGATGGTCTCATCGTTGGACGAGCGCGGTTTGGCAAACTGGCCGGCCATGCGTCCGACTTTCACCACCGGGCAACCGGCAGCGAAGGTCATGACAATCGCCATCTGCAGCAGCACCTTGAAGGTGTCGCGGATTTTTGCCGCGGAGAACTCGGCAAAACTCTCGGCACAATCGCCACCTTGCAGGAGGAAGGCGCGGCCTTGGGTCACTTCGGCAAACTGGCGACGCAACTCACGGGCTTCCCCGGCAAACACCAGCGGCGGGTAGCTGGCCAGGTTCTGCTCCACCTGCAACAGGTGTGCAGCGTCCGGATACTGGGGTTGTTGCTGGATTGGCAGGGCGCGCCAGCTGTCGGGGCTCCAAGGTTGGCTCATCATGAACTCGATTGGGTGATTGACGGATAACGCTGATGTTATCAGCAATTAGTGCGTGACCTGTTGCTGCCGGTTGGCCGACAATCGCGCCTTTGCCAAGCGGTAACCCCTTAGGAGTAGTGATGACCGAGGAGCGTGTCGAGCGCCTGCTGGCCGAAGTCCATGATGATTTCGGCATGATCCGTGTGCTCGAAGTAGCCGATTACCGCTTTCTCGAATTCGGCGACGCCATCGAGCAAAGCTGCGTGTTCACCGCCGACCCTAGCTGGTTGGAGTATGACTACACCCGGGCCATGTTGATCGGTGCGCTGTGCCATGAGCAGCCGGAGAGCGCGTTGTTCCTCGGTTTGGGCGCGGGCACGTTGACCCAGGCATGCCTCAGGTTTCTGCCTTTGGAAGACGTCGAGGCCATTGAACTGCGCCCTGATGTACCGCGCCTGGCCATCGAATACCTGGGGCTCGATGACGACCCGCGCTTGTACATTCGAGTGGGGGACGCCCTGCAATTGCTCGATACCGCTGAATCGGCCGACCTGATCTTCGTCGACCTCTACACCGATGTCGGCCCCGGTGTGGGGCATCTGGCCTGGACCTTTCTGGAAAGCTGCCAGAAGAAACTCAACCCCGGCGGCTGGCTGGTGATCAACCAGTGGGCCACCGATGATGGTAAACCGCTGGGCGCGGCATTGCTGCGTGGGTTGTATCACCGACACTACTGGGAGCTGCCGGTGAAGGAGGGCAATGTGATTCTGCTGGTGCCTTCCGAGCTGGATCAGGAACTGGACCTCGAGGCCCTGTCAGCCCGCGCCGAAGCTTTGGCGCCGCGATTGGGGTACTCGTTGCAGCCGTTGATCAAGGCTATTCGGCCGGCAACCTAGTTGTCTGTTCCGGCGCGATCGGGAGCAAGCCCCCTCCCACATTTGACCGCATTTCAGATCCGTTTACACGTACACATGTGGGAGGGGGCTTGCCCCCGATCGCGACGGTATTGCCAACTCAAATCCCCTTGAACACCCCCGGTCGCTTCTCGATCATCGCCCGCACACCTTCCTTGGCATCCTCGCTGTTGAGCAATTTATCCACCATGGGTGGCAGGGCGGCGGCTGCGACAGCTTCGCCTTCCATACGCGCCAGACGCGCCGACATCAACGTCGCCTGCACGCCAAGCGGCGCCTGACGAGCAATGCGGTTGGCCAGTTCGATGGCGCGGGGCAACAGGTCTTCACTGGCCATTACTTCCTGTACCAGGCCCAGGCGCAGGGCTTCATGGGCGTCGAACTCGTCTCCGGTAAGCAGCCAGCGCATCGCATTGCCCCAGCCCGCGATCTGGTGCAAGCGCATTGTCGCGCCGCCAAACGGAAAGATCCCACGTTGCACTTCCATCTGTGCAAAGCGTGTATTGCTGGCGCAGAGGTTGATATCCGCCGCCAGCATCAACTCGATACCAATGGTCAGGCAGTAGCCCTGGGCCGCGACGATCACCGGTTTGCTGACCCTGGGCCCTGCGAATACGCCCCAGGGATCGCACCCGCCCAGCGGCGGTTGCCAGCCGCCCGCCATCACGCCGCTGACATTGGCCAAGTCCAGCCCCGCCGTGAAGTGATCGCCGTGGGCAAATACCACGGCCACCCGGGCGTCATCGTTTCGATCAAATTCGCCATAGGCCAGGCTCAGCTCATTGAGTAAATCCAGATCGAAGGCATTGCGTTTGGCCACGCGGTCCAGGCCCAGCAACAGAACATGGCCCTCAAGTGCACGGCTGACGCGGCTACTGCTGGCTTGTTTCATCGGGTGTGCCCTCGGGCGCGGGTAGGGTTTCAGACCGAAGGGCCTGAGTGGGTGGGTGAACCGTTTAAGCTTGATGACCAGCAGGGCCGGGCCTTTGAAAAATAGACCCTGGCGCACAGATCTGCAAAGCCCGCGACGCAGCGCGGTTTATCAGTGCGCTGCGATAAAAAAAGCTCCCTTTTTCAGCTATTTCCGGTATAGTGCGCGCCGGCCTTTAACCGGGCCGCGTTTAGGTAGCGCAATTCCCCGAAGTCAGCTTCGGCTGCACGTCCGCACAGCGGACTCTCCCTTGACGAATCTTTTTCATTCATTCGTTTTCGCAAATCCCCGCCGACAAAGCAGCCAGGGCGACTCTTGAGTCTCAACACGGCATGCGCAGCTTTGGAGCATGGGTCTTTGCGGATGCACTTAGAGGCAGACCCATGACCCAGGAAACCGGCGGCTTCGCCGCTTTTAATCTTAACCCGAACATTCTCGCCGCTGTCATCGCGACTGGCTACGAAGAACCTTCGGCTATTCAGCAGCAATCGATCCCGATCATCATGGCCGGCCAGGACATGATTGGCCAGGCGCAAACCGGTACCGGTAAAACCGCCGCGTTCGCCCTGCCTATTTTGCATTGCATCGATCCTGCCAAGCGCGAGCCGCAAGCCCTGATCCTGGCGCCAACCCGAGAGTTGGCGCTGCAAGTAGCAACCGCTTTTGAAACCTACGCCAAGCAAATGCCAGGCGTAACCGTTGTGGCCGTTTACGGCGGCGCGCCGATGGGCCCACAACTCAAGGCTATCCGTAACGGCGCACAGATCGTTGTCGCCACCCCGGGCCGTCTGTGCGACCACCTGCGTCGTGACGAGAAAGTCCTGTCGACCGTGAA
Organism: Pseudomonas sp. W15Feb34; assembly: GCF_023127765.1. Lineage (NCBI taxonomy): Bacteria > Pseudomonadati > Pseudomonadota > Gammaproteobacteria > Pseudomonadales > Pseudomonadaceae > Pseudomonas > Pseudomonas sp. W15Feb34. The sequence continues at coordinate 37,522 of NZ_SPKN01000029.1, forward strand.
CCACCTGGTTCTGGACGAAGCTGACGAAATGTTGAAGCTGGGCTTTATGGATGACCTGGAAGTCATCTTCAAGGCACTGCCACCGACCCGTCAGACCGTATTGTTCTCGGCTACCCTGCCGCAGTCGATCCGTGCCATTGCCGAACGCCACCTGCGCGATCCGCAACACGTGAAGATCCAGACCAAGACCCAGACCGTTACCGCGATCGAACAGGCTCACCTGTTGGTTCACGCTGACCAGAAGACCTCGGCTGTATTGAGCCTGCTGGAAGTCGAAGACTTCGACGCCCTGATCATGTTCGTGCGCACCAAGCAAGCGACCCTGGACCTGGCCAGTGCCCTGGAAGCCAAAGGCTACAAAGCCGCTGCGCTGAACGGTGACATCGCCCAGAACCAACGTGAGCGCGTGATCGACTCCCTCAAGGATGGCCGTCTGGACATCGTTGTGGCGACCGACGTTGCTGCCCGTGGCCTCGACGTTCCACGTATCACCCACGTGTTCAACGTTGACATGCCGTACGATCCAGAGTCCTACGTTCACCGTATCGGCCGTACCGGCCGTGCGGGTCGCGAAGGTCGTGCACTGCTGCTGGTGACTCCGCGCGAGCGCCGCATGCTGCAAGTGATCGAGCGTGTCACCGGTCAGAAAGTTGCCGAAGTACGCCTGCCGGATGCCCAGGCCGTTCTTGATGCTCGCATCAAGAAATTGACCAACAGCCTGGCGCCATTGGTGGCTGACGCTGAATCGACCCACGGCGACCTGCTGGACCGCCTGACCGCCGATATCGGTTGCACCCCGCGTGCCCTGGCTGCAGCCCTGCTGCGCAAAGCGACCAATGGTCAAGCCCTGACCCTGGCTGCCATCGAGAAAGAGCGCCCACTGGTACCGAACAACGCCCCGCGCGGTGATCGTCCAGAGCGTTCCGGCGACCGTCCAGAACGTGGCGATCGTGAGCGTCGTGCTCCGGTTCCATTGGCTGAAGGTCGTGCTCGTTGCCGTACCGCGCTGGGTGCGCGTGACGGTATCGCTGCCAAGAACCTGCTGGGCGCTATCCTCAACGAGGGTGGCCTGGCGCGTGAAGCCATCGGTCGCATCCAGGTACGTGACAGCTTCTCCCTGGTGGAGCTGCCGGAGGATGGCCTGGAAAAACTGCTGGCCAAGCTCAAAGACACTCGCGTTGCCGGTAAGCAGCTCAAACTGCGTCGCTACCGCGAAGATTGATCCGCCTCTGGGCTGATTGATCGCACATAAAAAATCCCCGACTGGTTCGGGGATTTTTTTTGCCTGGGATTTCAGGCTGTGCATCTGCGTTAGCCAAAGCGGTAGATGTCCATGCCCAAGGCGCCGAGGGTGAAGCCCTGATGCGCCACGCTGAAATCACCGCCGGCACCCCGCGCAAAGTACAGCGGCAACAAATGCTCGTCGCTGGGGTGGCTGCGCACTGCATGGGGCGCCAGGAGGCGATAGTCATGCAAGGCTGTTTCGTCACCGGCAGCGAGTTTTTCGACCACCCAGTCGCGAAAGGCTAGCGCCCATGGCGTGATGGTTTCCGGCCCGGCGCGCCAGTCCAGCTCACCGAGATTATGGGTGATGCTGCCGGAGCCGATCAGTAGCACACCTTGATCGCGAAGGCGGCAGAGGGCGTATCCAACCCGGGTTTGAAAAGCCGGGCCCATGCGGCTTGGCAGGGAGACTTGCACCACCGGAATATCCGCCGCCGGGTACATCAGCGACAGGGGCACCCAGGTGCCATGGTCGAAGGGCCGTTGGTTGTCGACGCGTGCAGTCAGGCCGTCAGCCTGCAATAACTCGACAATTTCATTTGCCAGCTGTGGATCACCCGGCGCAGGGTATTGCACCGCAAACAGTTCGCGAGGGAAGCCGCCGAAGTCGTGCCAGGTTTCGGGCGCGGCGCTGCCACTCACCAGTAACTCGTGGCTTTCCCAATGCGCCGATACCACCACAATCGCCTTGGGCCGTGGCAACGCGGCTGCCAGGGCCTGCAGCGCCGGGCCGCTGGCACCGGGTTGCAGGGCCAGCATCGGGGAGCCATGGGAGATAAACAGGCTGGGGAGCATAAGAGGGGTCCTGAAGAATAATATGGCGCTATCTTCATTCAGATTATTGATCGAGATCTAATATAAGATTTAGTGTCTTTTAATCGATTTTTTCAGGGTGATGCATGGACGCAAAAATTTGGCAGGAACGCTGGGCAACCAATCAGATCGGTTTTCATCAGTCCGACGTTAATCCTTACTTGCAGCGGCATTGGTCAGCGTTGGCCCTGGCTGATGGTGCCAGGGTTTTCGTGCCTTTGTGTGGCAAGAGCCTGGACATGAAGTGGTTGGCGGATCGCGGGCATCGCGTGATGGGTGTGGAGGTGTCTGAACAAGCCGTTGAGGCGTTCTTCAGCGAGCAGGGGCTTACGCCGCAGATCGATCAGAGAGGCGTGTTCAAGGTGTATCAGGCGGGCCTGATCGAAGTGTGGTGCGGTGACTTCTTCGCCCTTGACGCAAGTGCCGTGGCTGATTGCACGGCGCTGTATGACCGTGCGGCACTGATCGCCTTGCCGCAGCCAATGCGCTCGCGATACACCGAGCATCTCGATACCCTGCTGACCCCCGTCTGTGAGGGGTTGTTGATCACTGTCGACTACGACCAGGCACAAAGGGCTGGCCCGCCTTTCGCCGTCCCGGATGAGGAAGTGCAGTCGTTGCTGGGCCCGCACTGGAATGTGGTCACGCTGCAAGAGCGGGACATTTTGAGTGAAAGCAGCAAATTCAAGGCGGACGGCGTTACTCGGCTTGATGAGCGTGTTTATCGGCTGACCAGGCGGTAAATCACGTCCACGAAAAAGGGGCGATTCAATCGCCCCTTTTTTGTCTTGCCTGGGTTATCAGCCCCGACGACGCAGTGCGTCGATCCGCTCTTCCAGCGGCGGGTGGCTCATGAACAGGCGAGCCATGCCCTGTTTGATGCCACCGTTGATGCCAAAGGCCGTCAGGCTGTCCGGCATATGCACCGGCAGGCCCTGTTCGGAGCGCAAGCGTTGCAGCGCGCCGATCATTGCGCTGGTGCCCGCCAGGCGTGCGCCGGCTTCATCTGCGCGGAACTCGCGTTTGCGCGAGAACCACATGGTGATCGCGCTGGCCAGGAAGCCCAGCACCAACTCGGCGAAGATGGTCGCCACGAAGTAGGCAATGCCGCGACCTTCTTCGTTCTTGAAGATGACCTTGTCGACAAAGTTGCCGATGATCCGCGCAAAGAACATCACGAAGGTGTTCACTACGCCCTGTACCAGCGCGAGGGTGACCATGTCGCCGTTGGCCACGTGACCGATCTCGTGGGCCAGCACCGCCTTGACTTCATCGGGCGAAAAACGCTCCAGCAAGCCCTGGCTTACGGCCACCAGCGCGTCGTTCTTGTTCCAGCCGGTGGCGAAGGCGTTGGCCTCATAGGCAGGGAAAATCCCCACTTCGGGCATTTTGATGCCTGCTTCTTGAGATAGCTGCTCCACGGTTTGCATCAGCCATTGTTCATGGCGAGTGCGAGGTTGAGTGATGACCTGGGTGCTGGTACTCATCTTCGCCATCCACTTGGAGATGAACAGCGAAAACAGCGAGCCGGCAAAACCAAAGACCGCACAGAAAACCAACAGCTGATTGAGGTTCAGGTCAACCCCGTTGGCCGCCATGAACCCGTTGAAGCCGAACAGGCTCAGGGTGATGCTGGCAATCAGCACGACCGCCAGGTTAGTGGCCAAGAACAGCAGGATGCGCATCATGGTTGTAGGGTTCTCCTCATGCTTAATATGTCGCGTACTGCGGGGTATATAAGGTGCCGCATGGGGTGATTCAACCGAGCGACTATTTCAAACTGTGTCCTACAGCATGAACGTAAGGCCCTGAAGGGATTTTCCGACCTGTATTGTCGGCCATGACCGGCGTGAGTTTGCCTTGCCGCCCCGTGATTATAGGGGGCACGCCTCAGGCAGGGGCTGAGTGAACTACCACCGCGCGTAAGCGAGAAAGAAGTGTTGCCAGATAATCGCTGTACGACCCAATGTGAGTCGTACAGCGTCAATTTCCTTACTGGCGATAGGACTTCAGGAAGTTGCCGATGCGACCGATGGCCATTTCCAGGTCATCCACACGTGGCAAAGTCACCACGCGGAAGTGATCCGGCCATGGCCAGTTGAACGCAGTGCCCTGGACCACCAGCAGCTTTTCCGACAGTAGCAGGTCGAGCACGAACTTCTCGTCGTTGAGAATCGGGCAGACTTTCGGGTCGATCCGCGGGAACGCATACAACGCGCCCATAGGCTTCACACAGCTCACACCGGGGATCGCGTTGAGCAACTCCCAGGTGCGGTTGCGCTGCTCCAGCAGGCGACCCTGGGGCAAGATCAGGTCATTGATGCTCTGGTAGCCGCCGAGGGCGGTCTGGATGGCGTGCTGGCTCGGCACGTTGGCACACAGGCGCATGTTGGCCAGCATGTCGATGCCTTCGATGTAGCTCTGGGCATTATGCTTGGGGCCGGAAATGGCGATCCATCCGGAGCGGAAGCCCGCCACGCGATACGACTTGGACAGGCCGTTGAAGGTCAGGCATAGCAGGTCCGGAGCCAGGGAGGCGGTGCATATGTGAACGGCGTCATCGTAGAGGATCTTGTCGTAGATCTCGTCGGAGAACACTACCAGGTTGTGCTGGCGTGCCAGTTCAAGCATGCCCAGCAGCACTTCCTTGGAGTACACGGCGCCGGTAGGGTTGTTCGGATTGATGATCACCAGCGCCTTGGTGTTGGGGGTGATCTTGGCCTTGATGTCGGCCAGGTCCGGAAACCAGTCGGCGCCTTCATCACACAGGTAATGCACCGGATGGCCGCCAGCCAGGGTCACGGCAGCGGTCCAGAGCGGATAGTCCGGTGCCGGCACCAGCACTTCATCGCCATTGTTGAGCAGCGCCTGCATCGACATCACGATCAGCTCGGACACGCCGTTGCCCAGGTAGATGTCCTCGATGCCGACACCTTCGACCTGCTTCTGCTGGTAGTACTGCATTACCGCCTTGCGTGCACTGAACAGGCCCTTGGAGTCGCTGTAGCCTTGGGCGGTCGGCAGGTTGCGGATCACGTCCTGGAGGATTTCGTCCGGCGCTTCGAAACCAAACGGCGCCGGGTTGCCAATGTTCAACTTGAGGATGCGATGGCCTTCCTCTTCCAGGCGCTTGGCGTGCTTGAGCACTGGGCCGCGAATGTCGTAGCAGACGTTGGCGAGCTTGTTCGATTTGCTGACCTGCATGGCGATGTGATCCTGAAAATGAACGATTCAGACGGCGTAGGCACTACCGTAGGGTGAATCCTGCGCGGTTCGCCCCCATAAATACGTTTGAATGCCGATGGCGCGGGTGCCAGACTGGCGTTTTGAAGAGGCGCAATCATACGTGCCGCCTGATCCATGGAAAAGACACAGATCAGGGTTTTTCAGTTGCCGAGGTGTACCGATGGAAAAGTTGCAGAAAACCGTTGATGAGTGGAAGGCCATGCTCGACCCTGAGCAGTACAACGTGTGCCGCCTCAAGGGCACCGAGCGGCCTTTCAGCGGCAAGTACAACGGCACCAGGACTGACGGCGTGTATCACTGCATCTGCTGTAATGAGCCGCTGTTCGATTCGACCACCAAGTTTGATTCCGGCTGCGGCTGGCCGAGCTTCTACGCGCCGATTGCCGACAGCGCGATGATCGAAATTCGTGACGTCAGCCACGGCATGATTCGTACCGAAGTCACCTGCGCCAAGTGCGACGCACACCTGGGGCATGTGTTCCCGGACGGGCCGCCGCCGACGGGCCTGCGCTACTGCATCAACTCGGTGTGCCTGGACCTGGTGCCGCGCTCGGCTTGAAGCGATAAACAGGCCCGAATGCCAGTCGGTCAAGCGTACGCGTATCACTTCTTCCCCTGAATTGAGGCATTGCCATGAGCGACTCCCTGCTGAGCATCCCTTGCACCACCATCAAGGGTGAGCAAAAGACCCTGGCCGATTTCGCCGGCAAGGCCATTTTGGTGGTCAACACCGCCAGCAAATGTGGCTTCACCCCCCAGTACAAGGGCCTGGAGCAACTTTGGCAGCGCTACAAGGACCAGGGGCTGGTGGTGCTGGGGTTTCCCTGCAACCAGTTCGGCAAGCAGGAACCGGGTAACGAAGGCGCGATAGCCGAGTTCTGCGAGCTGAACTTCGGTGTCAGTTTTCCGCTGTTCAAGAAGGTCGACGTCAATGGCAGCGATGCCCACCCATTGTTCGTACAGTTGAAAAAGCAGGCCCCGGGGCTGCTGGGCTCCAAGAATATCAAGTGGAACTTCACCAAGTTCCTCATCGGCCCCGACGGCAAGCAGGTCAAGCGATTTGCGCCAACGACCAAGCCACAGGACCTGAGCCAGGAGATCGAAGCCTTGCTCAAATGACCACGATAGTGCGGGCGCAGCCTCAGAGGCTTGTCGTCGTCGGTACCCACAACTCCAGCAGCGCATGGAGCTCTTCGCGGCGAAACGGCTTGGCCAGGTAATCGTTCATGCCCGCCGCCCGGCAACGCTCGCGCTCTTCGGACAGGGCATTGGCGGTCAAGGCGACAATGGGCAGGTCTGGCCAGCGCCCGCTACGGCGAATTTGCCGGCTGGCCTCGTAGCCATCCATCACCGGCATGTTGCAGTCCATCAGCACCATATCGAAGCGCTGGTCCTCAAGCAGCTTGAGCGCTTCCCCACCATGGGCAGCCACAATCACCTCACACCCCAGCTTGCTGAGCATCCCCTTGGCCACCAGTTGATTGACCGCGTTGTCCTCCACCAACAAGATGCGCGCGCGGTGAGCCAGCGGCGCGGCTTCCATCTGGATCGGGTCGAGGATCGGTTGCGTGCTGCTGCGCAGGTTGCGTTGCAGGATCTGGTACAGCGCGTTACGGCTCAATGGGCGTGCTTGTTGCTGCAGCGGTGCCAGCGCCGCGACTTCTTCACTGGGCATGAAGTTGCCATAGGCGGTGACCAGCAGAATCGGCGCGCTGATTGCCGGGCGCAAGCGGAACAAGCATTCAGGGCAGTCGGTAATCAACAGGTCAGGGGCCAGTGCGCTCAAATCATCGTCTTGGGAATAGCACCTTGGTGTCAGCCCCCAAGAGGGCAGCAGGGTGGTGAGCAGCTCTGTCAACCCGCCACCGGCATGGGTGATGGCGATTACATCACCTGTGAGCGGTGTATAGCGCGTGGCAGGTAAATGGGTGGGTAGCGGGAGGTCGGCGCAGAACTGGCTGCCAAAGCCCACCTCCGAGCTGATACTCAAGCGGCCTTGCATGGCTTCACACAGATTGTGCGTCAAGGCCAGTCCCAAACCCGTACCGCCAAATTGACGGGTGATGCCCGCACCGGCCTGGGTGAAGGGTTGGAAGATTTTCACCTGGGCTTCCTGGGCGATACCGATGCCGGTATCACAGACTTCAATATTGACCCTGCCTTCCAGGGCACGCAGGCGCACATTGACCCGGCCGAAGCGCGTGAACTTCAAGGCATTGGAAAGCAGATTACTGACGATTTGCCGCACCCTGGTCGGGTCGCCGATGACCTGGGCGGGAAACTGTGGATCAATCAGGCACGTCAGCTCGACACTCGGCGCCGCATTCTGCGACAGCAGGTTGGCAGTGTCTTCCACCAGTGAGCCCAGGTCGAAGGGGATATGTTCCAGTTCCAGTTGGCCGGCATCGAACTTGGACAGATCGAGAATATCGTTGAGCAATTCGACCAGCACTTTGCCCGAGTCATGGGCGATCGACAGTTGCTGGCGCTGCTCGGCATTCAGTGGGCTGTCGAGCGACAGTGCAATCATCCCCAGCAGGCCATTGAGCGGCGTACGGATTTCATGGCTCATATTGGCCAGGAACGCGGCCCGTGCCTGTGCCATCCCCAGCGCGGTCATCCTGGCTGCTTCCAGTTCATCATTGGATTGGCTCAAGCGTTGGTTGCTGGCCTTGAGTTCAAGGGTGCGCGCCGAAACGATATTTTCCAATTGGCCCAGGTATTCGGTGAGGCGGTCCTCGGCGTGACGCCGCTGATGGATCTCGGTTTCCATGTTTTCAAATTGCTGGTTGGCGACGTCGACCAATACGCCGATTTCGTCGTGCTCATGCCCCGGCGGGCAATCCAGGCGTGCCTGTTTGCGGGTACTCAACTCTCGGATAATACGTACCAGCGGTTGCGTGAGCATTACGTAGAATAAGCCCAGCAAGATCCCGGTCAGCAGCAGGCTGCGGGTAAATCCGTTGAGCAGGGTGATCTCGGCGCGATGCAGGAAACGGCTGCCAAAGGCATAGGTATCAACGTCGAGGCGCAATACGCCGAGGGATTCGTTGGGCATATGGTTGAGAAACAGTCGGTCCTCGAACTGACGATTGGCGCCAAACAGAAAATCGCTGACCGGACGATAGTTGCTTTCTTTGCGCGGGCGGTTGACGTCGGCCAGCACCGCGCCATTGTTGTCGATCAGCTGCGCACGGGTGATGGCAGGGGAGTGCAGCAGGCCCAGGGTCAGCTCCTGGGCGAGTTCGGCATCGATGTTGTAGGCGATACGCGACGCGGGGTTATGGCTGATTTCAATCAGTGAGCGTATTTCACGGTTGATGGATGCGTCTTCACTGGCATAATCAATGCCGATTTGGATCAGACTGAGCAAGGTTCCCAACACGAAACCGACCAGCACAGTCAATCTGGCTTGTTTATAAGACAAGCGGTGGGCGAACTTGATATCCATCGAGTGTTGAACCACTTCACGTTTCCTTTCGCCCGGCAAGCATAGCTGAACATCCCCAAGCTTCTGCTTGCCGGGCACGAATCGTTTTTTGACGCAGCCTCATGCGGTCTGCCGCAGGGTTGCCAATACGCCATCTTTTACAAGAACTTGCCAGAGGAATAATCATGGATTCTCGATTGAATGCCTTCCTTGAGCGGGCCGACGCCGTACTTGCTCGCCTGGAACCCTTATTGCCGGCCCCGCGCCAAGCCATCGACTGGCGCCAATGCCTGGCCGCTCGTTGGCAGCGTGAAGGTCGCAGTGGCTTCCTGTTGCCGCTGGAAGTGAGCCTGGATATGCGCTTGTCGGACCTGATTGGCGTCGACAAGCAACGTGAACAACTGGCGCGTAATACCCAGCAGTTCCTCGATGGCCTGCCCGCCAACCATGCGCTGCTGTGGGGTTCTCGCGGCACCGGCAAGTCTTCCATGGTGCGCGCCTTGCTGGCTCAGCACGCCACGGCGGGTCTGCGCTTGATCGAAATCGAACGCGACCACCTGGCCGACCTGCCGCGCGTGGTCGAACAGTTGATAAAACTGCCGCAGCGCTTCATTTTGTTTTGCGATGACCTCTCGTTCGAAGCCGGCGAAGGCGATTATCGCGTGCTCAAAAGCGTGCTGGACGGCTCCCTGGAGCAGGCGCCGGAAAACGTGCTGCTGTATGCCACGTCCAACCGCCGTCATCTGGTGCCGGAGAACCAGAGCGACAACGACAACTGGAAACGTGTGGATGGCGAGTTGCACCCGAGCGAGGCGGTAGAGGACAAGATTGCCTTGTCGGACCGTTTTGGCTTGTGGCTGTCGTTCTATCCGTTTTCCCAGGAGCATTTCCTGGATGTGGTGGAACACTGGATCGGCGAGTTGGCCGGCAAGGCCGGCTTGCAGTGGCAGCGCGATGAGCAGCTTGATGTACTCGCGGTGCGCTGGGCCACAGGGCGCGGTAACCGCAATGGCCGTTGTGCCTATCAGTTTGCCCGTTACTGGGTAGGTCTTAAATTGCTGGAACGTCAACCATGATCGATTTGCAACAGGCCGGCAGCGGTCTTGATGGCTACGCCATGCTGTGTGCACAACTGGAGTCATTGCTGGCGGATGAGCGTGACTTTATTGCCAACAGTGCACAGTTTTCTGCGTTTCTGTTCAACCAGCTCGATGACCTGAACTGGGCAGGCTTTTACCTTAATCGCAATGAAGAACTGGTGCTTGGGCCGTTCCAGGGTCAGATAGCCTGCGTACGTATCCCGTTCGGCCGTGGCGTATGTGGCGCTGCTGCGGCTTCACGACAAACCCAGCGAGTAGAGGATGTGCATGCGTTCCCAGGCCATATCGCCTGTGACAGCGCCTCGAACAGTGAGTTGGTGGTGCCATTGGTCAAAGACGGTCAGCTGATTGGCGTGCTTGACCTCGACAGTCCCTCGCTGGCCCGTTTTACACCTCAGGACCAGGCAGGGATTGAACGGCTGGCGGCGATTTTCCTGCGGCTGACCGACTGCTGAACCTGGGAGCCACGGCAGAGGAGTGCAGGAGCGAGTGACTCGCTCCTGCCGTTGCGGGCCCGGGCGTTTATTGGCCTTGCAGCTCGGCCAGTTGAATCTGCAGCATCCTCTCCAGTTCCAGCATGAGATGCTCCAGCGCCTTGATGCCGGTTTCAATGGTTGCCCACTCTTCATTGCGAGCGCAGGTTTGCTCCAGCGCTTCGCATTGCCCAGCCAATGAATGGGCCTGAACGATACGGGCAGCGCCCTTGATTTTGTGGGCTTGTTCAATGATCTCGGGGGGGTGGGCCTGCCGATTCAACAGCGTGACAAGCGCCTGACGGTCGTCACGGCTGCTGCTCAGCAGCTCCTCCAGCAGGCGTCGACTCAATTGCGGGTCGCCGCCGGTCAACGCTTGCAGGCACTCGAGGTTCAGGCGCTGGTTCGCAGGTTTGGGAGCGATTTGCGCCAGTTGCCGTTCCAGTACGGTCAGGCTGATGGGCTTGAACAGGCAGTCATCCATGCCGGCCTGCACGCAACGTTGTCTTTCCTCTGGCTGGGCGTTGGCAGTAAAGCCCAGCACCACACAAGGTACCAATTGCTCGCGTTGCTCATATTCACGGATTGAACGGCTCAGCTCATAGCCATTCATGATGGGCATGTTGCAATCGGCGATCACCAGGTCGAAATGCTCCTTGCGCCAGGCCTGGAACCCTGCAGCACCGTGCTCGGCGGCAGTGAATTGATGACCCAGGTAGCCCAGTTGCTGGCACATCAGCAGGCGGTTCGCCGGGTGGTCGTCTACCACCAGTACATTCAGCACCCGAGTGGCGGCCGGTGCTTCAGGCTGTTGCTCACCCACCACCGTGATCGTTTGCAGGCGGGGTACGCTCAGGTTGACGTGCACCTGGGTACCTACCATGGGCACGCTGCTCAGGCTCAACTGGCCGCCCATCATGGCGCACAGGCTGCGGCAGATCACCAGCCCCAGCCCCGCGCCGCTCCTGGCCAGTTGACCGGAATTGTCCGCTTGGGCAAAGGGTTCGAACAGACGCAGTTGATCCTCCCTGCTGATGCCGATGCCGGTGTCTTCCACCACCAGCTTCAGCTCGATCTGCTCCGGTGCCTGGGTCGGCTGTACTTCCACTTTGATCTTCACCTGGCCTTGCTCGGTGAACTTGATCGCGTTGCTCACCAGGTTCGACAGTACTTGCTTGAAGCGCAGAGGGTCTATCAGCACTTCGATATCGTTCAGGTCGGGCTTGAATTCCAGCAGCAGGCTGAGGGTTTTCTGGCGTGCCAGACCGTCGAAGACACGCACCACCGACTCAATCACCTCGCGCAGGTTGACGCGCTCCGGCGCCAGGCTGAGACGGCCGGACTCGATACGCGCGATGTCCAGGATGTCACCGATCAACTCCAGCAGATCCTTGGCCGAGTTGTACGCCACTTCGATGGCCGGGCGGTCGAGATGCCCTTGATCGGCGCGCTTGAGCGTCAGTTCGAGCATTCCGATCACGGCGTTCATGGGCGTACGGATCTCGTGGCTCATGGTGGCAAGGAACGTGCTCTTGGCGCGATTGGCCTCATCGGCCCGCTCTTTGGCGGCGCGTAGCTCATCAAACAACTCGCGTCGGTCGCTGATGTCGATCCAGCCGCCGATGATGCCCTGGACTTCGCCTGTGGAGTCGCGGTACGGCAGGATCCAGTGATAGATCGTCAGTTTGCGCTCGTGGATATGCAATGTGCGATCCAGGATCAGCGGAATGCCCTCGGCCACTACGCGCAGATAGTCGGCATGGTATTGCGCCGCCTCCGACTCCAGGGCCATGCTCATCTGGGTGACGCTTTTGCCGATCACGTCTTCGCGTTTGACGTCGAATACCTGCAGGTAGCTGTCGTTGCAGGTTTGCAGCAGGCCGTTGCGGTCACGCACGTAGATCGGATGGGGGGTTTCATTGACCAGCGCACGCATGAATTCGAATTGGTCGTTCAGGGCCCGTTCGGCCATTTTGCGGTGTTTTATCTGGCGCCGCATGTAGGCGTTCCAGGTCAGGGAAATCAGTAGCAACAGCCCGGTACCGATGATGATTCGAGATATCAATTGATGGTAGTTGCGCCAGTAGCTGTCGGACGCGGCGGTGTAACCCCGCCAACGACTGTTGATCACGCCCATTTCATCCGGGGCGATGCTGAGCAGCGCCTTGTCGAGGATTGAGCTCAGTTCCGTGGCGTGGCGCGATGTCGCCAGGGTATAAGTTGCCGGCGTAGTGCCAATGCTGGCGCTGATCTGCAGCTTGTCCTGAAAAGCCTTGGAAGACAGCAGGTAGTTGGCGATCACCAGTGTGCTCACTGCGCCATCCACTTGGCCCTGTGCGAGTAACTCCGATGCCCTGAAAGTATCACTGGTTTCGACCAGGTGAACCTGGGGGAAATCGTTGGTCAAGGTCTCGATCAAGGGGTTGCCCTGGGTTATCGCCAGGCGCTTTCCTGCCATTTGTGCGATGTTCGCGGGTGGCCCTGGCTCCTTGCGTGTCAACAATACGTAGGAGTTTTCCAGGTAGGGTCGGCTGAAATTGAGCTGCGAGTCCCTTGTGTTGCTCGGCACAATGGCCCCGATCATATCGACCTTCTGGCTGGTGACCTGATCGATCATCGCGTTGACATCACGCCCGCGTACAATCGAAAAGCGTAGGCCGGTGCGCAGGCGAATCAGCTCCAGGAGATCGGCGGTAATGCCGCGAAAGTTGCCGTCCGCATCGAAGAACGTGAGAGGCGCGAAGGTTTCATTGACGATCACCTTGACCACCGGATGCTCTTTAAGCCAGCGCTCTTCGCGTTGGGTCAGTTGCAATTTCTTGTCGGTGAGCAGGATATCGCTGCCGGCGCTCCAGCGTTTGGCGATGCTGTCTCGTTCGGTGATGGGGACCGCAGCCAGGACCGCGTCGACAATGCTCAGCAGCACGCGGTTATCTTCACGCATGGCGAAGCTGAAACCATAAGCCTCATGCTTGCCGAAATTGGCCATGCGGATGTTTTTGAGATAACCCTTGTTGATCATGTAGTGGGTGGAAATGGTGTCACCCAGAAACACATCCGCCTGGTCGAAGGCCACCGCATTCAAGGCGTTCTGATAAGACGGATAGGCGCGGATGATGGCCTTGGGGTACAGCTTTTCTACCTCATTGAGCGGCAGGTAATGGTAGACAAGGCTCAAGCGCAGCCCGTCCAGGCCCTCGTTGAGGCTACGGGTTTCTCCCTCGCGGGTGACCAGTACCGGTTGGTCCACGGCGTAGGGTTCAGAGAGGATAAGGTTCGGTGTCGCAGCCTCAAAACCGTTGGATGAGCCCAACAAGTCGATTTCCCCGGTTTCCAAGGCTCGAATGGCAGCATCCCGGGACGGGTAGCGCATTACATTGACCGGCAAGGAGAGTGCTTTGGCCAACAACCCCGCGTAATCGGCGGTCAGCCCTTCATAATCATAGCCGCTGGACGTCAGGTCGAATGGCGGGTAATCGGGCGCGGAGGTGCCCAGCACCAGTTCGCGTTTGTTCTGTAGCCACTGGTGCTGAGCCTTGTCAAAATGAGTGCCGAGTTGAACGGCTCCCGCACGACTCAATAAGGTGAAGCGTTCCGGGTTTGTTTGGTGCTCTGCGAGCACGGCAGTGCTGAAGTACAGACCGGCACTCAATATAATCAGATAGTCCTTTATACGCCTGGGCATCCGCTTTCTCACACTAGCGCGTTTCGTTTTGCCATCTCGATGAGTTCTACCAAGGATTTGGCTTTGAGTTTTTGCATTAACCTCTTTTTATAAGTACTGACAGTCTTGTTGCTCAAAAACATGCCTTTGGCTATTTCCTTGTTAGTGCGGCCTTGTGCAAAAAGTTGCAAGACCATCAGCTCCCGGTCATTGACTGTCTTGAACAGTTCCAGTTCTTGTACATCCAGGCCTTCCGTTCCGGGGCCGTTCAACGCCTGGCTGGGGAAGTAGTTGTAACCGGACAGGACCGCACGGATGGCGCTCAGCAACTCGCTCAAGTCCCCTTCCTTGCACACATAGCCCTCGGCACCCGAGCGCATGCATCGCGTTGCAAACAGCGTAGGGCATTGCGCCGTGAGCACGAGGGTTTTCATCGAGGTGTTCATGGCGTTGAATCGGCAGAGCACCTCAAGGCCGTCGAGTTTCGGGATGCTGATGTCGAGAATCACCAGGTCTGGAAGGCATTCGCGGACCATCTGTATCGCATCGCACCCATTGTCTGTTTCGCCGACGACCTTGTAACCCTCATGCTCCAGTAACATTCGAATGGCAAGCCGGATTACCGGGTGGTCATCGATAATAAAAACTGAGTTCATAATCACATTCCATGCTGGTGCAAATAAAGCGGGCACATTAGCTCAGAAGATGAGGGCTCAGCATGAAGCTCACAGGGAGTAAATGCAAAACAGGAAAGTTCCTACGTTTAATAAGGCAAAAGCCTACAAGTTGTTAGGGGGGCGTTACAGGGTATATCAACAATTTGAAGGTGGTTGCGCCAATAAACGGGGCTTTGGATTTTACGACGGGCCTTATAGTGTTTTTCATTGAAAATGATGTTTAAGTTCCTACATGAGAGAGTTAAAAATTAACCTATTAGCCTTTCCAGCTCATCTTTGTTCAAGGGCTTGGACAAATAGCCAAGCAGTGGAAGACGTCGTTGCAAGGCTTGCCTGCTCAGGTTGATCAATTCCAGTGTGGGTAAGCCGCTTAACAGAATGGCGCCAGTGATGAAGCGCTGGCGGTTGGCGATTTCGATCAGTTCAAGCCCCGGCAGGTCAGGCAGGCATTGGTCACACAGCATCAGGTCGAAGGGGTGTTCGGACCGACTCATCGTGTGTATGGCCTGCTCGGCATTTTCCACAGGTGTCAGTTGCTCGAAGCCGAAGCTTTTGAGCAGGCACTGGGTGGCCAGAAGTTGAAAAGGGTGATCCTCCACCAAAAGAATACGAAGAGAGTGTCTGGGCATAAAAGTGCACACAGTGATGCAAGCGTCGATGGGGGCGGTAGGAATTGCGCGGCTGGCCCGTTAGGAGCGTGCGTGATTATTCTTCGGGTGCCTGTACGAATTCGATCAGGCCGCTCTGTTCCCATCGTAGGGCGATTCGTTTCAGGGAACGGGCGGCTTGATCGGATCGTTATTGAGGGCTGGAGCGCCCGGTCATCTCCCGTGCCATTTCAGTGGCGTAGCTGTCGGTCATACCGGCGATGAAGTCGATCATCCGCAGGAATGAGGCGTGCAGCGGCCAGGCCGGATCCGGCGCGCTATTGCCGAGCAAGTCCAGAATGCGCCGATTCTTGAATGACGGCGTGCGCCCGCCATGTTGTTCAAGGGCCGCGCCGCAGAAGGCGTTCAGCAGGATTTCCAGGGTGGTGTAGGCGCCGATTTCGTGCAGTGTCTTGCGCTTGTCCTGGAAGATCTTCTTGCGCGCCATGTCCTTGGCATCCAGCACACAGCGCTTCGCCGGCCCGTGCATATGCTCGACCAGATCGCCCGGCAGCGTGCCGGCGAGAAGGGCGTCCTGCTGTTCGACAAAGGCCTGCGCCGCTGCATTGGTCAGGTGCTCAATCGCTTTGCCGCGCAAGATCGCCAGCTTGCGGCGCCGAGAGTCAAGCGGGCCCAATTGGCGGTACGTCTGCGGCAAGTCATCGCCCACCAGATCAAGCAACAGCGACTCGACTTCGGCGTACTGCAGCAGCTCCATTTCCAGGCCGTCTTCCAGGTCGATCAGCGCATAGCAGATGTCGTCGGCCGCTTCCATCAGGTATACGAGCGGGTGACGGGCCCAGCGTTGCTCTTCAAGCTGGGGCAGGCCGAGCTTATGGGCGATTTGCTCCAGAATCGGCAGCTCGCTCTGGTAACAGCCGAACTTGTGCTTCTTGTAGCCCAGCGAGTCGGCGTGGCGGGCGGTCCAGGGGTACTTGAGGTACGTCCCCAAGGTGGCGTAGGTCAGCCGCGTGCCGCCGTCGAACTGATGGTATTCAAGTTGGGTCAGTACCCGAAAGCCCTGGGCATTGCCTTCGAAGTTGAGAAAGTCATTGCGTTCGGCGCTGCTCATGTCGTCCAACCAGCCGCGCCCGGCGGCCTGTTGGAACCAGTGGCGAATGGCATCCTCGCCGGAGTGTCCGAACGGCGGGTTACCGATATCGTGGGCAAGGCAAGCCGATTGCACCACCATGCCCAGGTCGCTCGGGTCGCACCAGTCGGGCAGGGCGCCGCGCAACGTTTCACCCACGCGCATACCCAGGGAGCGGCCGACGCAACTGACTTCCAGCGAATGGGTCAGGCGCGTGTGGATATGGTCGTTGCTCGATACCGGATGCACCTGGGTCTTGCGGCCCAGGCGCCGGAACGCGCCGGAGAAAATAATGCGGTCGTGGTCTTTGTGAAAGGGGCTGCGGCCCAGTTCTTCAGGGCTGTGCAGAGGTTTTCCCAGGCGTTCGCGGTTCAGCAGGGTGGGCCAATCCAAGGCAACTACTCTCCGTTCGGTGAATGACATCCGCCAGCTTCCCGTTTCCGGCGTGGCGGAGCAAGCAAAAATCTACAGGTCGGCGGTGCGGGCGAAAAAAGGCCCGGCACCCGTTGACGAGGGCCGGGCCACTGGTATCGGCACGCTAAACGCCGGCAAAGGTTTAACTTTTGCGCGAGCCTTGCATGGCCAATTTGATCAATGGGATCAACCCTGCACCCAGCCGCACCAGACGTGTCACGCTGCTGATACTGCCGCCCTTGGCGCCCTTGCCGGTGAAAAAGCCCATCAGCGTCACCGCCGCCACGCCCCACAGTGGCGCGTGCTTGATGCCCAGGCTGTCCTGCCAGTTGTGGCGCATGTTGCGCATTTTCTGCAGAGGGGCCATCAGTTGCTGGGACTCATGACGGATTTCCTGGCGGTGCATTTCCATGCGCAGGCGGATCAGCGTCTTGCGCATTTCCCGGCGGGAGGTATTTTTCGGGATCTCGGTCATGCTCATGGCAGCAGGCGCTCCCGGTCGTTGGCCAGCTCTTCGAGCGTGGCGTGGAAGGGCGTGGATTCATCGAACACCGCGGCTTTCAGGCGCACACCGCAGAAGGCCGCGGCCAGGCTATAGAACACGCAAAGGCAGATGATCCCCGTCAGGCGGTAGCCGGTATCCCACACCAGGATCATCACCAGCGTCGACAACCCTACCAGCAACAGCAGGGCGAACACCAACGCCAGACCGGCAAACAACAACAGGCTGACAGTGCGGGCCTTTTGCTCCTGCAATTCGATGCCAAACAACTCGACATGGCTGTGCAGCAAGCCCAGCACAGCGGCGCCCAGGCGTCGGGAGGTGGAACCGCTTGCCGAAGAATGTGCGCTCGTTGATGAGCTGGATTCGCCGATAGACATGATTAGCGCCTTGTAGCCAGCAGACCGATCAAAAAGCCCACGCCGGCAGCGATGCCGACTGACTGCCATGGGTTGGCTTGCACGTAGTCTTCGGTGGCGGTGATGGCCGCCTGACCGCGCTCGCGCAGGGAGTCTTCGGTCAGTTGCAAGGTCTCGCGGGCCTTGAGCAGGCTCTCGTGGATCTTGGTGCGCAGTTCGTCGGCCTGATCGCCGGCCAGCACTGCGGTGTCGTCCAGCAACCTTTCGGTATCACTGACCAGGGTTTGAAAATCCGCCATCAGTATCTCTTGAGCAGTCTTTGCTGTTTTACCGGCCATGGTTGTCTCCGTGTGTGGCTGATCTGTACGTGTGGTTTCGAGTCGCGGCGTTCGCTGAAGGTTCACTGCAATTGTGTGGTACAGCTTTTGCTTTGCATTGGTGCGCAGGCTCAGAGGCCCGCGCCGAATATGGGCGGTCGGGGCGCAAGCCTTGAAAAACCTTACCCTAAATAACTAAAACCCGCGGAAAAACCCTGTCGGCAACGGTCAGTTGTGTTGATCGCTGCGCTAAAGCGGTTCGTGCCCTCCCAAGAGGGACGAAGCCGGTGGTACCCATTTAGTGCGCCAACCCTCAGCTTGAACCGATTTGGTGCTTTTTGCCTTGATGCAGGCCTGCCAACCTCCATGGAAAATCTGCAAAGTGCGGTGGATACACTCGTCCACAGTTCCAACACCCTGTTTATCCTGATTGGCGCGGTCATGGTCCTGGCCATGCACGCCGGCTTTGCCTTCCTTGAAGTCGGCACGGTGCGCCAGAAGAATCAGGTCAACGCCCTGTCGAAAATCCTCAGCGATTTCGCCATCTCCACCCTGGCCTATTTCTTTATAGGCTATTGGATCTCATACGGTGTGAGCTTCATGCAACCGGCAGCCGTCATCAGCGCCGATCATGGCTATGGCCTGGTGAAGTTTTTCTTCCTGCTGACCTTCGCCGCGGCGATCCCTGCGATCATTTCCGGTGGCATAGCCGAACGTGCGAAGTTTGCGCCGCAGTTGTGCGCCACTGCACTGATCGTGGCGTTTATCTACCCGTTCTTCGAGGGCATGGTGTGGAACGGCAATTTCGGTCTGCAAGCCTGGCTGCTTGCAAGCTTTGGCGCCAGTTTTCACGATTTTGCCGGTTCCGTGGTGGTGCACGCCATGGGAGGCTGGCTGGCGCTGGCGGCGGTGTTGCTGCTGGGGCCGCGCAATGGACGTTATCGCGAAGGGCGCCTGGTGGCGTTTGCACCGTCGAGCATCCCGTTCCTGGCGCTGGGGTCGTGGATCCTGATCGTGGGATGGTTCGGCTTTAACGTGATGAGTGCGCAGACCCTCAACGGGGTCAGCGGCCTGGTGGCCGTCAATTCGTTGATGGCCATGGTTGGCGGTACCGTGGCCGCGCTGGTGATCGGCCGTAACGACCCAGGATTCCTGCACAACGGCCCCTTGGCCGGGCTGGTGGCGATCTGCGCAGGTTCCGACCTGATGCATCCGGTGGGCGCGCTGGTCACCGGAGTAGTCGCAGGCGGCTTGTTTGTGTGGTGCTTTATCGCCGCCCAGGCACGCTGGAAGATCGACGATGTGCTGGGCGTATGGCCGTTGCACGGCTTGTGTGGCGTGTGGGGCGGCATCGCCTGCGGCATCTTCGGGCAGGCCACCCTGGGTGGGCTTGGCGGCGTCAGCTTGATCAGCCAGTTGATCGGCACCGGCCTGGGCGTGTCGGTGGCGTTTGGTGGCGGCTTGCTGGTGTACGGCGTGATCAAGCGCGTGCAAGGGCTGCGCTTGAGTCAGGAAGAGGAGTATTACGGCGCGGACCTGTCGATCCACAAGATCGGTGCGGTCAGTCAGGATTGATCGGCGCTTGTTCATCAGTGTGTGGCGGCGGATAAAACCCGTGCAGCAAGCGATAGTGGTTCTGCCGCACTTCATCCACCCGAGCCTGTACCTGTTGGTCCGGCAGGCCCAGCAGGATCAGGGCGTGGGACGCGAGCATCAGGCTTGACTCAAGCAACTCGGGCACCACTTCGCTGGCCCCCGCGGCCTTGAGTTCAGCCAACTGGCTGTCATCACGGGTGCGCACCAGGATCGGCACCTGTGGGTTGATCCGTCGCGCTTCCTTGAGCACCACCAGGGCGACATCGCTGTTGTCGACGGCGATCACCACCAACCGCGCGCGCTCCAGGCCCACGGCACTGAGCAAGGCACCCCGGCGGCAGTCGCCATAATGCACGCTGCTTTCCTCGGTAGCGGCCTCCTGCACCCGTTCGGGGTCGTCATCCAGGGCGATAAACGCCTGGTGCTCGCGGCGCAAAAACCGCCCGATCGATTGTCCCACCCGACCATAACCGCAAATCACCGCGTGCCCGTGCAACTGAGCGTTGAGCGCGGTGATGTGCTCCAGTTGCACTTGCTGGTTGGGCTTGCGATGCAGGCGCAGGGCAATGGCCGGCGCTGCGCGCAACAGCAGCGGCGTCAACAGCATCGAGCAGAACGTGGCGGCCAGTAGCAGGCCGTTGAACTCATCCGGAATCAACCGGCTCTGCTGCATCTGCGCCATCAGCGCGAAACAGAACTCGCCACCCTGGGCCAGGGCCAGGCCGCTGCGCCAGGCGGTTTCAGTGTCGCTGCCACGCAGCTTGACCAGTACGGCCACCACAGAGCCTTTGACCAACATCAGCGTAAGGGTCAGGCCGAGGATCAACAGGCTGTGGCTGACGAATAACTGCAGGTCGATCAACATGCCGATGCTGACGAAAAACAGCCCCAGCAGAATGTCGCGAAACGGCCGGATATCCGCTTCTATCTGGTGACGATAATGACTCTCGCCCAGCAACATACCGGCCAGAAACGCACCAAGGGCAGGGGACAGGCCGAGCAGGTGGGTGAGCCAGGCGGTGAGCAAGACAATTACCAGCGCCAGCAGCACGAACAACTCTGCGGAATGGGACGCGGCGACCTCATGGAACAACCGCGGCAGCAACCAGCGGCTGGCGAATAACAGGCCGACGAACAACACCACGGTTTTGCCCAGGGTCAGCGGCAATGCCCAGTACCAGGCTTGGTCACTGCTGCCGGCAAACACCGGCACCAGTGTCAGCAGCAATACCGCCACCACATCCTGGAACAGCAGCACGCCTATCGCATTCTGGCCGTGGCTGCTGAAGATCTCCCCAAGACTGGTCAGTTCCTTGCTGACGATGGCCGTGGACGACAACGCCAACCCTGCACCCAGTAACAGCGCGATGCCCGGCGCCAGGCCCAAGCCCATCAGCGCAGCGCCGAGCAGGGCGCCGCATCCCAACACCTGCAAACTGCCCAGGCCGAACACCACGCGGCGCAGGGCGAACATTTTCGACAGGGAAAACTCCAGGCCCAGGGAGAACAGCAGAAACACCACGCCCATCTCGGCCAAGTCCGGCAGGTCCTCGTTGTCGTTCACCCAGTCCAAAGCAGTCGGCCCCACCGCCAGGCCCACGCACAGGTAGCCCAGCACGGGCGGCAGTTGCAGCCGGCGAAACAGCGCAATCACCACCAGGGATGAGGCCAGGATGATCAGCAGGTTGGCAAACACAGGCATCTCCATTGCAGGTGGACGGGCAAAAAGCCGCGAGAATCGCTGAATCAGTTATAGGCCATGGTGACCTGGATCAGGTGTTTTGTCGGCAATGGGATTTCACGGCGCGAGCGGGTTTAGAATGGTCACTTGTTTTTCTGACCGGGTTCTTTCGTCATGCCTCCTGAATGCCAGCTGTTCGGCACCCTGGGTTGCCATCTGTGTGAAATTGCCGAAGCCGAAATCATGCCGCTCGTCGAACACGGGCTGCTGGTGGAGTTGGTGGATATCACTGAGCCAGATGACCTGACAGAAGACTACGGCCTGCGGATTCCGGTGCTTCGCCGCAAGGACACCGGGGCGGAACTGGACTGGCCGTTCGACACCGGCCAGGTCGTTGCCTTTCTGCGCTGACGTTTATCCGATGGCGGGCTTGCGAATATTACGTTACTGTATATTCGTACAGCGATTGAATAGAGGGAACGCCCGTGGTGAATGTTGAACAATTGAAAAGCAGCGTCAATCGCATGTCCGCCGATGTGGTGCGCGACGCGGTCAACGAGCTGCGCCTCGATGGGCTGGTCACGGAAGGCAAGACGCCCTTCAACAAAGTGCATTTCAACACCTGCTTTGCGGAAATCGAGGCGCTGTTCCAGCGTGCCGGTTATCACAAACAGTTGGATGTGGTGGGTTATCAAGGCTTGCTCTACGCGCTCTATGATCCGGGCCGTTGGGAAGCAGTGGACGTACTGCGCTGGCTCAAGGAGTTCACCGAGGCGGCGAGCGCTTCGCCGGTGCTGCGGGCCCAACTGGCCAAGGCATGAGAACGGCCCTAGGCGCAATCGCGCTCCATGCGGGATAATGCCCGCCTGTTTCCAGGTTCGAGCATTTGCATGTCCACTTCCGGTTTTTCCGCCGCCCAGCACCAAGCCAGCACGTTGTATCTGCCACCGGGGCCTTGGGCAACGGTGATCGACTGCCTGTGCGATCACTTCCCGGCCATTGGCCGTGAGCAGTGGCTGGACCGCATTGCCCGGGAACGAGTGCTGGATATCAATGGCAGCCCGATCAGCCTGGGCCTGGCCTACAAGGAAGGCCTGTGCATCTATTACTTTCGCGAAGTACCCAACGAAAAAGTGATTCCGGTACAGGAAACTATCCTGTACGCCGATGAACATCTGGTGGTGGCGGACAAGCCGCATTTCCTGCCGGTGACTCCCGCCGGCGAGTACGTTGAGCAAACCCTGTTGCGTCGCCTGATCCGTCGCCTGGACAACCCCGCCCTGGTGCCGTTGCACCGCATTGATCGGCACACGGCGGGGCTGGTGCTGTTCTCGGCCAACCCGCAAAGCCGCTCGGCGTACCAGCAACTGTTTCCCACGCGGCGTATCGACAAATTCTACGAAGCCATCGCCCCGGCCCTGCCGAATCTGAGCTTTCCCCTGGTGCATAAAAGCCGCCTGGTGGATGGCGAACCCTTCTTTCGGATGCAGGAAGGGCAGGGCGCCAGCAACACCGAGACGGCCGTTGAAGTGCGCGAGAAAAAGGGTGGTTTATGGCGTTACGGTCTGTTCCCGGTGACCGGCAAGAAACACCAACTGCGCGTACACATGACTGCCCTCGGGGCGAGTATCTGCAATGACCCGTTCTATCCCGTTGTGGTCAAGGACGCCGAGGACGACTACGCCCACCCCCTGAAGCTGCTGGCCCAGGGCGTGCGTTTCATCGACCCGCTAAATGGTGAAGAACGCAGTTTTCACAGCCGTATCACCCTCGACTGGTAAACGCCGCAAACGACAAGGCCCGCGCGAGGCGGGCCTTGTTGGCAAGCGTTAAGGCTTACAGATCTTTAACGGTGCGAACCTGGTCTTTATTGATGCGGGTGCGCTTGCCGTCAAGCTGTTGGAATTCGTAGAAACCCGAATCTTCGTCAAATTTCGGGGTGTCGACGGCCTGGATTTCGCGACCGTCATTCAGGGTGATCACTGTTGGCGAGGCGCAACCGGCGAGGGTGGCGAGGCCCAGTGCAAGCATGAGAGCGGCGATGGTCCGTTGAGTCATGAGTTTGTCTCCGAGAAAATACTTTTAAATTGCTGACCTTGTGACGTATGGGACGTCGGCAAAGTTCCTTGTGAAAGGCTCATTCTGACACGCCAGCCCGTGGGTGCAACAGCTCGGGCGTATTAAGATTGGCCAGGCGCGGGTCATCGGCCGGGCATTCCAGGCCGACGCCACCCAGTTGCAGCAGGACCTTGCGCGGGCTGCGTTCACCCGCTTGCCAGGCCCGTTCCACCTGATCTTTCAGGTCTGTTGGGATAATGCACAGCAAGGGTTCCCAGAACTCGCCATGACGCACCATGACGGGAACCTGCGGATTGCGTTGGGCAATCTGACGCAAGTCGGCCAGCAGTCGCTCATCAATCTGCGGCACATCGCACGGCAAGATCAGCAGATGTTCATGGCGTGCAGCGAAGAGTCCTGCTCGGATACCCGCCAACGGGCCGGGAAAGTCCGGGCTGTCATCACTGACCAGTTGGTCGGCATAGGGCGCGTAGTGTTCAAGGTTGCGATTGCACGAGATGATCAGGTCATCCGTGAGCGGCCTGGCCAGCCGTTGCAGGTGGGCAATCAAGGGCTCGCCCCGCCATTGAAGCAGCCCCTTGTCCTGGCCGCCCATGCGTTGGCCACGACCACCGGCCAACAACAGAATCGAACAAGGCAGGGGTGAAGATTCAAGAGACATGGCGGTTCCACTGCGGCAGGTAAAGAGGGGCCTGTGATATAACATCGGGCTGTTTTTTCGACAACTGGACCGAGCCATGAAAGCCAAGGCCGATGCGCCCTTTGTACCCCTGAATATTGCTGTATTGACCGTCAGCGACACCCGCACCCTGGACACCGACACCTCCGGCCAGGTCTTCGTCGATCGCCTGACCGCCGCCGGCCACCATCTGGCCGAGCGCGTGCTGCTCAAGGACGATCTCTACAAGATTCGCGCCCAGGTTGCCCACTGGATCGCCGAAGACGTGGTGCAAGTGGTGCTGATCACCGGGGGCACCGGCTTCACCGGCCGTGACAGCACCCCTGAAGCCGTGAGCTGCCTGCTCGACAAGCAGGTCGATGGCTTCGGCGAACTGTTCCGCCAGATCTCCGTGGCCGATATCGGCACCTCCACCGTGCAATCGCGCGCCCTGGCCGGCCTGGCCAATGGCACCCTGGTGTGCTGCCTGCCGGGCTCCACCAATGCCGTGCGCACCGGTTGGGATGGCATCCTCGCCGAGCAACTGGATAATCGTCACCGCCCATGCAATTTCGTCCCGCACCTGAAGCAGGCCCAACCCTGTGAATCCCGTGGATAAGCCGGGCAAGACCGGCGCACTGATGCCGGTGGAAGCAGCCTTGCAGCGGCTGCTCGCCATGGCGGAATCGGCGCCGATCCGTGACCAGCATGTGCTGCCCCTGGCGCAGTGCGATGGCCGCGTACTGGCTCAGGACCTGATCTCGACGCTCGACCTGCCGCCGTGGCCCAACAGTGCCATGGACGGCTACGCCGTGCGCCTGGCGGACTGGACCGGGGAACCGCTGGTGGTGAGCCAACGGATTTTCGCTGGCACTGCGCCCGAGCCGCTGGCGGCCGGCACCTGCGCACGGATCTTTACCGGCGCGCCGGTACCCGAAGGCGCAGACTGCGTGCAAATGCAGGAAAACGCGGTGGTTCATGCCGATCAGCGCGTGAGTTTCACCGAGCCGTTACGGGTGGGCGACAACATCCGACCACAGGGCCAGGAGACTACGGTGGGTGAGTGCGTACTCAGCGCCGGAACGCGCCTGGGGCCCATCGAGTTGGGCCTGGCTGCGTCTCTGGGGCGGGATCGGCTCGATGTGGTGCGTCGCCCGCGCGTGGCCGTGCTGTCGACCGGCGACGAATTGATCGAGCCAGGCTTGCCGTTGGGCCCGGGGCAGATCTACAACAGCAACCGTCGCGTGCTGTGCAGCTGGCTGGCGCGCATGGGCTGCGAAGTGATCGATGCGGGGATTCTGCCGGATGATCTGGAACAGACCCGTACGTGTTTGGCCGGCCTGGGTAGCGTCGACCTGATCTTGTCTACCGGCGGTGTGTCGGTGGGCGAAGCGGACTTCCTCGGCATTGCCTTGCGTGAAGAGGGCGAGTTGGCGTTGTGGAAGCTGGCGATCAAGCCAGGCAAACCGCTGACCTTCGGGCATTTTCGTGGCGTGCCGGTGATCGGCCTGCCAGGTAACCCGGCCTCGACCCTGGTGACCTTTGCGCTATTGGCGCGCCCGTACCTGCTGCGCCGCCAAGGCGTGGCGCAGGTGCAGCCGCTACGTTTCGAGGTGCCGGCAGGATTCGACTGGCCCAAGCCTGGCAACCGCCGCGAATATCTGCGCGGGCGTATCGAGCAGGGCAAGGCGATTATCTATCGCAACCAGAGCTCCGGGGTGCTGCGCAGTGCGGCGTGGGCGGAGGGGTTTGTGGAGGTGATGGAGGGGACCACATTGGCCATTGGCGACCGGGTCAATTTCATCCCCCTGAGCGAAGTCCTGAACTGAACACAGATCAAAAAATGTGGGAGGAGGCTTGCTCCCGATAGCGGTGTATCAGCCCCAGATAGGTTGGCTGTAATGACGCTATCGGGAGCAAGCCCCCTCCCACAGTGGATCTTGGTATGCCTGTGGCTACTCAGTAATCGTCGCCACGCTCAGTGACATCCCGCTCCATCGGCCCCGCATCCGGGTCGTAGCCCACCGGGAACTTGCCCTTCAACGTCCATGCAAACGCAATGATCTCGGCAATCGTGCGATAGAGCTCTTCTGGAATACTGTCCCCCAGTTCCATACGCGCCAGCAGCTTCACCAGCTCGGCATTTTCATAGATCGGTACTTCATTCTCCCGTGCCAGCTTGAGAATCGCTTCGGCCAGGGCGTCATCGCCCTTGGCGGTCAGGGTGGGGGCTTGTTGGCCGTCGTACTTGAGGGCGATGGCCTGGCGGGGTGGGGCGGCGTTCTTCATGCGGTTTCATCCACCCAGCGTTGTTCCAATCCGGTTTTTGCACCGCGTGGCGGGGTGCCCAGGTGGCAATCCAGGTCGCCGACGTTAAGTCCGGATGACACCAGGCGCTCGCGCAGGCTGCCCAGGTGACTTTCGATCAGGCTGGCGGTGAAAGGGCGACTGGCCCACAACTGGCTGGACAGTTTGCCCTGGGACAACTGCGCCTGAACTTGCAGCGGCCCCAGCGGCTCCATGTCGAAGGCCAGTTCGACGCGCCAAAGCATCTGCTTCGGATCTTTTTTATCCTTGCGCTCGGGCTGATCCTTGTCAGGCGCAGGCTCCTCGCGCTGAAACTTGACCTGCAACGGCACTATGTCTTGCAGGGTGCGCATGGGGATTTCCAACTGCCACGTGGTTTGCAGGCGGCCATCGGCGGTGGTGCCGGTCTGTTCCAGGCTCGACAGTTGGTGGCTCTGCAAGCGCGAGATCGCCCCGGCGGCCAGGCGCAGCAGGTTTTCCAGGTCGCCTTCACCTTCCAGTTTCGCGATCAGCCGCTCCGGCAACGGGAAACCGGCAGGTATCTGCCGAGCGCCGACCTGGCCGAGAGTGTTCAACGGGCTGCGCACAAAGTGCGGCAGCACCTGGGCCAGGGTATTGGCAGCGAGGATCGCATTCAGGTTGGTGTTGGCGGGCAGGGCGGGCAGCAGGTCCGCGACCAGGCGCAACAGCGCGCCTTTCATATCCAGCGGTGGGATTTGTGGGTTCTGCCCAGCGAGCAATTTGGCTTCCAGGAAGGCGCCGCTGTTTTGCACCACTTGTGCCAGTACCTTGGGATTGCTGACTTGCGCCAGATCGGGCAAGGCTGCCAGTAAACGCTCGGCAGCGGCCCGCAGCTCGGCCGAGGTGTTGTCGCCACGGGGCAGGTTCTGCAGGGCAGTGAACACCGCATCCAGCGAGCCTTGGCGACTTTGCTGGGTTGCCAGTTGCTGCGTCACGGCCAGTTGGTCTTTCAGCCCGCTCAGCGGCACAAAATTCAGGGTTTGCGCGTTCTGCACCACGGCACTGAGCAAGCTGCCGACCCGCAAGGGTTGAGGGCTTTCCAGCGTCAGCGTGGTACCGGCCAGGGCATTATTGAGCACACTCACCAGCGAGCGATAGATCGCCGCTTGCGCTGAGCCTTGAGGCAGCACCTGAGTGGTCAGCACCTTGGCTTGCAGCAGTGTGCCCACCGGCATTTGTGTGGTGTCGAGGCGGGTGAGGGCGGCCACGTTGGCGCTCATGGCTTGCTGCAAGCTGATGGCCAGGTTGCCCGCAGGCGTTTGGCTCACTGCCACATTGCTGCCCAGAGGCAAGGGCTGGGCGCTGCTGGCTTGAACCAGGGTCTGGCGACCACCTTCAAGGGTCAGCTTGAGCAACAGCTGAAAGGCTTCACTGCCTTGTTTCAGCGCGATGACTTCAGCGTTTACGGTTTTTCCGGCGCCAATCAACCCGGCCTGTGGCTCCAGGAGCTTGAGCAACTCGCCAGCCGCAGGCAGCGGGGCAGCCTTGGGTGCTGAGGCTGGAGGCAGTGGAGGAAGATTGATCTCACCGGTCATCGTGCGCATCGTCTCTGGGGAAATTGCCCTCTTTAGAGTAGGGCATCGCATGTATAATGCCGCCCGTCTGCAAAGAGAGCGGTAAAAACCGCACAACTATTTGATCCAGCTCTCTAAAATCGGTCGCCAAAGTCGTTATTGTGCATCTCTCTATAACGGCCGCTGCACCGCCGACTTGAACCGTAAAGGCCCGCGATCTCTTGACCAGCCCTCTTCTTGAAGCCGTAGCGCTTGCCTGTGAACGCGACCTGCGCCTGTTGTTCGAGCAACTCGACCTGCGGCTGGCGGCTGGCGACATGGTGCAAATCAGCGGCCCCAATGGCAGCGGCAAGACCAGTTTGCTGCGTCTGCTGGCCGGTTTGATGCAGCCCACGGCGGGTGTTGTTCGGCTCAACGGTAAGCCCCTGCACGAACAACGTACCGAGCTGGCACGCAACCTGGTCTGGATCGGCCACGCCGCGGGTATCAAGGACGTGCTCACCGCTGAAGAAAACCTCAGCTGGCTCAGCGCCCTGCATCACCCTGCTACCCGCGATGGCATCTGGCAGGCCCTGGCCGCCGTTGGCCTCAAGGGCTTTGAAGATGTGCCCTGTCACACGCTGTCAGCCGGCCAGCAGCGCCGCGTGGCCCTGGCGCGTTTGTACCTGCCCGGCCCGCCGCTGTGGATTCTCGACGAACCCTTCACCGCTCTCGACAAGCAAGGCGTGGCCCAACTCGAAGAGCACCTGGCCCGGCACTGCGAGCAGGGCGGCCTGGTGGTGCTCACCACCCACCATACCCTGGCACGCAAGCCGGGTGGTTACCGGGAGCTGGATCTCGGACGGTGGTCGGCATGAGTGTGTTTGCCCTGTTGGTGGCCCGTGAAGCGCGGCTGTTATGCCGTCGCCCGGCTGAACTGGCCAACCCGCTGGTGTTCTTTGCGATTGTGATCGCGCTGTTCCCGCTGGCGGTCGGCCCGGAGACTAAACTGTTGCAAACCTTGTCCCCGGGACTGGTGTGGGTCGCGGCGCTTTTATCGGTCCTGCTCTCGCTGGACGGGCTGTTTCGCAGTGATTTCGAAGACGGATCCCTGGAGCAGTGGGTCCTTTCGTCGCACCCCCTGCCACTTCTGGTACTGGCCAAGGTACTGGCACACTGGGTTTTTTCCGGCTTGGCGCTAGTCTTGCTCTCGCCGCTGCTGGCGATGATGCTGGGCTTGCCCGTCGAATGCCTGCCCGTGTTGCTGGTGTCCTTGTTGCTCGGTACGCCGGTGCTCAGCCTGTTGGGGGCGGTGGGCTCCGCCTTGACTGTGGGCTTGAAAAGGGGTGGCCTGCTGCTGGCCCTGTTGATTCTGCCTTTGTATATCCCGGTGTTGATCCTGGGCAGCGGCGCTTTGCAAGCCGCGCTCATGGGGATGCCGGCGACCGGTTACCTCTTGTGGCTTGGTAGCCTGACCGCCCTGGCGGTAACCCTGACACCCTTTGCTATAGCCGCCGGCCTGAAAATCAGCGTCGGTGAATAATGAGGTCTGACTCGGCGTTAATGACGTTGAGTCAGTAAAGACCCTAAGCTTTTCGCCACGACGAAAAGCACCCGTGATGGAAAATGCAATGAACTGGACCTGGTTTCACAAGCTCGGCTCGCCCAAATGGTTTTATGGCATCAGTGGCAAGCTGCTGCCGTGGTTGAGCGTCGCCGCCGTATTGCTGATCGGCACCGGCCTGGTCTGGGGCCTGGCCTTCGCGCCGCCGGACTACCAGCAAGGCAACAGCTTTCGCATCATCTATATCCACGTCCCTGCTGCGATGCTGGCCCAGTCCTGCTACGTGATGCTGGCGGTTTGCGGCATCGTCGGCCTGGTGTGGAAGATGAAACTGGCCGATGTGGCCCTGCAATGCGCTGCACCTATAGGTGCGTGGATGACCGCCGTGGCGCTGGTCACCGGCGCGATCTGGGGCAAGCCGACCTGGGGTTCCTGGTGGGTGTGGGATGCACGCCTGACCTCGATGCTGATCCTGCTGTTCCTGTACTTCGGCCTGATTGCCCTGGGCAACGCCATCAGCAATCGCGATAGCGCCGCCAAGGCCTGCGCGGTGCTGGCGATTGTCGGCGTGATCAACATCCCGATCATCAAATACTCGGTAGAGTGGTGGAACACCCTGCACCAGGGCGCCACCTTCACCCTCACCGAAAAACCGGCGATGCCCGTGGAAATGTGGGCGCCACTGCTGCTGATGGTGCTGGGGTTCTACTGCTTCTTCGGCGCCGTGCTGTTGCTGCGCATGCGCCTTGAAGTGCTCAAGCGTGAAGCCCGCACCAGTTGGGTCAAAGCCCAAGTGCAAACCAGCCTGGGAGCGCGGGGATGAACTTTGCTTCTTTCAGTGATTTTCTCGCCATGGGCCACCACGGCCTGTATGTCTGGAGCGCCTACGGCATCTGCCTGGCAGTGCTGGCCCTCAACGTCGCCGCGCCGATCCTGGCCCGCAAGCGTTACCTGCAACAAGAGGCGCGACGTCTGCGCCGGGAGACCGAAAAGTGAATCCGCTGCGTAGAAAGCGTCTGTTGATCATCCTTGCCATCCTGGTCGGCGTCGGCATTGCCGTGGGCCTGGCCTTGAGCGCCCTGCAGCAGAACATCAACCTGTTCTACACCCCCACCCAGATCGCCAACGGCGAAGCCCCGCTGGACACGCGCATCCGCGCCGGCGGCATGGTGGAGCAGGGCTCGTTGAAGCGTTCCGGCGATTCTCTGGACGTGACCTTCGTGGTCACCGATTTCAACAAGGCCGTGACCATCACTTACCGCGGCATCCTCCCGGACCTGTTCCGCGAAGGCCAGGGCATCGTCGCTCTGGGCAAACTCAACGCCGATGGTGTGGTAGTGGCGGACGAAGTGCTGGCCAAGCACGATGAAAAGTACATGCCGCCCGAGGTCACCAAGGCCCTGAAAGACAGTGGCCAGTCCGCGCCCGCGACCCCAGCCAAGGAGGGCTAAGTGATGACGTCCGCATTGTTTATTCCTGAACTGGGCCAACTGGCGATGATCCTCGCCCTGTGCTTTGCCGTGGTCCAGGCCGTGGTGCCGTTGCTCGGTGCCTGGCGCGGCGATCGTTTGTGGATGAGCCTGGCGCAGCCGGCCGCCTGGGGTCAGTTTGCTTTCCTGCTGTTCGCCTTCGGTTGCCTGACCTATGCCTTCATGACCGACGACTTTTCCGTCGCCTATGTCGCGAACAACTCCAACAGCGCCTTGCCCTGGTACTACAAGTTCAGCGCCGTGTGGGGCGCCCACGAAGGTTCGTTGCTGCTGTGGGCGCTGATCCTCGGCGGCTGGACCTTTGCCGTGTCGGTGTTCTCGCGCCAACTGCCGCAAGTGATGCTGGCGCGAGTCCTGGCGGTGATGGGCATGATCAGCATCGGCTTCATGCTGTTTCTGATCATGACCTCCAATCCATTCAGCCGCATCCTGCCGCAGATCCCCGCAGACGGGCATGACCTCAACCCGCTGTTGCAGGACATCGGCCTGATCGTGCACCCGCCGATGCTCTACATGGGTTACGTGGGCTTCTCCGTAGCTTTTGCGTTTGCCATCGCGGCCTTGCTTGGCGGGCGGTTGGATGCGGCGTGGGCGCGCTGGTCGCGTCCCTGGACCATCGTCGCCTGGGCTTTCCTCGGTATCGGTATCACCTTGGGTTCGTGGTGGGCCTACTACGAACTCGGCTGGGGCGGCTGGTGGTTCTGGGACCCGGTGGAAAACGCGTCCTTCATGCCCTGGTTGGTGGGCACGGCGCTGATTCACTCCCTGGCAGTGACCGAAAAGCGTGGCGTATTCAAAAGCTGGACGGTATTGCTCGCCATCGCCGCGTTTTCCCTCAGCCTGCTCGGCACTTTCCTTGTGCGTTCGGGGGTGCTGACGTCAGTGCATGCGTTTGCCTCCGACCCCGAACGCGGCGTGTTCATCCTGATCTTCCTGCTGTTTGTGGTGGGCGGTTCCCTGACCCTGTTCGCCCTGCGCGCGCCGGTGGTCAAGAGCCAGGTCGGTTTCAACCTGTGGTCGCGCGAAACCCTGTTGCTGGGCAATAACCTGGTACTGGTGGTAGCCGCGTCAATGATCCTGCTCGGCACCCTCTACCCGCTGGTGCTGGATGCCTTGAGCGGCGCCAAGCTGTCCGTGGGCCCGCCGTACTTCAATGCGTTGTTCATCCCGTTGATGGGCCTGTTGATGGTAGTGATGGCGGTCGGTGTGCTGGTGCGCTGGAAAGACACCCCGGTGAAATGGCTGGCAGGCATGTTGATGCCGGTGCTGTTGGGCAGCGTGGCCCTGGCAGTGATCGCCGGGTTCGCCTACGGCGACTTCAATTGGGCGGTACTCGCCACGTTCCTGCTGGCAGCCTGGGTGTTGCTGGCCGGCGTGCGGGACATCTTCGACAAGACGCGCCACAAAGGCCTGATCAAAGGCTTGCCCACCCTGACCCGCAGTTACTGGGGCATGCAGATCGCTCACATTGGCATCGCCGTGTGCGCTTTGGGCGTAGTGCTCTCCAGCCAGAACAGCGCCGAGCGCGACCTGCGCCTGGCGCCGGGTGAGTCCATGGACCTGGCCGGTTACCAGTTCATCTTCGAAGGTGCCAGGCACTTCGAAGGGCCGAACTTCACCTCGGATAAAGGCACCGTGCGCGTAGTGCGCAATGGCAAGGAAATCGCCGTATTGCACCCTGAAAAGCGCCTGTACACAGTGCAAAGTTCAATGATGACCGAAGCCGGTATCGACGCCGGTTTCACCCGTGACCTGTATGTGGCGCTGGGTGAACCCTTGGGCGACGGCGCCTGGGCTGTGCGGGTGCATGTCAAACCCTTCGTGCGCTGGATCTGGTTCGGCGGGTTGCTCACAGGCTTTGGCGGTTTGCTCGCCGCGCTGGATCGGCGTTATCGGGTCAAGGTCAGCAGCCGTGTGCGTGAAGCATTGGGCCTTTCAGGAGCGGCAGTATGAAACGTTGGTTGATGGTGGTGCCGCTGGCGTTGTTTCTGCTGATGGCAGTGTTCTTGTATCGCGGGCTGTACCTGGACCCGGCCGAGTTACCCTCGGCGATGATCGGCAAGCCGTTTCCCGCGTTCAACCTGCCGACGGTGCAGGGTGACAAGACCCTGACCCAGGCCGACCTGCAGGGCAAGCCGGCGCTGGTCAACGTGTGGGCCACCTGGTGCATCTCCTGCCGCGTCGAACACCCGGTGCTGAACAAGCTGGCCGAGAAGGGCGTGGTGATCTACGGCATCAACTACAAGGACGACAATGCGGCGGCCTTGAAATGGCTGGCCGAGTTTCATAACCCTTACCAGCTCGATATCCGTGATGAAGACGGCAACCTGGGTTTGAACCTGGGCGTCTATGGCGCGCCGGAAACCTTCTTCATCGACGCCAAGGGCGTGATCCGTGACAAGTTCGTCGGCGTGATCGACGAGGTAGTCTGGCGTGAGCAACTGGCCGCCAAGTACCAGGCCCTGGTCGATGAGGCCAAGCCATGAAGCGTTGGTTGACCGCTGCTGTTTTAGCCCTGGGCCTGGCCGGTGTGGCCCATGCCGCCATCGACACCTATGAATTTGCCAATGACGCCGAGCGTGAGCGTTTCCGCGACCTGACCAAGGAACTGCGCTGCCCCAAGTGCCAGAACCAGGACATCGCCGACTCCAACGCGCCCATCGCCGCTGACCTGCGCAAAGAAATCTTCCGCATGTTGGGGGAGGGCAAGGATAACCAGCAGATCATCGACTTTATGGTCGACCGCTACGGTGATTTCGTGCGCTACAAACCGGCCCTTACCGGCAAAACCGCGCTGCTCTGGTTCGGCCCCGCCGGGCTGCTGCTGGCCGGCGTTGTGGTGATGGCGGTGATCGTGCGCCGTCGCCGCGCCGCGCCTACCGATGGTTCCGATGCGCTGTCCCCTGAAGAGCGTAAACGCCTCGACCAATTGCTGGACACCAAGACTGATGATTGATTTCTGGCTCGCAGCCGGCTTGCTGCTTCTGATTGCCCTGAGTTTCCTGTTGATTCCTGTACTGCGTGACCGTCGCGCCCAGCGTGAAGAGGATCGTACCGCGCTGAACGTGGCGCTGTATCAGGAACGCGTCGCCGAGCTGCAAGTGCAGCAGGACGAAGGTGTATTGAATGCCGTGCAACTGGATACGGGCCGCGCCGAGGCGGCTCGCGAGTTGCTGGCCGATACCGAGGGCGTGGAAAAGCCCCGTGAATCGCGCCTGGGCAAACCGCTGCCGTTTTTGGCGGCGTTTCTGGTGCCGGTGCTTGGCGTTGCGCTGTACCTGCATTATGGGGCGAGCGACAAGGTCGAACTGACCCGTGAATTCTCACAGCCTCCGGTGTCCATGGCCGACATGACTCAGCGCCTGGAGCGTGCCGCGGCAGCCCAGCCGGATTCGGCCGAGGGCCTGTATTTCCTGGGGCGCGCCTACATGGCTCAGGACCGTTCCGCCGATGCCGCCAAAGTCTTTGAACGCACCGTAGCCTTGGCCGGGCGCCAGCCGGAATTGCTTGGCCAGTGGGCCCAGGCACAATACTTTGCCGACAATAAACAGTGGTCGCCCAAGGTGCAGGCGCTGACCGACGAGGCGTTAAAGCTCGATCCCAAGGAAGTCACCAGCCTTGGCCTGTTGGGGATCGCGGCTTTTGAAGGCCAGCGTTATCAGGAAGCGATCGATTACTGGAACCGTCTGCTGGCGCAACTGCCACCGCAGGACAACTCCCGTGTAGCGCTGCAAGGCGGTATTGACCGGGCTGGCGAGAAGCTTAAAGAGAGCGGCGGTACGGTCGCGCGCAAGGCGGTAATGACCGTGCGTGTAGACCTGTCCGCCGAAGCGAAAGCCAAAGCCTTGTCGACCGACACTGTGTTCATCTTCGCCCGTGCAGTCAGCGGCCCACCGGCACCCTTGGCGGCCAAGCGCGTCACCGTTGCCGAACTGCCCATCACCGTCGAACTGGGCGATGCCGACGCGATGATGCCGCAGTTGAAACTGTCCAACTTCCCCGAAGTCCAACTGGTTGCGCGCATATCCCGGGCCGGCCAACCGACCACTGGCGAATGGATCGGCCGCAGCCAACCGCTGGCCAGCAGCACCACTGCGCTGCAGCAATTGACCATCGACACTCCGGACAAGTCATTCTGAGGAAACGCCCATGACCGCATTTGCACGCATCACCCTGCTCAGCCTGGTACTCGGCCTGAGCGCCTGTGCGGTCCACCGCCCACCTGCGGCACCCACCGGCCCGACCATCCCGCCATCGGGCCCGTCGACTCAGCCGAGTACCAAGCCTTCCGGCCCGGTGACCCCGCCGCCAAAGCCACTGCCAAGCAAGTCACCCACCTTTGCTCCACCACCGGGGGCTGCCAGCCACTGGGACGGCAAGATGCAGGTGTACGTGCTCGACGACCAGCCCGACACCTTCTACCGCCAGCGTACCTACTACCGCTGGAGCAACGGCTGGAGCCGTTCCATCAGCCCCAACGGGCCCTGGGAAGAAACCAATGTGCAAGGCGTGCCGCCGGGGTTGAGCAAGCAGTACGCGCAATGACCTGTGGCGAGGGAGCGAGCTCCCTCGCCACAGTTGCCAGTTCTGTCTTAACTGACTTGCAGCAGGGCTTGCCCCCTCCCACAGGTGCGCGGCAGCGCGCACTCGGGTAATGTGGCCGCCGCCGGCCTGGCTGGCGAAAAATTGCTGGATATACTTTCCAGTGGCCGCTACCTGGCGCAGGTCGGTTGCTGCGAAGCGTTGCCGGGGGCGCAACAAGCCTGGAGACAAGCCAAGAGGGTGTTTTGATGACGGGCAGGTTGATCTATCTCATCGGGCCATCGGGTTCGGGCAAGGACAGCCTGCTGGATGCCGCACGCCTGCGCTTGCAGGCGCGTGGTTGTCGCATGGTGCGCCGGGTGATCACACGCTCGGCGGAGGCAGTCGGCGAAGCGGCGCAAGGGGTGAGCCCGCAGGAGTTTGCGCGGATGGACGCCGAGGGCGCGTTTGCCTTGAGCTGGCAGGCCAATGGCTTGTCGTATGGCATCCCCAGGGAAATCGACGAGTGGCTGGCCGCAGGGGACGATGTGCTGGTCAATGGCTCTCGCGCCCACCTGGCGCAGACCCGTGAGCGTTACCCGACATTGTTGGTGTTGCTGCTGACGGTCGATCAAGCCGTATTGCGCCAACGTTTGATCGCACGCGGGCGTGAGTCATTGGCGGACATCGAAGAGCGATTGGCGCGCAACGCGCGATTTACCGCTGAGCTGATTGCCGGAAACGGCGCTGGTTTGTTTGTGTTGGATAATTCCGGGCCCTTGGTGCACACCGTCGAACGCTTGCTGTGCTGCCTGGATCAGGCGCACTCGGTAGCTGCGGGCAATCAAGGTGTGTAGGCATTGATCATGTTTCAGATCAGATAAAAGCCTTCACCTCAAGCGTGTTTTCTTCGGTATGTTTGAGTGGGTTTCTTGATGTTGTTAAGTAAAACTCTTGATTGAATTAAGTTGATTTTTTGAAAACTGTTTCTTCTGTGGCTTAACGCCTTTGTGGCGATTGGTATGTAGGGGTGTGTCGATCCGATTAATACTTGTACGGACTTTTTGCTGTTGTGTTTAATAAATGCTTTCGCAAAAAAATAACGGTAGTTAAGGTGTTTTTGATATGGGATTTTTATCGGGCTGGCCACGGATAAGTCAGTGTCGGTAATTCATATATGGACGGTTAATTTTTCACTGTTCAGAGTATCAATACACCATGCAAATCCCTGTTAGGCATTCTGCCCGTACGCGCGCTCCGGCGATGTCGCAGTCCCGGTTATCAGCCGCTGAGAACGCAGTTGTTCTCTGGGCAAACAATAAAAAAACCTTCACCACGGATCAGGCAGCGAAACATATTACGCGCAGTGGATCCAAGTTTCATGATCTCAATAAAGATGGCAAGGTTGTCGTCGGCTTTAATTTTGCTGGCGGTTTCAATGCCGCGCAGAAAGAGCGAGCCA
This sequence comes from Pseudomonas sp. W15Feb34, assembly GCF_023127765.1. Taxonomy (NCBI): domain Bacteria; kingdom Pseudomonadati; phylum Pseudomonadota; class Gammaproteobacteria; order Pseudomonadales; family Pseudomonadaceae; genus Pseudomonas; species Pseudomonas sp. W15Feb34. Next base: position 74,410 of record NZ_SPKN01000029.1, read on the forward strand.
GACAAGCCCTGCAATACTGGGCGGATGTCGCCAATATCGAATTTGTCGAAAACGGCTCGAACACCGATGGCACCATCAGTATCAAGGGCACGTCGGGTTCGTCGGGCTGGGCAAGGCTGCCTAACAGGCATTACTCCAGAGTCCAGGCCAACATCGGCACCAGCGGTGCGCATAACCCGACCATGGGCAGCCACTTCCTGGGTTTGTTGATCCATGAACTGGGGCACACCCTCGGGTTGAGTCATCCGGGTGGATACGATGGTGGTGGCTTCAATTACGAGCGCTCTGCCGAATATGCCCAGGACACCAAGGCACGCAGTGTCATGAGTTATTGGGCGGAGACTTATCAGCCTGGGCATAATTTTGCCAGGCACAGCCCGGTAGCGCCGATGATGGATGATATCGCCGCTGCCCAGCGGCTTTACGGGGCGAATAGCAAAACCCGCAATACCGATACCACCTACGGCTTCAACTCCAACTCCGCTCGGGAGTTCTATAGCCTCAAGCGCGGGAGTGACAAACCGATTTTCACCGTTTGGGACGGCGGTGGTAACGACACGCTCGACTTCTCCGGGTTCACCCAGAACCAAACCATCAGCCTCAAGGCCGAAACGTTCTCGGATGTAGGTGGCTTGCGGGGGAATGTATCGATTGCCAAGGGCGTGAGCGTGGAAAATGCCATTGGTGGTTCCGGCGACGATACATTGATAGGCAACGAAGCTGGCAATCGTCTTACGGGCGGCCGGGGGGCGGATAAGCTTCACGGTGGTGCTGGGGCGGACACGTTCGTCTATCACCGTGTCGTCGATTCAACGCCGCAGAACCCGGACATCATCCAGGACTTCCAAAGCGGGATCGACAAGATTGACCTGACCGGAGTGCTTCAGACTGCGCAGCTCAAGTCGCTGAATTTCTCCGACCGATTCAAAGGCCGGGCGGGGGATGCGGTGCTCGGGCATGACTCGGCGACGGGGCGTTTCACCCTGGCGGTGGATACGACTGGCACTGGCACAGCTGATCTGTTGGTGACCAGCCAAGGCCAGATCAAACAGACGGATGTGGTGTGGAGCGGGCAGGCCCCAACGGTGATTCCTTTCCCCACCCCTGAAACCATTGTCGCGCCTGTTCCAGAACCTCTCCCGACGCCTATTCCAGAACCGACTCCAGACACAGACCAGCCGCACGAACCGGGTCCCAGGCCAGGGGGGAGCTTTATCCAGAACGTTTTTTCATCGTTCACGGGTTTTATAAGCAGGCTGTTTTCGATTTTTTCGTGAGTTTTCAACATTCGGTAAAACAGCCGCCAGTCCGGGCGATGCTTTTTGCGCTTGAATAATGGTAACTCTAGGGTTGCTTTTATTCAGGCCAAGCCACGGAGGCAGCGGTGCAGAGCAGGCTATTGATCAAGGAGTTGCAGGAAGCGCGCCGGGTTGTTTCAGTTTTAAGGAGAGCATTCATGCAATACCCAATCTGTATCGAATGGGGCGATGATTTCACCGCCACCGGTATCCAGATCCCTGATATCCCAGGCGCGGTCACTGCCGGGGACAGTTTCGAAGAAGCCTACAATGCCGCCGTGGAAGTGGCGCATATCCTTTTGCAGGAAATCGCCGCAGAGGGTGGGGTGATTCCGATGCCAACCTCGGTCGCCACTCATCACGCTCATGAAGACTATCTGGGCATGGGCTGGGGCATGTTGGAACTGGACATCTCGCCTTATCTTGGCAAGACCGAGAAGGTCAATGTGACCTTGCCCGGCTATGTCATTCAGCGCATTGACCGTTATGTGCGCGAGCACAAGGTCAAAAGCCGGTCCTCCTTTCTGGCGGACGCGGCGCTGGAGAAGTTGGTGCGCTCTTAGGCGGTTGCCACCTTCACCTGGCGCGATGCAGAAAGGAAACGCAACAACGCCACCAGTGGGAAAGCGCTGCCCACCAGCATCACGCTCAGCCAGCCGCCGTGTTCATACACGCTGCTGGCAATTGCCGAACCGAACGCACCGCCGATGAAGATGCTGGTCATGTACAGCGCGTTCAGGCGGCTGCGGCTGTGGGCATCGAGGGCGTATACAGCGCGCTGGCCGAGGACCATGTTCATCTGCACGCAGAAGTCCAGAACCACGCCGGTCACTGCCAGGCCGATCACGCTGTACACCGGATGCACGAACGCGGGCAGGAAACTCAACGCGCCAAACAGCATTGCCAGCAGCGAGGCGCGGTGGGTGTGGCCGGCATCGGCCAGGCGACCGGCGATGGGCGCGGCGATGGCGCCCAGGGCACCCACCAGGGCGAACAGCGCGATTTCACTTTGGCTCAGGCCATGGTTGCGCGCCAGCTCCAGTGGAGCAGCGGTCCAGAACAGGCTGAAGGTGGCAAACATGCACGCCTGGTAAAACGCACGCTGGCGCAATACCGGCTGCTTACGCAGCAAGGTGCCCAGGGAGCGCAGCAATTGGGCGTAGCTGGCGCTGTGATCGGGTTGACGCTTTGGAATGGTCAGCATCAGCACCACGCTGATAAACGCCATCAAGGCGGCGGCGGCCATAAACATCGCACGCCAGCCGAAGTGGTCGGCCACCACGCTGGACACCGGCCGCGCCAGCAGAATGCCCAGCAGCAAGCCGCCCATGATGCTGCCGACCACACGACCACGGGACTCGGCAGGGGCCAGGTGCGCGGCGAGCGGGATGAGGATCTGCACCGATACCGAACTGAAACCGATCAGTAGCGACACCAGCAAGAACAGGTTGGGCTGTTCGGTGAACGCTGCGCCCAACAGGCTAGCGATAGCCACCACGGTGGTGAAGATCATCAGCCTGCGGTTTTCCAGCAAATCACCCAACGGCACCAGGAAGAACAGGCCCAAGGCATAACCGATTTGCGTCAGCGACACGATCAGGCTGGCCATCGCCGGCGTCAGGCCGATGTCCGGGGCAATCAGTTCGATGATTGGCTGCGCGTAGTAGATGTTGGCGACGATGGCGCCGCAGCAAAACGCGAACAGCATGACCATGCTCCGGGTCATGGTGCCTGTGGCGTGAGAGGTAGCGTTCATGGCGTGCTCGTAAGGCGAAGGACGATGGGGTGAGAGAGTAAAGGCAAGGGCCGGCAGTGAGTAGGCCGCTTGGCGTGATAACTGTCATGCCGCGAAATAATGACTCAATGCAAAACCCAATGTGGGAGGGGGCTTGCTCCCGATAGCAGTGTGTCAGTCAGCACAGGCATTGGCTGACACACCGCTATCGGGAGCAAGCCCCCTCCCACAATTTTGATCGAGTCTATTCAGCCAAGATCATTCACTGGCCGGAGTAGATCTGGTCAAACACCCCACCATCGTTGAAGTGGGTCTTCTGCACCGTGCGCCAGTCACCAAATGTTTTCTCCACCGACAGGAAGTCCACCTTCGGGAAGCGGTCGGTGTATTTGGCCAACACCTTCGGATCCCGTGGGCGCAGGTAGTTGTTGGCCGCAATTTCCTGACCCTCTGGCGACCACAGGTACTTCAGGTAGTCTTCAGCGGCAGCACGGGTGCCTTTCTTTTCGACCACTTTGTCGACCACCGAAACGGGCGGCTCGGCTTCGGCGGAAACGCTTGGATAGATCACTTCGAACTGATCGCGGCCAAACTCACGGGCGATCATTTCTGCTTCGTTCTCAAAGGTCACCAGCACGTCGCCGATCTGGTTGGTCATGAACGTGGTGGTCGCGGCACGCCCACCGGTGTCCAGCACGGGCGCTTGTTTGAACAGTTTGCCGACGAAGGCCTTGGCCTTCTCTTCGTCGCCGCCGTTCTTGAGCACATAACCCCAGGCCGACAGGTAGGTGTAGCGGCCGTTACCCGAGGTTTTCGGGTTGGGCACGATCACCTGCACGCCGTCCTTGAGCAGGTCCGGCCAATCTTTCAGGGTTTTGGGGTTGCCTTTGCGCACGATGAATACGGTCGCAGAGGTAAAGGGTGCACTGTTGTTCGGCAGGCGCGTGACCCAGTTGTCCGGCACCAGCTTGCCATTGTCGGCCAGGGCATTGATGTCGGTGGCCATGTTCATGGTGATCACATCAGCCGGCAGGCCGTCGATGACCGAGCGCGCCTGTTTGCTGGAGCCGCCGAAGGACATCTGCAGCGTCAACTTGTCGTTCGGGTGCTCGGCTTCCCAATGCTTCTGAAATGCGGCGTTGTAGTCCTTGTAGAAGTCGCGCATCACGTCGTAGGAGACGTTGAGCAGGGTGGTCGCTGCCTGGGCAGAGCCCGCCAGGGCCAGGCCGGCGGCCAGAAGAGAGGCGCTGAGGATTTTTTTCACTGCTCATTCCTTGTTGTTCGAGAAGAGGGGAGGCAATTTGCCAGCGACTATAGCCGGGCCTGCATAGACCTTTAAAGATTAAAACGAACTTTGCTTATTCCAGTTTATGGAAAAGATTGCTGCCACAGCGCGAGCAAAACGCGGCGTTGGGTTCGTGGCTGTCTTTCTTGCACGCCGGGCACTCGGTACGCAGCTGTTCACCACGCATGGCACTGGCCAGCTCGGCGGTAAAAATGCCCGTGGGTACGGCAATGATCGAATAACCGGTGATCATGACCAGCGATGAAATCACCTGGCCCAGCGGTGTCTTGGGCACGATATCGCCGAAGCCCACGGTGGTCAGGGTCACGATGGCCCAGTAGATGCCCTTGGGAATGCTGGTAAACCCGTGTTCCGGGCCTTCGATCACGTACATCAAGGTACCGAACACCGTCACCAGCGTGCACACGCTGACCAGGAACACCACGATCTTCTGCTTGCTGCCGCGCAGCGCCGCCATCAAATAATTGGCTTGCTTGAGGTACGGGCTGAGCTTGAGCACGCGGAAGATTCGCAGCATCCGGATGATGCGGATGATCAGCAGGTACTGCGCATCGCTGTAGTACAGGGCAAGGATGCCGGGGACGATGGCCAGCAGGTCCACCAGGCCATAAAAGCTGAAGGCATAGCGCAGCGGCTTGGGCGAACAATACAGGCGCAGGCCGTACTCGATGGCGAAGATCAGCGTGAAGCCCCATTCGATATAGGCCAGTACGTCCGCGTAGTTCTGGTGGATCTGGTCGATGCTGTCGAGCATCACGATCACCAGGCTGGCGAGGATGATCAGCAGCAGGATGCCGTCAAAGCGCCGCCCGGCGACGGTATCGCTTTGAAACACCATGATGTAGAGCCGCTGGCGCCAGTCGTTGTTGCTGTCCATAAATCCTGCCTGAAGCGAATATCGAGCAAGCCTAGGGGGATTCGAACGGGCTGTCCATGCGGGGTTTGTGAAGCAACCGGTGGCCGGCGCGCACCAGCCAGCAGGCGAGGATAAACGGTGCAGTCAGTGCGGGCAGGTGCAGGGCGGTGAAGCCCGGCGTGAGCAGGATGGCCAGGCCGATGCCCAGCAGCGGTAACCAGGGCTGGCGACGTAACGGGCTCAGGGCCAGGGCCGCCAATGCCGGGTTATAGCTGTGCAGACCGAGCAGGGCACCGGAAGGCTCATTCAACCACAGGCCGGCCAGCACACCGAGGCTGGCGCCGATCATGGCCCATGCGGCGGCACGGCGGTCAGCCAGCAGCAAACCCAGGGCGATTAAAAGACCCGCCAGGGGCTGTTCCAGCAGCATGATTTGCCCAAGACCGGAAAAGGGCGCCGTGAGTACCGCGAACATGTCGGCCTGGGCCGGCGCAAGCGTAGTTTGAGGTACATGGCCGAGCAGCAGCCAGCCGAGGCCAACAAAGGGGGCAGTGTAGGCGGGCAAATTGTGGGGCCGGCTGGCGTGTTTCAACCATTGCCGGGTGAGGATAGCGCTCAAGCCGCCGCCCGCCAGGATCAGCGGCGGCACCAGCGCCGACCAGGCAAAGTGCTGGCTGATCAACAAGCCCAGCAGTACGCCGTTGTAGCTATACAGCCCGGCCTGACGCTCAGCTTTGGGATACCCACGGCGCTGGGCGGTGAGCAACCCCGCGACACCGCCCAGCAACGCACCGCCCAGCAAGTCCGGGGCGCCGATCAGGATCGCCAGCAGGCACAGCAGGCCGCACAGCGGGTGGCGCTGCAGGAAAATCTGGCTGAAGCCGTTGAGCAGGGCTTCGGCCCAGTCGGGGCAGGTGTGGTTGTGCATGATAGGTATTCAATGAGACCGAGTTGTCCCCATCGCAGGCAAGCCAGCTCCCACATTTGACGGTGTTCACACATCCAAATGTGGGAGCTGGCTTGCCTGCGATGAGGCCCCTACAGGCGCTAGAGCAATGTCTCGATACGCAGCGAGTTGGTCGACCCCGGCTGCCCGAACGGCACCCCTGCGGTAATCACCAAGGTATCCCCACGCTGCGCCATACCCTGGGCCTGGGCAATTTCCAGCGCGGTGGAACACACCTCGTCGACCTGGCGCAAACGATCATTGACCACCGAATGCACGCCCCACGCCACGCTCAAGCGTCGCGCCGTGGACAGGTTCGGCGTGAGGTTGAGGATCGGCGCCACCGGGCGCTCCCTTGCGGCGCGCAAGCTGGAGCTGCCAGACTCGCTGTAGTTCACCAGTACCGCCACCGGCAGGATGCTGCTGATGCGCCGGATCGCGCAACTGATGGCGTCCGACACTGTGGCATCCGCCTTGGGCCGGCTGACGTCCAGTTGCGCCTGGTAATCCGGGCCATTTTCCACCTGACGGATGATCTTGCTCATCATCTGTACCGCTTCCAGCGGGTACTCGCCCGACGCGGTTTCGGCCGACAGCATCACCGCGTCCGCGCCTTCGGCCACGGCGTTGGCGACATCGGTGACTTCGGCACGCGTCGGCGCCGGGGAGAAGCGCATGGATTCGAGCATCTGCGTGGCGACCACTACCGGCTTGCCCAGTTGGCGGCAGGTGCTGATGATGTCTTTCTGGATCTGCGGCACGCTTTCGGCCGGCACTTCCACGCCCAGGTCGCCTCTGGCCACCATGATCGCATCGCTCAACTCGGCGATTTCCTGCAGGCGCTGCACGGCTGAGGGCTTCTCGATCTTGGCCATCAGGAAGGCCTTGTCGCCAATCAGCTCGCGGGCCTCGCGGATATCTTCCGGGCGCTGCACAAAGGACAGCGCCACCCAGTCCACGCCCAGCTCCAGGCCAAAGCTCAGGTCGCGGCGGTCCTTGGCGGTGAGCGGGCTGAGTTCCAATAGCGCTTGTGGGACGTTTACGCCTTTACGGTCGGACAGCTCGCCGCCGTTGAGCACGGTGGTGTCGATGGCATCGGCGTGTTTGGTGATCACCCGCAGGCGCAGCTTGCCGTCGTCGAGCAGTAGGTCCATGCCCGGTTCAAGGGCCGCGATGATCTCTGGGTGGGGCAGGTTGATGCGGCGTTGGTCGCCGGGTGTCGGGTCGAGGTCCAGGCGCAGGGCCTGGCCGCGAATCAACTGTACCTTGCCTTCGGCAAAACGTCCGACCCGCAGCTTCGGCCCTTGCAGGTCCATGAGGATGCCCAGCGGGTAATTCAGCTGGCGCTCCACTTGGCGAATCCACTGGTAACGCTGCGCATGGTCGGCGTGCTCACCGTGGCTGAAGTTGAGGCGGAAGATATTCACCCCGGCTTGCACCAGCTCGCGAATGTCATCGATACCGTCGGTGGCCGGGCCCAGGGTGGCGAGGATTTTGACCTTCTTGTCAGGCGTCATGGTTGGCAGTCTCAAGGATCAGGATGGCGCGGAAATCGTTGACGTTGGTGCGGGTCGGCTCGGTGACGATCAAGTCGCCCAGGGCGGCGAAATAGCCGTAGCCATTATTGTTATCCAACTCGTCGCTGGCGCTCAGGCCGAGGGCTTCGGCACGGCGGTAGCTGCAGGGGGTCATGATCGCGCCGGCATTATCTTCCGAGCCGTCGATACCGTCGGTGTCGCCGGCCAGGGCGTAAACGCCGGGCATGCCCTTAAGGCTATCGGTGAGGCTGAGCAGGAATTCGGCATTGCGTCCGCCACGGCCGTTGCCGCGCACGGTGACGGTAGTTTCGCCGCCCGAAAGGATCACGCACGGCGCTGCCAGGGGCTGGCCGTGCTGCACAATCTGCCGGGCGATGCCGGCATGCACCTTGGCCACCTCCCGCGCTTCACCTTCCAGGTCACCGAGGATCAGTGGGCTGAACCCTGCCCGGCGGACCTTCACGGCCACGGCTTCCAGGGATTGCTGGGGGCGGGCGATCAATTGGAAGTGGCTGCGGGCAAGTATCGGGTCGCCAGGCTTGACGGTTTCCGAGGCGGGGTTTTGCAACCAACTGCGCACCGAGGCGGGAGCGTCGATGCCATAGCGCTTGAGGATTGCCAGGGCTTGTTGCGAAGTGCTCGGGTCACCGACGGTTGGGCCCGAGGCGATCACCGTGGCCTGGTCGCCCGGCACATCGGAAATTGCGTAGGTGTACACGGTAGCCGGCCAAGCGGCCTTGGCCAGTCGCCCGCCCTTGATCGCCGAGAGGTGCTTGCGCACGCAATTCATCTCGCCAATGGTGGCACCGGATTTGAGCAGGGCTTTATTGATGCTTTGCTTGTCGGCCAGGCTGATGCCTTCGGCGGGCAAGGCCAGCAGCGCCGAACCGCCGCCGGACAGCAGGAAAATCACACGGTCTTCTTCGCCCAGGTTGCTGATCAGCGCCAGTACGCGCTGGGCCACAGCCAGGCCGGCAGCATCCGGCACCGGGTGGGCCGCTTCGACCACCTCGATTTTTTTGCACGGCGCACCGTGCCCGTAGCGGGTGACCACCAGGCCCGATACCTCTCCCTGCCAGCAGTCTTCGACGACCAGCGCCATGGCGGCCGCGGCCTTGCCGGCGCCGATCACGATCACTCGGCCACTGCGGTCAACAGGCAGGTAGGGTTCAAGGACTTGCCGGGGGTGGGCGGCGTCGATGGCTGTGGCAAACAGCTCGCGAAGCAGGTGTTGCGGATCGACCGACATAAGCGGGCTCCCGGGGGATTCTTGTTGTTAGGAGTGCAGCCATTTCAGATTTGAAATGCGGTCAAAATGTGGGAGGGGGCTTGCTCCCGATAGCGGTGTATCAGTCGACATAGTGGTTGAATGACCGATTGCTATCGGGAGCAAACCCCCTCCTACACTGGATTGCATTCCAAGGTAGGTTACTTGTCGCGGATGGAGAAATTGGCCATGTGCTCCAGGCCCTTGATCAGTGCCGAGTGGTCCCAGTTACCGCCGCCAATCGCCGTGCAGGTGCTGAACACTTGCTGGGTGCCGGCGGTGTTCGGCAGGTTGATCCCAAGTTCCTTGGCGCCGGCCAATGCCAGGTTCAGGTCTTTCTGATGCAGGTTGATGCGGAAGCCCGGATCGAAGGTGCCCTTGATCATGCGTTCGCCATGTACTTCCAGAATCTTCGACGACGCAAAGCCACCCATCAACGCTTCACGCACCTTGGCCGGGTCGGCACCGTTTTTCGAGGCAAACAGCAAGGCTTCGGCCACCGCCTGGATGTTCAGCGCGACGATGATCTGGTTGGCGACCTTGGCGGTCTGGCCATCGCCGTTACCGCCCACCAGGGTGATGTTCTTGCCCATGGCCTGGAACAGCGGCAATGCGCGTTCGAACGTCTGCGGTTCACCACCGACCATGATGCTCAAGGTACCGGCCTTGGCGCCGACTTCACCGCCAGACACCGGTGCATCCAGGTACTGCGCGCCGGTTTCGTTGATCTTCGCCGCGAACGCCTTGGTGGCGGTGGGGGAGATCGAGCTCATGTCGATCACTACTTTATTGGGTGACAGACCGGCGGCCACGCCATCGGCGCGCAACAGCACGTCTTCGACCTGTGGGGTGTCGGGCACCATGACGATGATGAATTCCGATTCCTGGGCGACCTGCTGCGGGTTGGCCAAGGCGATGGCGCCGGCAGCAAGCAGCTCGGCGGGCGCTTTGCCGTGGTGCTCCGAGAGAAACAGTTGGTGACCGGCTTTCTGCAAGTTGGCGGCCATGGGTTGGCCCATGATGCCGGTGCCGATAAATCCGATTTTAGCCATGATCAAAATCCTCTTTTAATGTGGGAGCTGGCTTGCCTGCGATGGCATCAACCGGACCTGACTGATACACCGAGGTGTTTGCATCGCAGGCAAGCCAGCTCCCACATTGTTTTATGTTGTGTCAGTTGTCAGATGGCGTTATGGGTCTTGAGCCAACCCAAACCCGCCTCGGTCGTGGTCAACGGCTTGTACTCACAGCCGACCCAACCTGCGTAACCAATGCGGTCCAGATGCTCGAACAGGAAGCGGTAGTTGATCTCACCGGTACCTGGCTCGTTGCGCCCCGGGTTGTCTGCCAGCTGGATATGGTTGATCTCACCCAGGTGCGTTTGCATGGTCCGCGCCAGGTCGCCTTCCATGATTTGCATGTGGTAGATGTCGTATTGCAGGAACAGGTTGGCGCTGCCCACTTGCTCGCGAATCGACAGAGCCTGCGCCGTGTTGTTGAGGTAGAAGCCCGGAATGTCGCGGGTGTTGATCATCTCCATCACCAGCTTGATACCCGCCGCCTGCAGCTTCTCGGCGGCGTACTTGAGGTTGGCGACGAAGGTTTTTTCCACGGTCTCGTCATCGACGCCTTGTGGCCGGATACCTGCCAGGCAGTTGACCTGGGTGTTGCCCAATACCTGGGCATAGGCGATGGCCAGCTTGACCCCGGCGCGGAACTCCTCGACCCGGTCCGGGTGGCAGGCCAGGCCGCGCTCGCCCTTGGCCCAATCACCGGCCGGCAGGTTGAACAGCACCTGGGTCAGGCCGTTGGCATCGAGCTGTGCCTTGATATCGGCAGAGCTGAATTCGTACGGGAACAGGTATTCCACACCTTCGAAGCCGGCATCGGCGGCTGCCTTGAAGCGAGCAAGGAAGTCCTGTTCGGTAAACAGCATGGACAGGTTGGCGGCAAAGCGCGGCATAGGGTTCTCCTTAATCGAGCAGGGAAATGGCAGTCGGCGCATCGTTGCCGACCAGGGCCAGGTCTTCGAATTCGTTGACGGCGTTGATCTCGGTGCCCATGGAAATATTGGTCACTCGCTCCAGAATAATCTCAACGATCACCGGCACTTTGAATTCTTCGATCATTTCCTGAGCCTTGCGCAGGGCCGGTTGGATCTGGCCCGGCTCGAACACACGCAGCGCCTTGCAGCCCAGGCCCTCGGCGACGGCCACATGGTCGACGCCATAACCGTTGAGTTCCGGGGCGTTGAGGTTGTCGAAAGACAGCTGCACGCAGTAGTCCATTTCAAAGCCGCGCTGGGCCTGGCGGATCAGCCCCAGGTAAGAGTTGTTCACTACCACGTGGATGTACGGCAGCTTGAACTGCGCGCCCACCGCCAGTTCTTCGATCATGAACTGGAAGTCGTAGTCGCCTGACAGCGCCACCACCTTGCGGCTCGGGTCGGCCTTGACCACGCCGAGTGCCGCCGGAATGGTCCAGCCCAGCGGGCCCGCCTGGCCGCAGTTGATCCAGTGGCGTGGCTTGTACACATGTAAAAACTGCGCGCCGGCAATCTGCGACAGGCCGATGGTGCTGACGTAGCAGGTGTCTTTGCCGAACACCTGGTTCATCTCTTCGTACACGCGTTGCGGCTTGACCGGCACGTTGTCGAAGTGCGTCTTGCGGTGCAGCGTGGCTTTGCGTTGCTGGCAGTCATGCAACCAGGCGCTGCGATCCTTGAGCTTGCCGGCGGCTTTCCATTCGCGGGCGACTTCAATGAACATCGTCAGCGCGGAACCGGCGTCGGAGACGATACCCAGGTCCGGGGTGAACACGCGGCCAATCTGCGTCGGCTCGATGTCAACGTGAATGAATCTGCGCCCTTCGGTGTACACCTCCACCGAGCCGGTGTGACGGTTGGCCCAGCGGTTGCCGATACCCAGCACCACGTCCGACTTGAGCATCGTCGCGTTGCCATAACGGTGGGACGTCTGCAGGCCGACCATGCCTACCATCAGCGGGTGGTCATCGGGAATGGTGCCCCAGCCCATCAGGGTCGGAATCACCGGGATGCCGGTCAACTCAGCGAACTCCACCAGCAACTCGCTGGCGTCGGCGTTGATCACGCCACCACCGCTCACCAGCAATGGGCGTTCAGCCTGGTCCAGCATCGCCAGGGCTTTCTCGACCTGGATACGGGTGGCCAAGGGCTTGGCCAGGGGCAGTGGCTGGTAGGCGTCGATGTCGAATTCGATCTCGGCCATTTGTACGTCGAACGGCAAGTCGATCAGTACCGGGCCTGGGCGCCCGGAACGCATTTCATAGAAAGCCTTCTGGAACGCGTAGGGCACCTGGCCGGGTTCGAGCACGGTGGTGGCCCACTTGGTCACGGGCTTGACGATGCTGGTGATATCGACGGCCTGGAAGTCTTCCTTGTGCATCCGTGCACGTGGCGCTTGCCCGGTGATGCACAGGATCGGAATCGAGTCGGCCGAGGCGCTGTACAGGCCGGTGACCATGTCAGTGCCCGCCGGGCCCGAAGTGCCGATGCACACGCCGATATTGCCGGCCTTGGTGCGGGTATAGCCCTCGGCCATGTGCGAGGCGCCTTCAACGTGGCGAGCAAGGACGTGATCGATGCCACCCACCTTCTGCAAGGCTGAATACAGCGGGTTGATCGCGGCGCCCGGGATACCGAAGGCGGTATCCACACCTTCACGGCGCATCACCAGGACAGCGGCTTCGATTGCTCTCATTTTGCTCATGGTTTTGGTGCCTCTTGCTTTTTGTAATTGTATACAAGTGGTGTCTGTCCAAAGTGTATTCACGGCGGACGGCGCAGGTCAATGCATTTTATGAAACGGCCTTTGCGTTCGTCGGAACGGCTTTTTTCGACGTATGGAGCCTTTGTTTGAAAATATTGTATACAAAAACAAATGTCATTGTGTTCTATTTATTCGATCGAGCATCTGATCAAACAGAACTCCACCGCTTTCCAATAACAAAAGAAGGACGGCACCATGAGCGCTTTAACCTTGAAACTCGCCACCCAGTTGGCCGGCCATGCTATCGCCGCAGGCCGCACGATTTCTGCAGCGCCGCTGACCATCGCGGTACTCGATAGCGGGGGGCACTTGATTACCTTGCAGCGCGAAGACGGCGCCAGCCTGCTGCGCCCGCAAATCGCCATCGGCAAGGCCTGGGGGGCGATTGCCTTGGGCAAGGGCTCACGTTTACTGGCACTGGATGCGCAGCAGCGGCCGGCGTTTATCGCAGCGTTGAACAGCCTGGGGCAGGGCAGTGTGGTGCCGGCGCCGGGCGGGGTGTTGATACGGGATCAGTCGGGGGTGGTGTTGGGGGCGATTGGAATCACCGGGGATACGTCGGATATTGACGAGCAGTGTGCGATCACGGCGATTGAGGGGGTGGGGTTGATGGCGGATGCGGGGGTGTCGGCTTGAGTCGTTCTGACTGTGAGTAAGCTATCGCAGGCAAGCCAGCTCCCACATTGACGGTGTTCACAGATCTAACTGTGTGAGCCCACTCAGTGTGGGAGTTGGCTTGCCTGCGATGCAGTCGACTCGGTCTACAGTCAAACCCAAATGGCATCCCATAGCGGATAGTCGCCAAATTTCTTTACCAACCCGGCCCTGAGTGGATTGGCTACGATGTAACGTGCAATCCCCTCAAGGCTTTCCTCTCGACGCACGGCATGATCATGAAAGCCCGGCTGCCAGAGGCGACCTTGGCGGCCCGCCACCGCATTCACCACTCGGGTGCTCTTGGATTTAACTTGGCGCATCAAGTCGGCAAGCGAACCTTTCTCCAGAGAAACAAGCCAATGGAAATGATCAGGCATCACTACCCAGGCCAATGATGTTGCGAGCCCTTTATATTGAGCGATCCTGAATTGTTGTACGACCAGGCGGCCGAGTTTGAAGTCGCTGAAGATGGGCTCGCGTTCAAGGGTGTTGGTGGTGAGCAGGTAAATGCGGTTGGATTCGTTATAGCGTCCGATGCGCAGGCGATTTGAAGCAGGGAGATCGGGCATTCCTTGGCCTCTCTTCAGATGGTGTTCTGAGAGGCCAGACTGAGGGGCGAAGGCTGATCGGCAGGCTTTTAGCAGGATGTGTCTGGATGGGCGCTATCGCGGGCAAGCCCGCTCCCACAGGGGATTGTGACCACTTTACATTTTGTGTTCGGCGCAAATCCGTGTGGGAGCTGGCTTGCCTGCGATAGCCTCGCCGCGGTCTATCAATCCGGCTCACACCCCTTGAGCACCAGCCGGATAATCGTCTGCGCCGCCGCCTCATAATCGGCTTCATCCAACTTGGCCTTGCCGGTAACGGCTGAGATCTGCCAGTCAAAGTCCGCATAGGTCTGGGTCGCCGCCCAGATGCTGAACATCAGGTGATTAGGGTCGATAGTCGCAATCAACCCACGATCCACCCAGTTCTGGATGCAATCGATATTGTGCTTGGCCTGGGCATTGAGCTGTTCAACCTGCTCGGCGCTCAGGTGTGGGGCGCCGTGCATGATTTCGCTGGCGAACACCTTGGAGGCGAACGGCAGGTCGCGGGAGATGCGAATTTTGGAGCGGATGTAGTTGCTCAATACTTCCTTGGGCTCCCCTTCGGGGTTGAACGGCGTGGAAGCGGCCAGGATCGGCTCGATAATGCTTTCGAGCACCTCGCGGTAGAGGTTGTCCTTGGACTTGAAGTAGTAATAGACGTTGGGCTTGGGCAGCCCGGCCTTGGCGGCGATGTCGCTGGTTTTGGTCGCGGCGAAGCCCTTGTCGGCAAACTCCTCGCTCGCCGCCCGCAGGATTTTTTCTTTGTTGCGCTCGCGAATGCTGCTCATAAACCAGACGTTTCCTTGCCATGACAGGCGGTTGCGCATGGTAGCACCGGCCATCAGCAGGCCTCAACAATCTGGCCGCAAGGCCGTGCGCCGGGCTATGCTCGCGTCATCTCTCTCTAACGGAAGTCCGGTTCATGGCAGGAAGCAGCTTATTGGTATTGATCGACGATATCGCGGCGGTACTCGATGACGTCGCGCTGATGACAAAAATGGCCGCCAAGAAGACATCGGGCGTGCTGGGCGATGACCTTGCACTGAACGCCCAGCAGGTCTCCGGCGTGCGCGCCGAGCGGGAAATCCCGGTGGTGTGGGCGGTGGCCAAGGGCTCGTTTATCAACAAGTTGATCCTGGTGCCGACGGCCCTGTTGATCAGCGCCTTCGCTCCGTGGGCGGTGATACCACTGTTGATGCTCGGCGGCGCCTACCTGTGTTTCGAGGGCTTCGAAAAACTCGCCCACAAATTCCTGCACAGCAAGGCTGAAGATCAAGCCGAACACGCGCAGTTGGCTGAAGCGGTGGCCGACCCGGCAACCGATCTGGTGGCGTTCGAGAAAGACAAGATAAAGGGCGCGATCCGTACCGACTTCATTCTGTCGGCCGAGATCATTGCCATCACCCTCGGCATCGTCGCCGATGCGCAACTGACGCAGCAAGTGATCGTGCTGTCGGGTATCGCCATTGTCATGACCATCGGCGTATATGGATTGGTGGCCGGTATCGTCAAGCTCGACGACCTGGGGCTGTGGCTGACGCAGAAGCCGGGTCAGGTGGCGCGCAGTATTGGCGGCGCGATTCTGAGTGCGGCCCCCTACATGATGAAGAGCCTGTCAGTGATTGGCACGGCGGCGATGTTCATGGTCGGTGGCGGCATCCTCACCCATGGCGTGCCCGTGGTGCATCACTGGATCGAAACGGTAAGCCAAAGCACCGGGGCGCTGGCATGGTTGATGCCGACGTTGCTGAATGCGGTGGCGGGGATTATTGCCGGGGCTGTGGTGCTGGCGGCGGTCAGCATCGTGGGCAAGGGCTGGAAAGCA
This sequence comes from Pseudomonas sp. W15Feb34, assembly GCF_023127765.1. Taxonomy (NCBI): domain Bacteria; kingdom Pseudomonadati; phylum Pseudomonadota; class Gammaproteobacteria; order Pseudomonadales; family Pseudomonadaceae; genus Pseudomonas; species Pseudomonas sp. W15Feb34. The sequence continues at coordinate 90,237 of NZ_SPKN01000029.1, forward strand.
CTCAGGGCATGACGTAGCACGTACAAAAAAGGCCATTCAATCGAATGGCCTTTTTCATGGGGGCGAATTACTCGGCAATCTGCAACTTGCGCGATTCCGTGTAGATATACCGCACCTTTTCATACTCGAACGGCGAGTTCATCTGACCATAGCGAAAGCTGGTCTGGTAGCGCTTGTCCACTGCGCGCAGGGCCCAGACTTCCGGGTGGTTGGAGCTGACTTCGGACACGTTGAGGAAGTTGATCTGCGATTCTGCCGTGTAGTCCACCAGCAAGCCGGTGGTATCACGCAGGTTCGACGGGCCAAAGATCGGCAACACCACATAGGCACCGCCCGGTACGCCGTAGAAGCCCAGGGTCTGGCCGAAGTCTTCACTCTGGCGTGGCAGGCCCATGGCCGTTGCCGGGTCCCACAGGCCGGCGACGCCGATGGTGGTGTTGACCAGCAGGCGCCCGGTGGTTTCCAGGGAGCGATGGCCCTTGAGTTGCAACAGGCTGTTCAACAGATTGGGCACATCGCCCAGGTTGTTGAAGAAGTTGCTCACACCGGTGCGCAGGAAGCTCGGCGTGACGTAGCGGTAGCCATTGACCACCGGCAGGAACACCCATTGGTCGAAGCGGTAGTTGAAGTGGTAAACGCGGCGGTTCCACGACTCCAGCGGGTCGTAGACGTTGAGCGCGGTAAGCGTGGAACGCTCGAATTCACGCTGGTCCAGGCCCGGGTTGAACTTGAGCTTGGTCAGCGGCTCCTTGAAGCCGTCGGCATCGACCTTGATGGGCTCTTGAGCCTTACTGTTGTCGGCATTGGCCACGCCTGCGCACAACATTGCGGCGAGCAGCAGAAGATATTTAGCCACGGAAGAACTCCAGCATGGCGTCGGCGTTGACGCGGTAATTGAGGTTGCCGCAGTGGCCGCCCAGCGGGTAGACGGTCAAGCGATCGCCGAAGGTTTTACGCAGGAAACCCAGATCGCCAGGGCCGAGGATCACGTCATCGGCGTTATGCATTACGGCGATTTTCGGGCTGTCGCGCAGGTAGTCCTTGAGGGCGTACAGGCTGACCTGATCGATCAGTTGCAGCAGGCTGCCGCCGTCGGAGCGGGCGCGCCACATCGGGATCACTTGCTCGGTGAGGTAGCAGTCGAAGTCGCATTGCAGGGCACGCTTGAGGAACGGCGTGAGGCTGGTGCCTTCGGTGATCGGGTATTTAGGCGGAATGATCAGGCCACGGCGGTTGATCAGGTCCGAGGTAAATGCAATGTCGGCAGCCGAGAAGCGGAACGAGGTGCCGATCAACATGGCCATCTGTTCGTTGCTCAGGTGCTGCTTGGACTGCTGGAAGTCATAGAGCAGCGCATCGTTGAGGTCGATGTAGCCTTTTTGCTGGAAGTAGCGGGTCAGTTTGCTCAACACCAGTTCATAGAAAGTGGTGGTGTTGTTGATGCCCTTGACCTCGGTCTGTACCAGCTTGTCGAGGTTGGTGATCGAGGTGTAGAGGTTGACCGGCGGGTTGAGCAGCAGCACTTTCTTGAAATTGAAGGTGCGGCGCGTCTCATCGAGCTTGCTGACGAACGCCGCATCCAGCGCCCCCAGGCTATAGCCGGTGAGGTAGAAGTCGGTGACCGGCAGCGAGGCGTTCTGCGCGCGCACGGCTTGCATCACGCGGTACATGTCTTCGGCGTCTTCCTGGGTGATACCCGGGGTGGCGAAGCGCGAGGCAGCGCTGATGAAGTCGAAGCTGGTGGGCGATGACAACTGCACCACGTGGTAGCCGGCCTGGTAATACAGCTTCTTCAGGTATTCGTTGATGCTGCTGTCGAACCGCGCACCGGTGCCGGCGATCAGGAAGATCAACGGCGCAGCGCGATCTTGCTTGGCAATGCGGTAGGTGAGTTTCTTCACCGGCCAGAAATTGTCCGGCAAGCTGAACTCACGCTCGGGGCGCATATTCAGGGTGTAATCGGATTGGTTGATCTCATCATCGGTCGGCAAGGTTGGCCGAAGGTCGGGAGGCGTGGTGGCGATGGTCGCTTCGAACGGGTTGGTCAAAGGGTAGCCATAGCTGGCCTGGTCGATATCGACGGCCAGTGCTGACGCACTCAAAAATAGGCTGCCCAGCAAGGCAGCACAGCGCAAGGAACGGAGCATGACTTAATCCCTAAGAGGAAACGTGCTGAATGAAATTCGCAGGCTATGACCACCGCGTTGCCACCGAAGTGCCAGGCAGCGGCACGAAAAGTCGGAAAAAACGTCGGAATCGGGGTAATAGTAGCCAGACGATACACTTTGCCATGCATTGTTGAACAGATATCTGCGCGAACACCTTGCTAACGGCCGCGGTGGGATTAAGCTGAGCGCCGTTTTTGCCTATCGGAGTGCCCCATGTCCCGCCGCTTGCCGTTGATTTTGCTGCTTGTTGCTCTGCCGTTATGGCTGGCTGCCAGTTATGCCGCACGTTATGGCTTTATGGAGGATGGGCAGTGGGTCGGCCTCTGCGCAGAGGAGGCCAGCCGCTGGGAGTGCCAGGTGCGTGCGAACCTTGGGTTGATGATTCACTTCAAGGTGCTGGGCTGGGCGGCGTTGATCACCTCGGTGTTGGGCTTTTTTGTACCGGGGCGTGCGGGATGGGCGTTGGCAGTAGTGGGGTTGGTGTTCGGGTTGCCGGCACTGGCGTTGTACAACACGACGTTTGCGGTGTTTGCGGTGGTGATTGCGGGATTGCGGTTGGTCAGGAAGCCTGGCTGCGCCTGATGTGGCCTCATCGCAGGCAAGCCAGCTCCCACAGTTGATTGGGTTCACACATTTCTATCTGTGAGCACGGTCAAATGTGGGAGCTGGCTTGCCTGCGATAGCGATCTTAAGCCTTGCGCACTCGCAAGCAACGCCACAAAGCCGCAACCATCAGCACGCTGACCACAGCCCAACCCCAGGCCTGCTGATTCAACAGCCCTTCGCGGTACAACTGCGGCGCAATGCCGGCACCGATAATGAAGGCCAGCAGCGCAATCTCCCGACGCGGCCCGGTCACCGGGCGCACCAGGTACACCAGGGCTGGCAGCACCAGCGCCGCGCTCGGGAAGCTGCGGTAACGCGGGTCAAACACCAGCGCCAGCATCATCACCGCCCCCGCAAACCCGGCAATCGCCACCAGCCAGCCAGCGCGTTGCTCCAGCCAGTTGAATGCACGCTCGCGCCACCCCTCACGGGCTCCGAGGGCCAGGGCGGCGTGGGCCAGCACCAACAGGTTCAAGACCACCAGCAAGCCTGCCCATACCCATTCATCGTTGAAACGCGCAGTGACGCGGGTCAGTTCGGCCCAGGTGCCGATGGAGCAGGCAGCCACCGCACCGAACAGTGGCAGGAGCACCGCGGAGCGCTTGCTGCGAATGCGGCCACCGAGCGCCAGGGTACCGAGCAGAATCACGGCGCCTACGCCCAGCCACAACGACCAGTACGGCACATTGGTCACCGGCCCTGCGAGGATGCCCTTGTCCTGGCGGTCTGCATCGAACAGCCCCCAATACCCGCCGACGGCACCTTCACTGGCGCGCTTCCAAGGTTGGTCAAACGCTTCGATCAGGTTGTAGCGCCAGCCATTGGCTTCGGCCATGGCGACAAAGCCGCGCATGAACCTGGCTTCATTCACCCGGCTCGGCACGGCAGTCTCGCGCTGACGGCCTTCGCTGGGCCAACCGGTCTCGCCGATCACGATGTCCTTGGGCGCGAACTTGTGGCCGAAGGTCTGGCGTACGTCGCCTACATGCTTGAGCGCCTGGTCGATGCCGGACGGCTCATCTTCCCAGTACGGCAGCAGGTGAATGGTCAGGAAGTCCACCGCCGGCTCGATTTCCGGGTGTTGCAGCCAGAACTCCCACACATCGGCATAGGTGACCGGTTGCTTGATCTGGCTTTTGACTTGATGGATCAGCGCCACCAGTTGCTTGGCCGTGACTTCCTTGCGCAGCAGCGCCTCGTTGCCGACGATCACCGAAGTGACGATATCGGGATTGGTGTTGGCCGCCGCGATCAGTTCGTTGATTTCTTTCTGGGTCGCCACCGGATCACTGCTGACCCAGGCGCCGGCCATGACCTTCAAACCATGCTTGCGCGCCATGTCCGGCAAGGCTTCCAGGCCGGTCATGGAGTAGGTGCGGATGCATTCAAAGCGTGTGGCCAGCAAGGCCAGGTCGGCATCCATGCGTTCGGGACGCAGCTTGAATGGCTGGTCAAACGGCGACTGGTCCTTGTCGAAGGGCGTGTAGGACGCACACTGCAACTTGTGGCTGGCGCTCGCCACATCCGGCAGCACTACCGGCCGGCCGAGGCCATACCAGTAGCCGGCGAGGGCAAGCACACCAAGGATCAAGGCAAGAAAATAGGGCAGGGCAGGAAAGCGGGCAGTCGCAGGCATGGTCGGCTTATCTGGGGGAGCAAAGGCGCGCATCTTACCCGGATTTGGCGCGTGCCAGTGCGGCTGCATAATTTTGACATGCAAACTTCGGGCGGGATTCTGACGATAACTCCTACAAAACGTCCTGCTGGCGATGTGATGTCGTTTCTTGCTCAACCAAGGTCGCCCACAGAGCAGGGCAAAGGCCTACGCAGGTTGATGATAAAACTGTCAGTACTCCACTGATGCCTCAGCAACCGGATCGATGCGCGTGAAGGGGGCGCGGTGCACCGCATAACAACAGGTTGATGTCGCTCGGCATCCGTCGGGCGCAGCACTTTCGGGGAAGTACATATGAAGATGCGACGACTCTTGGGCGCAGCTGCCACGCTGGTAGTTGCGATGGGCTCCACACTGGTCAGTGCCGACAGCAAAACCCTGAGCATCGGTTACGTGGACGGTTGGTCCGACAGCGTTGCCACGACCCATGTGGCGGCGGAAGTGATCAAGCAAAAGCTCGGTTATGACGTGAAACTGCAAGCGGTCGCCACGGGGATCATGTGGCAGGGCGTCGCCACCGGCAAGCTCGATGCCATGCTGTCTGCCTGGCTGCCGGTGACCCATGGTGAATACTGGACCAAGAACAAGGACAAGGTGGTCGACTACGGCCCCAACTTCAAGGATGCAAAAATTGGCTTGATCGTACCGGAGTACGTCAAGGCCAAATCCATCGAAGACCTCAAGACCGACACCACCTTCAAAAACAAGATCGTCGGCATCGACGCCGGTTCAGGCGTGATGCTCAAGACCGACGACGCCATCAAGCAATACGGCCTGGACTACAAACTGCAAGCCAGCTCGGGCGCGGCGATGATCGCCGAACTGACACGTGCCGAAGACAAGCAGGAATCCATTGCGGTAACCGGTTGGGTGCCCCATTGGATGTTCGCCAAGTGGAAACTGCGTTTCCTGGACGACCCAAAAGGGATTTATGGTGCTGCTGAAACCGTCAACAGCATCGGCAGCAAGGGCCTGGAAAAGAAAGCGCCGGAAGTGGCAGCTTTCCTGAAAAAATTCCAGTGGGCCTCCAAGGATGAAATCGGTGAAGTCATGCTCGCTATCCAGGAAGGCGCCAAGCCAGACGCAGCGGCCAAGGATTGGGTGGCCAAGCACCCTGAGCGCGTCGCCGAGTGGACCGCTAAATAAAAGCCACTGATGCACCCCTGTGGGAGGGGGCTTGCTCCCGATAGCGGTAGGTCAGTCACAGATTTTTTGACTGGCACATCGCTATCGGGAGCAAGCCCCCTCCCACATTGGTTTCGCACCGCCTCAAATCTTCCTGCGCTTTGGCCATCCCTCGCTACACTCGATCTACTACTAAGGTCGTCTGGAACCTCTTCCGCAGCCGCATACAGTGGATATGTTCCAAAATAATAAAAAAGCTGTGCTGCGAGGATAAAAACAATGAACGACAGCATTTACCTCTCGATTCAAAACAGCCCGCGTTTCAAGGAGCTGGTCAGGAAAAGGGAAAGGTTCGCCTGGATTCTCTCGGCGATCATGCTAGGGCTTTACTCCGCTTTCATCCTGTTGATTGCCTACGGGCCACAAATACTGGGGGCCAAGATCAGCCCCGGTTCCTCGATTACCTGGGGCATTCCCCTGGGCGTCGGGCTGATTGTGTCTGCCTTCATTCTCACTGGCATCTACGTACGCCGGGCCAACGGCGAATTTGACGACCTGAACAATGCGATTCTCAAGGAGGCTGCGCAATGATCCGGCGTCTATTGGCTATATTCGGCGCTTCGCTGTTTGCTCCGGCCGTCTGGGCGGCGGACGCATTGACCGGTGAAGTGCACAAGCAACCGCTGAACGTCTCGGCCATCGTGATGTTCGTCGCGTTTGTCGGCGCCACCCTGTGCATCACGTATTGGGCGTCCAAGCGCAACAAGTCGGCGGCTGACTACTATGCGGCAGGCGGCAAGATCACCGGTTTCCAGAATGGCTTGGCGATTGCCGGTGACTACATGTCGGCCGCGTCCTTCCTGGGGATTTCCGCGTTGGTGTTCACTTCCGGCTACGATGGCCTGATCTACTCGATCGGCTTTCTGGTGGGCTGGCCGATCATTCTGTTCCTGATCGCCGAGCGCCTGCGTAACCTGGGCAAGTACACCTTTGCCGACGTGGCGTCCTATCGCCTGGGGCAAACTCAGATCCGCAGCCTGTCGGCCTGTGGCTCGCTGGTGGTGGTAGCGTTCTACCTGATCGCGCAGATGGTTGGCGCGGGCAAGTTGATCCAGCTGCTGTTCGGCCTGGACTACCATGTGGCGGTGATCCTGGTCGGCATCCTGATGTGCCTGTACGTGTTGTTCGGCGGCATGTTGGCGACCACCTGGGTGCAGATCATCAAGGCAGTGCTGCTGCTCTCCGGTGCTTCGTTCATGGCGCTGATGGTGATGAAGCACGTCAACTTCGACTTCAACACGCTGTTTGCCGAGGCGATCAAGGTTCACCCTAAAGGTGAAGCGATCATGAGCCCGGGTGGGCTGGTGAAAGACCCGATCTCGGCATTCTCCCTTGGCCTGGCCCTGATGTTCGGTACCGCCGGCCTGCCGCACATCCTGATGCGCTTCTTCACGGTGAGCGATGCCAAGGAAGCACGTAAAAGCGTGCTGTATGCGACCGGCTTCATTGGTTACTTCTACATCCTGACGTTCATCATCGGCTTTGGCGCGATTCTGCTGGTCAGCACCAATCCGGCGTTCAAGGATGCAGCAGGCGCCTTGCTTGGCGGTAACAACATGGCGGCGGTGCACCTGGCTAACGCGGTGGGCGGCAGTATCTTCCTGGGCTTCATCTCGGCTGTGGCCTTCGCCACCATCCTTGCGGTGGTTGCCGGCTTGACCCTGGCCGGCGCTTCAGCGGTGTCCCATGACCTGTATGCCAGCGTGATCAAGAAAGGCAAGGCCAACGAGAAGGATGAAATTCGCGTATCGAAGATCACCACTATCGCCCTGGCGGTGCTGGCGATTGGCTTGGGTATCCTGTTCGAAAGCCAGAACATTGCGTTCATGGTCGGCCTGGCGTTCTCGATTGCCGCCAGCTGTAACTTCCCGGTGTTGCTGCTTTCCATGTACTGGAAAAACCTCACCACCCGTGGCGCCATGATCGGCGGCTGGCTGGGCTTGATCAGTGCCGTGGGCCTGATGATCCTCGGCCCGACCATCTGGGTGTCGATCCTGCACCATGAAAAAGCCATCTTCCCGTACGAGTATCCGGCGCTGTTCTCGATGATCATTGCGTTCATCGGCATCTGGTTCTTCTCCATCACCGACAAATCGGCGGCGGCAGAGAAGGAGCGTGCGCTGTATTTCCCGCAGTTTGTGCGTTCGCAGACTGGCCTGGGGGCGAGTGGGGCGGTTAATCACTAAGTCGTCAGATGCATAAGAGATACCTCGGTCGCAAGGCCGGGGTATTTTTTTGCCTGGGTCTTTTGTGTTGCCTGGGCTGGCCTCATCGCGGGCAAGCCCGGCTCCCACAGGTTGACTGTGTGAACCCGATCGACTGTGGGAGCTGGCTTGCCTGCGATGGCGGTAGATCAGGCCACACAAACAAAAACGGCCTCCGCTAAGGGAGGCCGTTCTCATTACAAGCAAACCGCTAAGTGCTTACTTGCGATCTTCCAGCTTGGTAATGTCACGCGACTCGTAGCCGGTGTACAGCTGGCGTGGGCGGCCAATCTTGTACGGGCTGGAGAGCATTTCTTTCCAGTGGGAAATCCAGCCCACGGTCCGCGCCAGGGCGAAGATCACGGTGAACATGCTGGTTGGAATGCCGATCGCCTTGAGGATGATCCCCGAGTAGAAGTCGACGTTCGGGTACAGCGAGCGCTCGATGAAGTACGGGTCGGTCAGGGCGATCTCTTCCAGGCGCATGGCCAGTTCGAGTTGCGGATCGTTCTTGATGCCCAGTTCCTTCAGCACTTCGTCGCAGGTCTGCTTCATGACGGTCGCGCGAGGGTCGCGGTTCTTGTAGACCCGGTGACCGAAGCCCATCAGCTTGAATGGATCGTTCTTGTCCTTGGCCTTGGCGATGAACGTGTCGATGTTGGATACATCGCCGATTTCATCGAGCATGGTCAATACGGCTTCGTTCGCACCGCCGTGGGCAGGGCCCCACAGTGCGGCGATACCGGCGGCGATACAGGCAAACGGGTTGGCACCCGAAGAGCCGGCCAGGCGGACGGTAGAAGTGGAGGCGTTTTGTTCATGGTCGGCGTGGAGGATGAAGATCCGGTCCATTGCCTTGGCCAGCACCGGGCTGATCGGTTTGATCTCGCACGGGGTGTTGAACATCATGTGCAGGAAGTTTTCCGCGTACGTCAGATCGTTGCGCGGGTACATCATGGGCTGGCCCATGGAGTACTTGTAAACCATTGCGGCCAGGGTCGGCATCTTGGCAACCAGGCGGATCGCGGAAATTTCGCGATGCTCGGCGTTATTGATGTCCAGGGAGTCATGATAGAAGGCCGACAGGGCACCGACCACGCCGCACATGACGGCCATCGGGTGGGCGTCGCGACGAAAGCCGTTGAAGAAGGTCTTCAACTGCTCGTGAACCATGGTGTGGTTCTTCACGGTGCTGACGAACTGGGCCTTTTGCTCGGCTGTTGGCAATTCGCCATTTAGCAGCAGGTAGCAGGTTTCCAGGTAGTCCGACTTTTCAGCCAGTTGTTCGATCGGGTAGCCGCGATGAAGCAGAATGCCATTGTCACCATCGATATAGGTGATCTTCGACTCGCAGGAAGCGGTCGACATGAAGCCTGGGTCGAAAGTAAAACGGCCCGTGGCCGTCAGGCCCCGTACGTCGATAACATCGGGACCAACGGTGCCGGTTAAAATGGGCAGCTCGACGGGGGCTGCGCCCTCGATGATCAACTGCGCTTTTTTGTCAGCCATGTGGCCTCCTATTTATGCTTCAAATCATCAGACAGACCCCCCACGCAGGGCCCGCACCACTATATTGATATAAATCCAGATGTCAATTTGCCTAAAGTCTTGCGCCAGAAGGCTTTAACCGTACTTTTTCGTCGAAATTGCCTGCCATTTACGCCTTTTATCCCGCCAGCGCAATCAGCTATTAGGGTGAGGTGTGCGCGTTGTCATTAGTAACCTAACTGTCTATACTCGGCCACCGACCGCCAAGGGCTTTTGGGCTTGCTTTCATTGGGGGTCGCACTCCCTGGGTGGTGCTTACCTGACCAGTCGCACTCCCCAACAACTTTGCCCTGATTGTTAGGGGCTCTTCAGTGTGAAAAAAAGCCGTGAATAGCCAACGACCTGTAAACCTAGACCTAAGGACCATCAAACTCCCCATCACCGGCGTTACGTCGTTCCTGCACCGTGTTTCCGGCATCATCCTGTTCCTGGGCTTGGGCATCATGCTTTATGCATTGAGCAAATCCCTGGGTTCCGAGGAAGGTTACGCCGAGGTGAAGGCATGCTTGACCAGCCCGCTGGCCAAGTTCGTAGCATGGGGCCTCCTGTCCTCTCTTCTGTATCACCTGGTAGCCGGTGTGCGCCACTTGATCATGGACATGGGCATCGGTGAGACGCTGGAAGGCGGCCGCCTGGGCTCGAAAATCATCATCGCCATTTCCGTGGTGCTGATCGTTCTGGCAGGAGTTTGGATATGGTAACCAGCGTAACGAATCTGTCGCGTTCGGGCCTCTATGACTGGATGGCACAGCGTGTGTCTGCGGTCGTTCTCGCGGCTTATTTCATTTTTCTGATCGGATACCTCGTCGCAAACCCGGGCATCGGCTATGAGCAGTGGCACGGCCTGTTTTCCCACAATGCGATGCGAATCTTCAGTCTGCTGGCCCTTGTAGCCCTGGGCGCACACGCCTGGGTTGGCATGTGGACCATCGCGACCGACTACCTGACGCCTATGGCGCTTGGCAAGTCCGCGACTGCAGTACGTTTCCTCTTCCAGGCAGTATGCGGCGTCGCGATGTTCGCTTACTTCGTCTGGGGTGTGCAGATTCTTTGGGGTATCTGATTCATGGCTAACATTCCAACTATTTCATTCGACGCCATCATTATTGGTGGCGGCGGTGCGGGCATGCGCGCTGCTCTGCAGCTGGCCCAGGGTGGTCACAAGACTGCCGTGATCACCAAGGTGTTCCCGACGCGCTCCCACACCGTATCGGCCCAGGGTGGCATCACCTGCGCCATCGCCTCCGCCGACCCGAACGATGACTGGCGCTGGCACATGTACGATACCGTCAAGGGTTCCGACTACATCGGTGACCAGGACGCTATCGAGTACATGTGTCAGGAAGGCCCGGCCGCAGTGTTCGAGCTGGACCACATGGGTCTGCCGTTCTCGCGTACCGAGCAAGGTCGTATCTACCAGCGTCCATTCGGCGGGCAGTCGAAGGATTACGGTAAAGGCGGGCAGGCTGCCCGTACTTGCGCTGCGTCCGACCGTACCGGTCACGCGCTGTTGCACACCCTTTATCAGGGCAACCTGAAAGCCGGTACCACGTTCCTGAACGAGTACTACGCTGTTGATCTGGTGAAGAACGGCAAGGGCGAGTTCGTCGGCGTGATCGCCATCTGCATCGAAACCGGTGAAACCACCTACATCCGCGCCAAGGCTACCGTGCTGGCGACTGGCGGTGCAGGCCGTATCTACGCCTCGACCACCAATGCCCTGATCAACACCGGTGACGGCGTCGGCATGGCACTGCGTGCTGGCGTACCGGTGCAAGACATCGAAATGTGGCAGTTCCACCCCACCGGCATCGCCGGCGCCGGTGTACTGGTCACCGAAGGTTGCCGTGGTGAAGGTGGTTACCTGATCAACAAGCACGGCGAGCGTTTCATGGAGCGTTATGCTCCGAACGCCAAAGACCTGGCTGGTCGTGACGTCGTGGCCCGTTCGATGGTTAAAGAGATCATCGCCGGTAACGGTTGTGGCCCGAATGGTGACCACGTACTGCTCAAACTCGATCACCTCGGTGAAGAAGTGCTGCACAGCCGCCTGCCAGGTATCTGCGAACTGTCCAAGACCTTTGCTCACGTTGATCCAGTGGTTGCTCCGGTTCCGGTTGTTCCGACCTGCCACTATATGATGGGCGGCGTACCGACCAACATTCACGGCCAGGCGATCACCCAGAATGCCGAAGGCGTGGACGAGATCATCCATGGTCTGTTCGCGGTAGGTGAAGTGGCTTGTGTATCGGTTCACGGTGCCAACCGCCTGGGCGGCAACTCGTTGCTCGACTTGGTAGTGTTCGGTCGCGCGGCCGGCCTGCATCTGGAAAAGGCGCTGACCGACGGCATCGAATACGATGACGCCACCGACGCCAACATCGAAGCGGCCCTGGCGCGCCTGAACGCTCTGAACGAGCGCACAGATGGCGAAGACGTGGCAACCCTGCGTCGCGAGCTGCAAAACTGCATGCAGAACTACTTCGGTGTGTTCCGTACCGGCGAATACATGCAGAAAGGTATCGCCCAGTTGGCTGACCTGCGCAAGCGTATCGCCAACGTCAAGATCAACGATAAGAGCCAGGCGTTCAACACCGCTCGTATCGAAGCCCTTGAGCTGCAAAACCTGCTGGAAGTGGCTGAAGCGACGGCGATCGCCGCCGAGGTTCGTAAAGAATCCCGTGGTGCTCACGCTCGTGAAGACTTTGAAGATCGCGATGACGAAAACTGGTTGTGCCACACCCTGTACTTCCCGGGTGACAAGCGCGTAACCAAGCGTGCCGTGAACTTCTCGCCGAAGACGGTGCCGACGTTTGAACCGAAGATTCGGACTTACTAAGGGTGGCTGCCATGTTGAAAGTCAGTGTTTATCGCTACAACCCTGATCAGGACGCTGCGCCGTTCATGCAGGAGTTCCAGGTCGATACCGGTGGTAAAGACCTGATGGTGCTGGATGTACTGGCACTGATCAAAGAGCAGGACGAAGGTTTCTCCTATCGTCGCTCTTGCCGTGAGGGTGTTTGCGGCTCCGACGGCATGAACATCAACGGCAAGAATGGCCTGGCGTGCATCACGCCGCTGTCTGCTGTTGTCAAAGGCAACAAGCTGATCGTTCGTCCTCTGCCAGGTTTGCCGGTTATCCGTGACCTGGTCGTCGATATGAGCATCTTCTACAAGCAATACGAGAAAGTTAAGCCGTTCTTGCAGAATGACACGCCGGCTCCGGCCATCGAGCGTCTGCAATCCCCGGAAGAGCGCGAGAAGCTTGACGGTCTGTACGAGTGCATCCTGTGTGCTTGCTGCTCGACGTCGTGCCCGTCTTTCTGGTGGAACCCGGACAAATTCCTGGGTCCAGCTGCACTGCTGCAAGCGTACCGCTTCCTGGCAGACAGCCGTGACACCAAGACGTCCGAGCGTCTGGCTTCGCTGGATGACCCGTTCAGCGTATTCCGCTGCCGCGGGATCATGAACTGCGTCAACGTATGCCCCAAAGGCCTGAACCCGACTAAGGCCATTGGTCACATCCGTAACATGCTGCTGCACAGCGGCGTGTAACTGACGTTGTAGTAAAGCAGGACCGTTGTGCCCGTAAATGCTGCGGCGCAGGCTTCAACCGGCGCCGTAGTTTTAACTTGAGCAGCGACTTACAAAGCCGCGGCTCTTATTTTGAAGAAATGAGACAAGCAGGGGCATTCGGGTTGGTACCCGAACTATCAGCGTGATCCTAAGTGGCTTGTTTTGGTCGCTGCACTTGGCCTTTTGCAAGCAAACTCGGTGTATTCGCCGGTGGTGTCCCCAAAATGAGGGTGACCAAGCATGCAAGAAAGCGTGATGCAGCGCATGTGGAACAGCAGCACCTTAGACGGTGGTAATGCTGCCTATGTGGAAGAGCTCTATGAGCTCTACCTGCACGACCCTAACGCTGTGCCAGAAGAATGGCGCACCTATTTTCAGAAGTTGCCTGCAGACGGTAACGCTGCCACCGATGTATCGCACGCAACAATTCGCGATCAGTTCGTGCTGCTGGCAAAGAACCAGCGCCGCGCCCAACCGGTTTCCGCCGGCAGCGTGAGCAGTGAGCACGAGAAGAAGCAAGTTGAAGTACTGCGACTGATCCAGGCCTACCGTATGCGTGGCCACCAGGCAGCCCAGCTTGACCCGCTGGGGCTGTGGCAGCGTCCTGCACCTGCAGACCTGTCGATCAATCATTACGGCTTGACCAATGCCGATCTTGATACGACCTTCCGTGCCGGCGACCTGTTCATCGGCAAAGAGGAAGCGAGCCTACGCGAAATTCACGAAGCGTTGCAGCAGACATATTGCCGCACCATCGGCGCTGAATTCACGCACATCACCGATTCCGAGCAGCGCCAGTGGTTCCAGCACCGCCTGGAAGGCGTGCGTGGCCGTCCGGTCTTGTCCGCCGATGTCCGCAGCCACTTGCTGGAGCGCGTGACCGCGGCCGAGGGCCTCGAGAAATACCTGGGTACCAAATACCCGGGCACCAAGCGTTTCGGCCTGGAAGGCGGCGAAAGCCTGATTCCGATGCTCGACGAGCTGATCCAGCGTTCCGGTTCCTACGGCACCAAGGAAATCGTGATCGGCATGGCTCACCGTGGTCGCCTGAACGTGTTGGTCAACACCTTCGGCAAGAACCCGCGCGAGCTGTTCGACGAGTTCGAAGGCAAGAAGAAGGTCGAGCTGGGTTCCGGTGACGTCAAATACCACCAGGGCTTCTCGTCCAACGTGATGACCACCGGCGGTGAAGTTCACCTGGCCATGGCGTTCAACCCATCCCACCTGGAAATCGTTTCGCCAGTGGTCGAGGGTTCGGTACGTGCGCGCCAGGATCGTCGTAACGATGCCACCGGTGAGAAGGTTCTGCCGATTTCCATCCACGGTGACGCGGCATTCGCCGGTCAAGGCGTGGTCCTGGAAACGTTCCAGATGTCGCAGACTCGCGGCTTCAAGACCGGCGGTACCGTTCACATCGTCATCAACAACCAGGTCGGCTTCACCATCAGCAACCCGTTGGACGCGCGTTCCACCGAGTACGCCACCGATGTTGCCAAGATGATCCAGGCGCCGATCCTCCATGTGAATGGCGATGATCCGGAAGCCGTGCTGTTCGTGACCCAACTGGCAGTCGACTACCGCATGCAGTTCAAGCGTGACGTGGTGATCGACCTGGTTTGCTACCGCCGTCGCGGTCACAACGAAGCGGACGAGCCAAGCGGCACCCAGCCGTTGATGTACCAGCAGATCACCAAGCAGCGCACCACCCGTGAGCTGTACGCCGAAAGCCTGACCAAGGCCGGCGTGGTTGACGATGCGCGTGTTCAGGCGAAAGTCGATGAATACCGCAACGCGCTGGACAATGGCCTGCATGTAGTGAAAAGCCTGGTCAAGGAGCCGAACAAAGAGTTGTTCGTTGACTGGCGTCCGTACCTGGGCCACACCTGGACTGCACGTCACGATACATCCTTCGATTTGAAGACGTTGCAGGAACTGTCCGCCAAGCTGCTGGAAATTCCCGAAGGCTTCGTCGTACAGCGCCAGGTGGCGAAGATCTACGAAGATCGTCAGAAGATGCAAGCCGGCGGCCTGCCGATCAACTGGGGTTACGCCGAAACCATGGCGTACGCGACCCTGGCGTTCGAAGGTCACCCGATCCGCATGACCGGCCAGGACATCGGCCGCGGTACGTTCTCGCACCGTCATGCGGTATTGCACAACCAGAAAGACGCGGGCACCTACATCCCGTTGCAGAACCTGTACGAAGGCCAGCCACGTTTCGACCTGTACGATTCGTTCCTGTCCGAAGAAGCCGTACTGGCGTTCGAATACGGCTACTCCACCACCACGCCTAATGCGCTGGTGATCTGGGAAGCCCAGTTCGGCGACTTCGCCAACGGTGCCCAGGTGGTTATCGACCAGTTCATCACCAGCGGCGAGCACAAGTGGGGCCGCCTGTGCGGTCTGACCATGCTGCTGCCACACGGTTATGAAGGCCAGGGTCCGGAGCACTCTTCGGCCCGTCTGGAGCGTTACCTGCAATTGTGCGCCGAGCACAACATCCAGGTGTGCGTGCCGACCACTCCGGCGCAGATCTACCACTTGCTGCGTCGCCAGGTGATCCGCCCGCTGCGCAAGCCGCTGGTCGTGCTGACTCCGAAATCGCTGTTGCGTCACAAACTGGCCGTTTCGACCCTGGAAGATCTGGCCCAAGGTTCGTTCCAGACCGTGATTCCAGAGATCGATACACTGGACGCCGCCAAGGTCACTCGCCTGATCCTGTGCAGCGGCAAGGTCTACTACGATCTGTTGGAAAAACGCCGTGCCGAAGGCCGCGAAGACATCGCCATCGTGCGTATCGAGCAGCTTTACCCGTTCCCGGAAGATGACCTCATGGAGATCATCGCGCCTTACACCAACCTCACGAACGTGGTGTGGTGTCAGGAAGAACCGATGAACCAGGGCGCCTGGTACAGCAGCCAGCATCATCTGCGTCGCAGCATCGGCAACCACAACAAGGCCTTGGTCCTTGAGTACGCCGGTCGTGATGCTTCTGCTGCACCTGCGTGTGGCTATGCGTCGATGCACGCCGAGCAGCAGGAAAAACTGCTGCAAGATGCTTTCACTGTTTAACGCCTTCGCGCTGACTGAAACCGAATTTTAAGGACCTACAGATAATGGCTATCGAAATCAAAGCCCCGTCATTCCCGGAATCGGTTGCCGATGGCACCGTTGCCACCTGGCACAAGAAACCAGGCGAGGCCGTCAAGCGTGACGACCTGATCGTCGACATCGAGACTGACAAAGTCGTACTGGAAGTGTTGGCCGAAGCTGACGGCGTGCTGGGCGCGATCGTGGCTGAAGAGGGCGCTACCGTTCTGTCGAACCAGGTACTGGGTTCGATCGAAGAGGGCAGCGCTGCTGCAGCTCCTGCTCCTGCCGCCGCTGCTGCTGCACCGGCTGCTTCGGCGCCTGCCGCTGCACCGGCAGCCGGTGGCGAAGATCCAATCGCTGCACCAGCTGCGCGTCAACTGGCTGAAGAGAACGGCATCAACCTGGCTTCCATCAAGGGCACCGGCAAAGACGGCCGCGTGACCAAGGAAGACGTGGTTGCTGCGGTTGAAGCCAAGAAGAACGCTCCGGCTGCCGCGCCTGCCAAGGCTGCTGCTCCAGCGGCTGCTGCCCCGGTGTTCGCTGCCGGCGACCGTACCGAGAAGCGCGTACCGATGACTCGCGTGCGTGCCACCGTGGCCAAGCGCCTGGTTGAAGCGCAGTCGAACATGGCGATGCTGACCACGTTCAACGAAGTCGACATGACTGAAGTCATGGCCCTGCGCTCCAAGTACAAGGACCTGTTCGAGAAGTCCCACAACGGCGTGCGCCTGGGCTTCATGTCGTTCTTCGTGAAAGCGGCCACCGAAGCACTCAAGCGCTTCCCGGCAGTCAACGCTTCCATCGACGGCGGCGACATCGTTTACCACGGCTATGCAGATATCGGCGTTGCCGTGTCCAGCGACCGTGGCCTGGTAGTTCCAGTGCTGCGTAACGCCGAGCTGATGAGCCTGGCCGAAATCGAAGGCGGCATCGCCGGCTTCGGCAAGAAAGCCCGTGACGGCAAGCTGACCATCGACGAGATGACCGGCGGTACCTTCACCATCACTAACGGTGGTACCTTCGGTTCGATGATGTCGACGCCGATCGTCAACCCACCGCAAGCCGCGATCCTGGGCATGCACAACATCATCCAGCGTCCGATGGCCATCAACGGCCAGGTCGTGATCCGCCCAATGATGTACCTGGCATTGTCTTACGATCACCGCCTGATCGATGGTAAAGAAGCCGTGACGTTCCTGGTGACCATCAAGAACCTGCTGGAAGACCCGGCTCGCCTGCTCCTGGATATTTGATTGGAGCAGCTTCAAGTTGCGAGCTGCAAGCTGCAAGTAAACGCAGTTTGGCTTGCAGCTTGTGGCTTGACGCTTGAAGCTAATAGAGGATCTATTTCATGACACAGAAATTTGACGTTGTAGTGATTGGTGCAGGCCCTGGCGGCTATGTTGCCGCCATCAAGGCTGCGCAACTGGGCCTCTCGACTGCTTGCATCGAAAAGTACACCGACAAGGAAGGCAAACTGGCGCTGGGCGGTACCTGCCTGAACGTTGGTTGCATTCCTTCCAAGGCGCTGCTGGACAGCTCCTGGAAATTCCACGAAGCCCAAGACGGCTTCGCGATCCACGGCATCAACCATGCTGGCGTGACCATGGACGTGCCAGCAATGGTCGGCCGTAAAGCCAACATCGTCAAAGGCCTGACTTCCGGCGTTGCCACCTTGTTCAAGGCCAACGGTGTGACTTCCATTCAGGGTCACGGCAAGCTGCTGGCCGGCAAGAAAGTCGAAGTCACCAAGCCAGACGGTTCGGTTGAAGTCATCGAAGCCGAAAACGTGATCCTGGCACCTGGCTCGCGTCCAATCGACATTCCGCCTGCCCCAGTTGATAACAACGTGATCGTTGATTCGACCGGCGCCTTGGAATTCCAGGCTGTGCCTAAGCGCCTGGGCGTGATCGGCGCTGGCGTAATCGGTCTGGAACTGGGTTCGGTATGGTCCCGTCTGGGCGCTGAAGTCACCGTGCTGGAAGCCCTGGACACGTTCCTGCTGGCGGCCGACACTGCAGTCTCCAAAGAGGCGCTGAAAACCCTGACCAAACAAGGTCTGGACATCAAGCTCGGCGCCCGTGTCACCGGCTCCAAGGTCAACGGCGAAGAAGTCGTGGTGACCTACACCGATAAAGACGGCGAGCAGACCATCACCTTCGACAAGCTGATCGTTGCCGTTGGTCGCCGTCCAGTGACCAACGACCTGCTGGCTTCCGACAGCGGCGTGAACATCGACGAGCGTGGCTTCATCCACGTTGACGATCACTGCGCGACCACCGTACCGGGCGTATATGCGATCGGCGACGTGGTTCGTGGCATGATGCTGGCCCACAAGGCTTCCGAGGAAGGCATCATGGTCGTCGAGCGCATCAAGGGTCACAAGACCCAGATGAACTACGACCTGATCCCGTCTGTTATCTACACCCACCCGGAAATCGCATGGGTCGGCAAGAACGAACAGCAGTTGAAAGCTGAAGGCGTTGAAGTTAACGTCGGCACCTTCCCGTTTGCCGCTTCCGGCCGTGCCATGGCAGCCAACGACACCGGTGGTTTTGTCAAAGTCATCGCTGATGCCAAGACTGACCGCGTATTGGGCGTCCACGTGATTGGCCCAAGCGCTGCAGAACTGGTTCAGCAAGGCGCGATCGGTATGGAATTCGGCACCAGTGCCGAGGACCTGGGTATGATGGTCTTCTCCCATCCGACCCTGTCCGAAGCGTTGCACGAAGCAGCGTTGGCAGTGAATGGCGGTGCCATCCACATCGCCAACAAGAAGAAGCGCTAAGCGAGATAATAAGAAACCACGGCGGAGTTGCCCGTCGTGAGCCTTGCGCGCAAGACTCACCGCGGAATATCCGCTGGACGCAGCCTTGCGCAGCTTTACGGGCCATAAGCCCCGCAAGTTGCGCAAGCAGCAGTCACAGGTGGCGCGGCACTCATAATGAGCGCAGCGCCGAATGCGCAGTACCTAACGAAGACGGTAAAAAGCATGAATCTTCACGAGTATCAGGGTAAGCAGCTGTTCGCTGAATACGGCCTGCCAGTTTCCAAGGGCTACGCAGTAGACACCCCGGAAGCAGCAGCAGAAGCTTGCGACAAAATCGGTGGCAGCGAGTGGGTTGTCAAAGCCCAGGTCCACGCCGGTGGTCGCGGTAAAGCGGGCGGCGTTAAGCTGGTTCGCAGCAAAGAAGACGCCAAGGCCTTCGCACAGCAGTGGCTGGGCAAGCGTCTGGTGACTTACCAGACTGATGCCAATGGCCAGCCAGTCACCAAGATCCTGGTTGAATCGTGCACTGATATCGCTAAAGAGCTGTACCTGGGCGCTGTCGTTGACCGTTCGAGCCGTCGCATCGTGTTCATGGCTTCCACCGAAGGTGGCGTGGACATCGAGAAAATCGCTCACGAAACCCCAGAAAAAATTCTGAAGGCCACTATCGATCCACTGGTTGGCGCACAGCCGTTCCAGGGTCGTGAACTGGCGTTCCAGCTGGGTCTGGAAGGCAAGCAAGTTGCCCAGTTCGCCAAGATCTTCGTAGGTCTGGCCAAACTGTTCCAGGATCACGATCTGGCCCTGCTGGAAGTGAACCCGCTGGTGATCAAGGCTGACGGCGACCTGCATTGCCTTGATGCCAAGATCAACATCGACGCCAACGCCATGTACCGTCAGCCTAAGCTGAAGACTTTCCACGATCCGTCGCAAGACGATCCGCGCGAAGCGCACGCTGCCAAGTTCGAACTGAACTACGTAGCGCTGGAAGGCAACATCGGTTGCATGGTCAACGGTGCTGGCCTGGCCATGGGTACCATGGACATCGTCAACCTGCATGGCGGCAAACCAGCCAACTTCCTCGACGTAGGTGGTGGCGCTACCAAGGAACGCGTTACCGAAGCGTTCAAGATCATCCTGTCCGACTCCAACGTCGCTGCAGTACTGGTCAACATCTTCGGCGGCATCGTTCGTTGCGACATGATTGCCGAAGGCATCATCGGTGCAGTGAAAGAAGTTGGCGTTAAAATCCCGGTTGTTGTTCGCCTTGAAGGTAACAACGCTGAACTGGGCGCTAAAGTACTGGCAGAAAGCGGTTTGAACATCATCGCGGCTACCAGCCTGACCGACGCTGCTCAACAAGTTGTCAAAGCTGCGGAGGGCAAGTAATGAGCGTCCTGATCAATAAAGACACCAAAGTTATCTGCCAGGGTATTACCGGTTCGCAAGGTAGTTTCCACACCCAGCAAGCCATCGAATACGGCACCAAGATGGTTGGCGGCGTAACTCCGGGCAAAGGCGGTACCGAGCACCTGGGCCTGCCAGTGTTCAACACCGTGAAAGAAGCGGTAGAAGCCACTGGCGCCACTGCCAGCGTGATCTACGTTCCAGCTCCTTTCTGCAAGGACTCGATCCTGGAAGCGGCATTCGGCGGCATCAAGCTGATCGTGTGCATCACCGAAGGCATTCCTACCCTGGACATGCTGGACGCTAAGGTTAAGTGCGACGAGCTGGGTGTAGTCCTGATCGGCCCTAACTGCCCAGGCGTGATCACTCCAGGCGAATGCAAGATCGGCATCATGCCAGGTCACATTCACTTGCCAGGCAAGGTCGGTATCGTTTCCCGTTCCGGCACCCTGACCTACGAAGCTGTGAAGCAGACCACTGACGCCGGTTTCGGTCAGTCGACTTGCGTCGGCATCGGCGGTGACCCGATCCCAGGCTCGAACTTCATCGATATCCTGAAGCTGTTCCAGGAAGACCCGAAGACCGAAGCGATCGTGATGATCGGTGAGATCGGCGGTTCGGCTGAAGAAGAAGCGGCTGCCTACATCAAGGCACACGTGACCAAGCCGGTTGTTTCCTACATCGCTGGTGTGACTGCCCCTGCGGGCAAGCGCATGGGCCATGCTGGCGCAATCATCTCTGGCGGCAAAGGCACTGCAGACGAGAAGTTCGCTGCACTGCAAGACGCAGGTGTGAAAACCGTGCGTTCGCTGGCAGACATCGGCAAGGCCCTGGCCGAGCTGACCGGTTGGGCTGTCAAGTAAGCCTCGCGCTTAGCTGACGCTTCACCACACAAAGGCCACCTTCGGGTGGCCTTTGTGCATTCTGAAATAGAGTGAGGATGTACTTGGTCCCGTGTGGGAGCTGGCTTGCCTGCGATGCAGGCACCTCGGTGCATCAGACACATCGAGTCGATGCCATCGCAGGCAAGCCAGCTCCCACAGGGGCCAGCATTGCCCAATTAAGTATGAAAACGCGACATTCAAATGTCGCTTATCGGACAGTTCGCCCCGCAACAGTGCGTTTGTCAGCCTGATTCTGTACTCTAGCCGCCTCTTTATGCGTCCGCATCCCAAAAGGAAGCTGCGCGCTAGACCGGTCGGTCCCCATAAGGGCCGGCAGCATTTCCCTCATCCATAGGGAAGCCCTCTCTAAATTCCGATTCAGTAGTGTGGTATTTCCTCAAATGAAAGTGTTGAAAAGCCAGGATATCCTGGCGCTGGGCTTTATGACCTTTGCCCTGTTCGTGGGCGCTGGCAACATCATCTTCCCGCCTATCGTGGGTTTGCAGTCCGGGCCCCATGTCTGGATGGCGGCGCTTGGCTTTTTGATCACCGCGGTCGGTTTGCCGGTGGTCACCGTGATTGCCCTGGCCAAGGTCGGTGGTGGCATGGATGCGCTGAGCAGCCCGATCGGCAAGATCGCCGGTGGCCTGCTGGCGGCGGCGGCGTACCTGGCGGTGGGGCCGCTGTTCGCTACCCCGCGTACTGCGACCGTGTCATTCGAAGTGGGCCTGGCGCCACTGACCGGTGAAAGCCCGTTGGCGCTGTTCCTCTACAGCTCGGTGTATTTCCTGGTGGTGTTCTTTGTGTCCCTGTACCCAGGTCGACTGCTGGACACCGTGGGCCGCTTCCTCGCGCCGCTGAAGATCATCGCCCTGGCCATCCTCGGCATTGCCGCGTTTGCGTTGCCGGCCGGTGAAGTGGGCGTCGCTACGCCGGAATACGTGGCCGCACCGTTCTCCCAGGGCTTTATCAATGGTTACCTGACCATGGATACGCTGGGTGCGCTGGTGTTCGGCATCGTGATCGTCAACGCGATCCGTTCACGGGGTGTCGAGTCGCCCCAACTGATCACCCGTTACGCCATTATCGCCGGCCTGATTGCCGGCGTGGGCCTGGCGCTGGTGTACATCAGCCTGTTCCGCCTGGGTTCGGGCAGCCATGCCGTGGCTGCCGGTGCCAGCAACGGCGCAGCCGTACTGCACGCTTATGTGCAACACACATTCGGCTCCCTGGGCAGCGGCTTCCTCGCCGTGCTGATCTCCCTGGCGTGCCTGGTCACTGCCGTCGGCCTGACCTGCGCCTGCGCCGAGTACTTCAGCAAAATCCTGCCGCTGTCCTACAAGACACTGGTGGTGATTCTGGCGTTGTTCTCGCTGTTCGTGTCCAACCTGGGCCTGACCAAACTGATCGCGTTCTCGATTCCGGTGCTTACAGCGATCTACCCGCCGTGCATCGTGCTGGTAGCCCTGAGTTTCTGCAAAGGCTTCTGGCAGGAACAGGGCCGTATCGTCGGCCCGGTGATGTTGGTGTCATTCATCTTTGGTTGTATCGACGCACTCAAGGGCGCGGGCCTGGCGGGTTGGATGCCTACACAATTGGCAAACTTGCCGCTGAGCGAGCAAGGCTTGGCGTGGTTGGTGCCATCAGTGATGACGCTGGTGGTGGCCGTGGTGATCGATCGTATGCTGGGCAAGCGTAGCGAAGCCGTCGCATAACCCGCGGTTTGTGCTGCACTGAAATGCCCCGTATCAAACGATACGGGGCATTTTTTTTGAGTCGATGGCAGTGTCTTTTTTTTGGGGATGGCGTCAAAAATCTCAAGTTGAAATCACCGGTCGGTGTGGGAGCTGGCTTGCCTGCGATGGCGGTACATCGGTTGGCGCGGTGGTGACTGCAAAGACGCTATCGCAGGCAAGCCAGCTCCCACATTTGGACCGTGTCGGCCCTATCATCCTGTGTACAAGGACCCGCATGTCGTTCGTCGAAACCAATCAAGTCCATCTGCTTGCCGCCCTCTGGTTCATCCTGTGCTGGGGTGGCTATACCCGTTATGCCACCTGGAAAGCCCGGGATACGGCCTGCCTGGCCAGCGTATTGCACCTGTACCGCGAAGACTGGATGCGTCGCATGTTGTTGCGCGATAACCGCATCGCCGATGCCAGCGTGATCGGCAACCTGGAGCGTAATGCCTCGTTCTTTGCCTCCAGCACCTTGATCATCCTTGCGGGTATTCTGACCGTGCTCGGTGCTTCCGAGCGGGCGGTGTCGTTGCTGGCAGACATTCCTATGGTGCAGCAGGCCTCCCAAGGCATGTCGGAGATCAAGTTGCTGTGCCTGGCCCTGGTATTTGTCTATGCGTTTTTTACTTTCAGCTGGTGCATGCGTCAGTACAACTTCGCTGCGGTGCTAGTGGGCTCGGCGCCGATGATTGGTGAGCGGCACGTGTCGGAGCAGGAGCGCAATGCATTTGCCTTGCGGGCGGCGCGGGTGATTTCGATGGCGGCCAACCAGTTCAACTTTGGGCTGCGCGCTTATTACTTCGGCATGACCATGCTGGCCTGGTTTGTCAGCCCTTGGTTGTTCATGTTGATGAGCAGCGGGGTGGTATTGGTGCTTTATCGCCGCGAGTTTCACTCCGACGTCTTGCAGGTGATGGTGTATACCCCGACTAATATGCAAGCTTCGGATGCTGCAAAAGAGAGTGTTTCTTAAAGGCCGGATAAAACAGCAGGCAAAGAAAAGCCCGCTTTATAAGCGGGCTTTCTGTTGCAGCACTACAGGTTCACACCCGGCAATTACTGCTTGGCAGGTTCTGCAGGTGCGGCAGGTGCAGCTTCTTTTGCAGCTTCGGCGTTCGATTCAGCCTGAGCTTTGGCAGCTTCGGCGTTTTCTTTCGCAGCGTCGTTCACTTTATCCTGTGCTTTAGCCATGTCTTGCTGTGCTTGCTCAGAATGTGCAGCGGCATCTTGGGCTTTGTCTTCGGATTTCTTGTCGCAGGCAGCTAGACCGAGTGCAGCGGCCAGCATCATGGAAATAGCTAATGTCTTGCGCATGGGGTGTTTCTCCTTATTGAAGATATCTACTGGCCTTTCGAACCCAAGGGGCCAGCATTAGTTCCTTTTGTCCCACAGATATATAACGCTTTTCGCACAAAAACTTTTTCCGGCGATTTAGTCCGCTGCTTTCACACTAATAAGAGTCTAAAAACAATGACCGAAAACCCCTTGTTAGAGCGTGCTGCGCGCTTTGTCTCGGCGCTGCGCCATTGTCAGGTGCTGGGTGTGGCTGTCCACGCTGCAAGCGAGGAGGGCATGACCCTGGTGTTGCCGTATGGGCCACATCTTGTTGGTGATCCCGCAACCTGCGTGATTCATGGTGGCGCCCTGACCTCGTTGATGGACACAGCCTGCGGCATGGCCACCTTGTGCGTATTACCCGAATTCGAGGTGTGCCCGACCCTGGACCTGCGTATCGACTACATGCGTGCAGCCGAGCCGCACAAGCCGGTGTATGGCTTCGCGCAATGTTACCGGGTGACCACCGATGTGATCTTCACGCGCGGGTTCGCCTATCAGGATGACCCGCAACAACCCATCGCCCATGTGGTGGGCACGTTCATGCGTATGGGCAAGCGCCTAAAAGGCACGCAAGGGCTGGGCAGCACGATCAAGGGAGAGCAGGCATGACGCATCGATTCAAGACCCGTCTGGAGCAGGCTCTCGAGCGTGGCAACTACGACGCACTGCTGGGCTTGGTGCCCTACGCCAAGCTGATCGGCATCGAATGCACCCGTCTGGGAGATGAGCTGCTGTTTCGCCTGCCGGCCAACAAGGACAATATTGGTAACCCCATATTGCCGGCGTTGCACGGCGGGGTGATCGCCGGCTTCATGGAGCTGTCGGCGGCCCTGCATCTAAGGGTATTTACCGGGGCTCCGGGCCTGCCAAAAATCATCGATTTTTCCCTGGATTACCTGCGCGCCGGCCAGTTTCGCGACACTTACGCCAAATGCCAGGTGTGCCGCCAGGGCCGGCGCGTCGCCAATGTGGCGATCACCGCCTGGCAAACCACCGAGGCCGAGCCGATTGCCACCGCCCGCGCACATTTCAAGATTGAGGAATTGGCCCGCCCTTGAAATCCCGGTCTTAGCCCCCAACTTTGATGACAACCCGCCGCCAACCCTTTCGGGCGCGGCCACTGCCATCCAATTGGAGTTTGATGACCATGAGTGTGGAAACTCAAAAGGAAACCCTGGGCTTCCAGACCGAGGTGAAGCAACTGCTGCACCTCATGATCCATTCGCTGTATTCCAACAAGGAAATCTTCCTTCGCGAATTGATCTCGAACGCCTCTGACGCTGTCGACAAATTACGTTTCGAAGCCCTGTCCAAGCCTGAGTTGCTGGAAGGGGGCGCGGAACTGAAAATCCGTGTGAGCTACGACAAGGACGCCAAGACCGTCACGATCGAAGACAACGGTATCGGCATGAGCCGTGAAGACGCGATTACCCACTTGGGTACCATCGCCAAATCCGGCACCGCAGATTTCATGAAGAACCTGTCGGGCGACCAGAAAAAAGATTCTCATCTGATCGGCCAATTCGGCGTGGGCTTCTATTCGGCCTTCATCGTTGCCGACAAGGTTGAAGTATTCAGCCGTCGTGCCGGCCTCGACGCCAGCGAAGGCGTGCATTGGGCGTCCAAAGGCGAGGGCGAGTTTGAAATTGCCACTGTCGACAAGGCAGATCGCGGTACCCGCATCGTGCTGCACCTGAAATCCGGTGAAGACGAATTCGCTGATGGCTGGCGCCTGCGCAACATCATCAAGAAATACTCCGACCACATCGCTTTGCCGATCGAGCTGCCGAAAGAACAGACGGCTGCCGAAGGCGAAGAGAAGCCTGCCGTGGAATGGGAAACCGTCAACCGCGCCAGCGCCCTGTGGACCCGTCCGCGTACCGAGATCAAGGACGAGGAATACCAGGAGTTCTACAAGCACATCGGCCACGACTACGAAAACCCGCTGAGCTGGAGCCACAACAAGGTTGAAGGCAAGCTGGAATACAGCTCGCTGCTCTACGTACCGGCCCGTGCTCCGTTCGACCTGTACCAGCGCGAAGCGCCGAAGGGCTTGAAGCTCTACGTGCAGCGCGTGTTCGTGATGGACCAGGCGGAATCCTTCCTGCCGCTGTACCTGCGCTTTATCAAGGGCGTGGTCGACTCCAACGACCTGTCGCTGAACGTGTCGCGGGAAATCCTGCAAAAAGACCCGATCATCGACTCCATGAAGTCGGCGCTGACCAAGCGTGTGCTCGACATGTTGGAAAAACTGGCGAAGAACGAGCCTGAGCAATACAAGAGCTTCTGGAAAAACTTCGGTCAGGTGATGAAGGAAGGCCCGGCGGAAGACTTTGCCAACAAGGAAAAAATCGCCGGCCTGCTGCGTTTTGCTTCGACTCAGGGCGAAGACGGCGAGCAGGTTGTGTCCCTGGCTGACTACCTGGCACGCGCCAAGGAAGGTCAGGACAAGATCTACTACCTGACTGGCGAAACCTACGCGCAGGTTAAAAACAGCCCGCACCTGGAAGTCTTCCGCAAGAAAGGCATCGAAGTGCTGCTGCTGACCGACCGTATCGATGAGTGGCTGATGAGCTACCTCACCGAGTTCGACGGCAAGTCGTTCGTTGACGTTGCCCGTGGCGACCTGGACCTGGGCAACCTGGATTCCGAGGAAGACAAGAAAGCCGCCGAAGAAGTCGCCAAGTCCAAAGAGGGCCTGGTTGAACGGATCAAGGCGTCCCTGGGCGAAGCAGTCAGTGAAGTGCGGGTTTCCCACCGCCTGACCGACTCCCCGGCGATCCTGGCCATTGGCGAGCAGGACCTGGGCATGCAGATGCGTCAGATCCTTGAAGCCAGCGGCCAGAAGGTCCCGGACTCCAAGCCGATCTTCGAATTCAACCCGGCTCACCCGCTGATCGAGAAACTCGATGGCGAGCAGAGCGAAGAGCGGTTTGGCGACCTGTCGCACATCCTCTTCGACCAAGCGGCTCTGGCCGCTGGCGACAGCCTCAAAGACCCGGCCGCCTATGTGCGCCGACTGAACAAGCTGTTGGTTGAATTGTCGGTTTAACACCGTTGTAGAAAAAACCCGCTTCGGCGGGTTTTTTCGTTAATCCTCCTCAACTGGAGAAAATGATGAGCCAAGTCACAGTACGTTCCGTGGTCTATCAGATTGATGGCCAGTCTTATGAAAGCCGCCTGGCGTTCGATGCCAGCTACAAGGGCCCGCTGCCGGGGCTGCTGATGGCACCGAACTGGATGGGCGTGAGTGCGGGTGCCGAAGAAATCGCCAAGAGTGTTGCCGGCAAAGGCTACGTGGTGCTGATTGCCGACTTGTATGGGCAAACTGTACGCCCGACCAATGGCGATGAAGCCGGCGCAGCGATGATGCCGTTGAAAAATGATCGTCCATTGTTGAACAAGCGTATGCAGGCGGCCTTCGAGCAACTGCAAGGCCAGACCGAGGCAGCCGTTGATACGTCGAAGCTGGCAGCCTTCGGTTTCTGCTTCGGCGGTTGCTGCGCTCTGGAATTGGCACGTACCGGTGCGCCGGTGAAGGCGGCTGTCTCTTTCCACGGTACCCTCGACACGCCGAACCCGGCGGATGCGAAAAACATCAAGGGTTCAGTGTTGGTATTGCATGGTGCGTCCGACCCATTGGTGCCCAAAGAGCAACTGCCAGCGTTCGAAGAGGAAATGAACGCAGCGGGTGTGGATTGGCAGTTGCTGAGCTACGGCGGCGCAGTGCATTCCTTCACCGATCCCCATGCCAATGTGCCAGGCAAGATGATGTACGACGCGAAGACCGCTGCGCGGGCTTTCCAGTCGATGCATAACTTGTTGGATGAAGTGTTCAAGGGCTGACTCTGCGGCGCCTGACCTGACGCCATCGCGGGCATGCCCAGCTCCCACATTTTAAGGTGTACACCCATCCAGTGTGGGAGCTGGCTTGCCTGCGATAGCTATTTCACAGGCAACTCAATTCGTTCTGACTCCCCCGGCACCCTCGGCCAGTCCCCAGCAGCCCAGCGCTGTCTGGCGTGCTCGATCACTGCCGGATCGCTCGCCACGAAATTCCAGTTGATCCGCCGCGGCCCGTCCAGCGGCGCCCCGCCAAACACCACCACATGGCAGTCGGTTTCGGCAAACAATGTCATCTCTTGCCCTGGCGGCAATACCATCAGGCTATGCACTGCCAGCGGCTCACCGTCGAGCTGCGCCTCACCTTCCAGCACATACACCGCGCGCTCCTCATGCTCATCGGGGATCAGCAAGGTGGTGGCTGTTTGCATCTGCACCTCGGCATACAACGTCGGCGAGAGCACCGGCACTGGTGACTTGAGACAGAAACCATCACCGGCAATCAGGCGCACCTGCACGCCCAGGTTATC
This sequence comes from Pseudomonas sp. W15Feb34, assembly GCF_023127765.1. Taxonomy (NCBI): domain Bacteria; kingdom Pseudomonadati; phylum Pseudomonadota; class Gammaproteobacteria; order Pseudomonadales; family Pseudomonadaceae; genus Pseudomonas; species Pseudomonas sp. W15Feb34. The sequence goes on from NZ_SPKN01000029.1 coordinate 118,803, forward strand.
GCTCACCGGCAAGCTCGCCGCCGGGTGATGGCTGTAATGGCCGGGGCCGGTCTCGTGGTCCTTGGGGGAGGCCAGCCACACCTGCAGGCCGTGCAGGTTGAAACCACTGGCCTTGAGCGCTTCGGGGGTACGCTCGACATGGGCAATCGCGCTGCCCGCGGTCATCCAGCTGACATCGCCGGCCTGCACCACCTGATCCGAGCCGAGGCTGTCCTTGTGCTGCAAGGCGCCTTCAAACAGGTAGGTGAGGGTAGACAGGCCGATATGCGGATGTTGGCGGATATTCATGCCGGTACCCGGCGCATAGGCGGTGGGCAGCATATGGTCGAAAAACACAAAGGGCCCGACGCTACGGCATTCACGGGAAGGCAGCGGGCGCAGGATCGGCTGCCCTTCGACATCTTCGGCGCGGGGGCGGATCACGGTAAGGGTGGTCATGGTGCATCCCTGTCTGAGCGGGTTGGATGCGTCTGAGCATAACCCGCCCGATGGGACGTTGGCGCTATGCGCTGAAGGCACCTTCCGATAATTTCGTCTCGATGCTGATTTCGGCGGTGGTCATCAGCTTGTGTACCGGGCACTTGTCCGCAACGCGATGCAACTCCTCGCGCTGCTCATCGCTCAGCACACCCTTGAGGGTCAATTTGACGCTGAGTTTGTATTTGCCTTTCTGCTCTTCGGCGGCGTCGTGGGTCACTTCAACGGTCACGCCGGTGAGCGGGATATCTTTCTTCTGCGCGTAGAGCTTGACCGTCAAGGCTTTGCATGACGCCAGCGCAGCATCGAAATAGTCGTGGGGAGAGGGCGCCGAGTCGTCGCCACCCAGGCTCTTTGGCAGGTCGGTAAACAGTTCGTGGTGATTGATATTGACGCTGTGACGGAAGTTTTCAGCGTTCAATGTATTAACGGTAACAGGCATGGCGAACCTCTCAAGGGGCAGGATGAAGGTCATGCAGTTATAGAGCATGCTGGCGCCCAAGTGTTCCAGTTTTTCCGCGCTGAACCTCGAAGGTAGGCGCAAGGTCTACCCGTATCAGCCCTGATTGAGGTTTCACCGTGCTTCGGACCCGCCTGAGTCTTGCCTTGTTGCTCGCTGCCAGCAGCCTTGCCGCGCAGGCCCGCGACTATGCCTACAGTGACGCGCACATGCATTACGTGGATTTTTTCCAGGAAACGGCAGGCATGGGCAAACTGCTCAAGGCGATGTCCGAGAACCGCATCGAACATGTAATGATTTCCGGCATCCCCGTGGCCAAGAAATGGCACGAAGACGAGCCCAAGCGCCCCCGCTACTACGCTGGTGATGACGCCGATGCCTATTGGTACAGCGCCACCGATGTGATTGTCGCGGCAGCGGTCAATAAGCTGACCCCCGAGCAGCGCCAGCACTTTCACCCGTTCCTGGCCGGCTTCAACCCCAACGACAAGAACTCCGCTGCCCATATCCAGCGCATGATCGACCTCAACCCCGGGTTGTGGCAGGGTATCGGTGAAGTGTTTACCCGCCATGACGACCTTACCGCCCTGACCTCAGGCGACACGCCCCGCGCCAACAACGAAGCCATGACGCGTATCTACCACCTGGCCGCCGAAAACGACCTGCCCGTGATGCTGCACTCCAACATCACTTCCAAGCGAGAGCGTAACCCACTGTACCTGGCGGAAGTCGAAGAGCCGTTGCGTAACCACCCGCATACGCGCTTTATCTGGGCCCATGCTGGCACCAGCAAGGAAATTCACCGGCATCAGGTGCAGATGGACTTTTTGCTGCCCACCTTGAACCGCATGCTCGAGGCGTACCCCAACCTGTATATCGACCTGTCCTGGAGCATGCTCACGCCCTATCTGCTGGATGAGGCGGGTCAGCCTCGGCAGGAGTGGGTGAAGCTGGTGGAGCGCTTCCCTGAGCGCTTTATGCTGGGATCTGACGTGGTAGGGCGTTTCAATAAGTTAGGTAAGGAGATGCGTCGCTTCGAGCCCTTCCTCGATGCATTGCCCGAGGAGGTGGCGCACAAGGTGGCGCGGGATAATTTCCTTGCCATCCTGCCCAAGCCGCCTGGCAATGGTCAGGTGCATTGATATCGCGTTTTCGTCTTACATAAATGGCGGAGGGTGCCGATAACTTCCAAGACCACACTGCAGGTGGATGCAGTACTTTTTTGGAAGGAATCCAGGCATGAATATCCGTAGTTTGAATATCGCGCCTCGCGCCGGCTTGGGCTTTGGCGTGCTGGCCTTGATGGTATTCGCGTTGGGCGGCTTTGCCCTGTTGCAGATGGCCAATATGCGCCAGCAGTCGGACCAGGTGGAGAGCAACTGGTTGCCCAGCGTCATGGCGGTGGGGGAGATGAATCAGGACCTGCTGCGCGTGCGTGCGCTGACCCTGCGCTTGTTGGTTAACCGCGATCCGCAGGCGTTGGCACAAAACGAGCAGAAACTGACCGACCTCAAGAATGGCATGCCCCATGCGCAAGCCCTCTACGAAGGGCTGATCGTGCTCCCTGAAGAGCGCACGCTGTTCGATCGTTTCAAGGCCCAGGAACAGCAATACCTGCAACGTCAGGAGCAGGTCATGGGGTTTTCCAAGGCCAACCGGCTCGATGAAGCGATCAAAGTGGCCAACGGTGAGATGAATCAGCTCGCCGATCAAATCGCCGTCACGTTGCGCGATCTGGTCACCCTCAATAAAACCAGTGCCAATCAGGCGGCCAGCCTCGCGCAAAGCGTTTTCAGTCAGTCGCGTACCGGGGTGATTGGCATGATCATCCTCACGGCATTGATCACCATTGGCCTGGCGGTCTGGCTGACCCGCAGCATCGTGCTACCGCTGGCCCAATCGCTGAAAGTAGCTCAGGGCGTGGCCAGCGGCGACCTGACCGGTGAGATCCACGTGAGCGGCAGCGATGAGCCGGCGCGTTTGCAGCAGGCTCTCAAGGGCATGCAAGAGAATCTGCGCGATACTATCCGGCGCATTGCTGAATCGTCCAACCAATTGGCTTCTGCTTCCGAAGAGCTCAGTTGCGTGACGGAGGATGCCACGCGCGGCCTGCATCAGCAGAACCAGGAGATCGAACAGGCGGCCACGGCGGTCAACCAGATGACGGCGGCGGTGGAAGAGGTGGCGAGCAACGCGGTGGCCACGTCCCATGCTTCACGCGATTCTGACCGCATTGCCCAGCAGGGCCGTGAGCAGGTGCAGCAGACGGTGGTGTCGATTGAAGCCCTGGCTACCGATGTGACCGCCAATGTGACCCAGGTCGAGGCGCTGGCGCAAAAGGTCTATGGCATCAGTAAAGTCCTGGACGTGATTCGCTCGATTGCCGAGCAAACCAACCTGCTGGCACTGAACGCGGCCATTGAAGCGGCGCGAGCCGGGGATGCCGGGCGCGGTTTTGCGGTAGTGGCCGATGAAGTGCGTGCCTTGGCCCATCGCACGCAACAGTCGACCCAGGAAATCGAGCAGATGATCAGTGGGATTCAGCAGGGCACCGACCAGGCCGTCAGTTCCATGCAACAGAGCAACACGCGGGCGCGTTCTACGCTGGATATCGCCAAGTCTGCCGGCACGGCGCTGGAAGAGATCGCCTCGGCATTCACCCTGATCAACGAGCGCAACCTGTTGATTGCCAGTGCTTCGGAGCAGCAGGCAGCAGTGGCGCGGGAGGTGGATCGTAACTTGACGAATATCCGCGACCTGGCGCACCAGACGTCTGCCGGGGCGAACCAGACCAGCGCGGCGAGCCAGGAGTTGTCGCGGTTGGCGGTGGACCTGAATTCGATGGTGGCGCGGTTTTCGGTGTAGGGCGGGGAACCGGGTTGACCCGTTCGCAGGCAAGCCAGCTCCCACACTGGACTGCATTCCTTCAGGATGAACGCGATCGAAGGTGGGAGCTGGCTTGCCTGCGATGAAGGCGACGCGGTTTCAAATCAAAGCGCAAAAAAAAGCCCCGAACCAGTCGGGGCTTTTTCATGTGATCAACCTGCGAGGCTTACTTGCCCTGCCAGCGTTTCAGCACGAGGGTGGCATTGGTGCCACCGAAGCCGAAGCTGTTGCTCATCACGGTGTCGATTTTTGCATCTTCACGGGTCTTGGTCAGGATCGGCATATCAGCAACGGCTGGGTCCAGCTCGTCGATGTTGGCCGAGCCGGCCATGAAGTTGCCTTCCATCATCAGCAGGCAGTAGATCGCTTCGTGAACGCCGGCGGCGCCCAGGGAGTGACCCGACAGGCTCTTGGTAGAGCTGATGGCCGGAGCCTTGTCGCCGAATACCGCGCGCACGCCTTCCATTTCCTTGGCGTCGCCGACCGGAGTCGAGGTGCCGTGGGTGTTCAGGTAGTCGATTGGGGTATCAACGGTGGACATGGCCATCTGCATGCAGCGGATCGCGCCTTCGCCGCTTGGGGCAACCATGTCGTAGCCGTCGGACGTCGCGCCGTAGCCGACGATTTCCGCGTAGATCTTGGCGCCGCGGGCCAGAGCGTGTTCCAGCTCTTCAACCACGACCATGCCGCCACCGCCGGCGATGACGAAACCGTCACGCTTGGCGTCGTAGGCGCGAGAGGCTTTCTCTGGGGTTTCGTTGTACTGGGTGGACAGTGCGCCCATGGCGTCGAACAGGAACGACTGGCTCCAATGCTCTTCTTCACCGCCGCCGGCGAATACGATGTCCTGCTTGCCCAGCTGGATCTGCTCAACGGCAGTCCCGATGCAGTGGGCGCTGGTGGCGCACGCGGAGGAGATCGAGTAGTTCACGCCCTTGATCTGGAATGGCGTGGCCAGGCAGGCGGAAACGGTGCTGCCCATGGTCCGCGTGACACGGTACGGGCCAACGCGCTTCACGCCTTTTTCGCGCAGGATATCCAGCGCTTCCATCTGGTTGAGGGTCGATGCGCCGCCGGAGCCGGCAATCAGGCCGGTGCGTACGTTCGAAACCTGGTCTTCGCTCAGGCCCGAATCGGCGATCGCGTCTTTCATGGCCAGGTAGGCGTAGGCGGCAGCGTGGCCGACGAAGCGATAGATCTTGCGATCGATCAGTTCTTCGAGGGGCAGGTCGATGGAGCCGGAAACCTGGCTACGCAGACCCATTTCGGCATATTCCGGGTTGAAGCGGATGCCAGGGCGACTTGCACGCAGGTTAGCGGTGACGGTCTCTTTGTCATTGCCCAGGCAAGAAACGATGCCCAGACCAGTGATAACGACGCGGCGCATGCGGATAACCCTTAAAAGTTGTCAGTGGAAGTGAATACGCCGACCCGAAGGCCTTCGGCAGTATAGATCTCGCGACCGTCGACAGTCACCGAACCGTCGGCGATGGCCAGGTTCAGCTTGCCCTTGAGGACGCGCTTGATTTGAATGTTGTAGGTGACTTTCTTGGCGGTCGGCAGGACTTGGCCAAAGAACTTCACTTCGCCCGAACCCAGGGCGCGACCGCGGCCCGGCAGGCCTTGCCAGCCCAGGTAGAAGCCGACCAGTTGCCACATGGCGTCGAGGCCCAGGCAGCCTGGCATCACAGGGTCGCCTTCGAAGTGGCAGGCGAAGAACCAGAGGTCCGGGGTGATATCCAGCTCGGCGACCAATTCACCTTTGCCGTACTTGCCACCTTCTTCGCTGATATGGGTGATGCGATCCACCATCAGCATGTTCGGGGCGGGCAGTTGCGCGTTACCTGGGCCGAACAGCTCACCGCGACTGCAGCGCAGCAGGTCTTCCCGAGTAAAGGCGTTTTGTTTGGTCATGCGAGCTCCTCAATAATCCCATGCGGCTGGGTTGGGCAAATCTTCCCGAACCGAATGAAGCGTTCATGCCTCATAGCGGCAGCCTACACATAGACTATTGCGTTGTAGTGAAAGTCACAGCGGCAAGGCACTGAATGTACACTTGTTCACTGAAATTTTAAACCGGACCTGTTTATCGGCCCGTTCGGGTGCCTAAGACTGCCGCACTTTCGTCTTTCACGCCAGTCGCAGTTGGTTGATGGCGCGGCGCTATTGCACCCAGCGTTGCAGGATTTGCTGCAAATCCGTGCGTTTGAACGGCTTGGCCAGGTAATCGTTCATTCCGGCTGCCAGACAGGCTTCGCGGTCGCCCTGCAAAGCATTGGCCGTCAGGGCGATGATCGGCAGATCGGCGCAGCCAGGCAGTTGGCGAATCTGGCGAGTGGCTTCGTAGCCGTCGATCAATGGCAGCCGGCAATCCATCAGGATAGCAGTGAAGATCAGGCTCTCGGCGCTGCGGATCGCCTCGGCGCCGTCGGTGGCCAGGCTGACTTCAAAGCCCAGGCTGCGCAGCATTGCTTCGACCACGGTACGGTTGACCGGGTTGTCTTCCACCAGCAATACGTGGCGTCCTTCGCCGGCACTGGCCTTGCCGAGGGCGTCGGGCGTAATGGCCTGTACTTGTTGCTGATCGATGGCCAGCGGGATTTCCAGGGTAAACACCGAGCCCCGGCCTTCTTCGCTTTGGGCCCGCAAGGTGCCACCCATGCGTTCGGCCAGGGTGCGGGCGATGGGCAAGCCCAGGCCAGTCCCGCCGTAGCGTCTGGAAATGGAGCTGTCGGCCTGCTGGAACGCATCGAACATCAGCTCCAGGCGTTCGGCGCAAATACCGATACCGCTGTCGCGCACGGTGCAGGTGAACCACACCAGTTCGTGGTCCAGGGTTTGCCAATGGGGCTCGACAGTCACGCTGCCGCGTTCGGTAAATTTCAACGCATTACCGATCAGGTTTACCAGGATCTGCCGGATCCGCGTCGGATCGCCTCGCACCCGTAGGGCCTCCATGCCCGCAGGAATCGGCAGCTCCAGGCTCAGCCCGCGTTGCTGGGCACTGTGCTGGAAGGCTTGGGCGCAACTGTTGATCAGGTCGGCAAGGTTGAACGCAATATGTTCCAGTTCCAGGGCGGCGCGCTCAATGCGTGAGAAGTCGAGGATGTCGTTGATCACCTTGAGCAGGTGCTCGGTGGACTCGGAGGCCAGCGCCGCGTACTCGGTCTGTTCGGCAGTCATGTCGGTGGTTTCCAGCAGTTGCAACATGCCCAGCACGCCGTTCATGGGCGTGCGCAGTTCATGGCTCATCATCGCCAGGAAATCCGATTTGGCATTGTTCGCGCGCTCGGCCTCCTCGCGGGTCTGGATCAACTGGGCCATGGCTTGTTGCTGCTCGCGACTGGCCTGGTTCAGGCCTTCGGCCAGGTTGTTGATATGCCGCGAAAGGTCACCCAGCTCCGAGTCATCGACAATCGGTAGCGGGGTTTTGTAATCGCCTTGCTGGATAGCCTTGACCGCATGGCCCATCGCGCTTATTGGTTGCGACAGGCTTGCCGCCAGGCGTCGTGCCAGCAGGAAGGTAAACAGCAAGGCGAACAGCGCCAGGATCCCGGCCTTGAACAGGATTTCCTGCTGGCGCTGGCTGAACGCGTCATTGGACATGCCGACAATCACCCGCCCCAGGTAGTCGGCTCGGGGTGCCTTGGGTTCGTTGAGGTTGTCCTGGAAAAAGTCATTGTTGAGCTGGATGTGTTGCAGGCGGATTGGCGCCTGGAACACCTTCACGGACAGCGAGCGGTCATGTCTTTCCGACGGCTGCTCGACATACACCAGAATGTTTTCGGCGCTGTTCTGAATTTCCAGGAAGCGCACGTGAGGCGTGGCCAAGGTCGCACGCAGCAGCGCTTCAAGCACATCGTTGTTGCCGGAAATCACTCCATACTCAGTCGCGGGCGCCAGTTGGTTGGCGATCAATTGGCCGGTGTGGTCCAGCTCCTGGCGCAAATCCTGGATCCGTACGAAGGTAAAGAAGCTGATCAACAGCAGGGTCAACAATAACGCGGGGCCCAGGGTAATGAGCTGGGTGCGGGTGTTGATATCCCAACGGCGACGCAAGGTCATGGGCGTTTCTCTCCTTCGGCCAAGCGGGCGGCGACGGCGGTTTCATCAACCTGTTCGATGCCCAGTGAGCGCGCGACTTGCGGGTTGCCCACGACTTTGAAGTGTTGCGGGTACAACGTGTGCGGCCAATTGGCCGGCGGGTGATCCAGCAGGCGGTCGAGCACGGCAAGCCAGTCGGGCTGATCGCTGTAGGTGCTGGCCAGGCTGCCGGCCCGGACAAACCCGGCATTGGGCCCTATCAGGGGCAGTTGCTGGGCGTAGCTGCTCAGCAACAGGTTCTTTACCGTTTTGGGGTTGTACAGTTGCGGGTCGTCAAGGCCGAGCAGCACATCGCTGTTCTTGAACAGGGTTTGCAGCGGGCGGCTGTCACTGGTGTTGTCCCAGAGCTGAGGCACGATTTCCAGGCCCAGGGGGGTGGCAAACCGGATCAGCTCGCGCAGCAGGAATTCACTGTCGGCACCGTAAAGCACACCGATGCGTCGTGCCTGCGGCAGGGTGTCGGCGATCAGGCGCAACTGACGCTCCAGCGGCGGGTCGCTCCATAGCAGGCTGATTTTGGCCGGGTGCGTATTACCCAGGCGTTGCCGCGCCTGCAGGCGGCTGATGCGCAGCACCAGGGTCGGCGGTCCCTGGGTATCCAGCAGGCGCCAATCGAGGCTGGGCAGGTCCAGGAGGATCAAGCGAGTGCCGGCGGGCAACTGGCTCGGTGTCGGCAAGTCCTTGAGCGGGGTGAAGCTGACCCGGTCGTCGGGGCGCTGCTGGGCAAGGGCCTGGGTGAAGGCTTGCACCCCGGCGCCGTCTTCGGCAGCCGTCAGCAGGATATCGGCACTCCACGCCGGCACCGCCAGCAGCAGGCACGCGAGCAGCACGCCACGGCGCCACAATCGTGAAAGCAGCAAGAGGGTCATCCGTGACTGATCGGCCATGTCAGAAGTCCAGCTCGGCGCTGAAGTAGAGAACGTGACGATGGTCGTAATTATTGTCGGCCCAGGTGGTGGGCTGGTCATCAAGGCGTTGCTGCAACATGCCGGCCAGCTCCACATTGGTTTTGCCCACGGCAATGCGTTTGGCTACCCGCAGGTCGACCCGTTGGAAGCGATACTGGTTAAGAGCGTCGTCGCCATAGTAGAACAGGGCGCTGGACCACCCCTGGCCCCACTCGCGCAGCCAACCGGCCGAGCCGCTGTTGCGCGCGGTTTGCGCCTTGTCCCGTGGGTTGCTGGAAGTAGCGTCGACATAGGCGTAGGTCAGGCGCAGGCGGTCGGTGTTGCTCATGCGCCAGTCGAACTGTGATTCGGCACCGGTAAAGCGCGAGCTGTTGGCGTTGCTGGCGATGTATTGGTTGTTGCGCAGCGGCGAGCTGATCATGTCGGTGATTTCGTCATAGAACAGCTTCACGTCGACATTCAGCCCCAGGTCGGCAAAGAACCCGTTGTAGCCCAGTTCTCGGGAGCGCATCAACTCTTTGTCGAGGTCGCCAGGGCCGCGCGTCACGACAAAATATTGCCCGGAGTTTTGTCCGTAGGCCGGGGAGCTGAGGTTGTTGACGCGGTAGCTCCAATTGACGTTGTTCTCGAACATATCCGGCGAGCGGATCGCCTCGGAGTAAACCGCCCGCAACCCGTGACGCGGGTTGATCAGGTAATTGACCGCCACACGCGGCGTCAGTGAGTCGCCGCTCAGGTGACTGTCTTCGTACATGGCGCCACCCTGCAGCAGCCAGTGTTCGCTGGCCCGCCATTCCAGATGCCCGAACAGGCGCCAGGTGGTGTCGTCCAGGGTTCCATTGAAGTAGGTGTCCGAGTCGGCGCGGTCATAGCGATAGTTGATGCCGCTGACCAGGCGCAAGCTGTCGGAGAGGCTGAAGGTGTCCTGGATCTCCACGTCGTAGCGGCTTTCGCGGGTGCTTTGGTCGATATCGCCGCAGACGGTGTCCTTGCCGCCGTGGTTTTTCCATTGATCCAGCACCTGGTTGGCCAATGCCTGCTCGGCGGCGCTTCCCGGGGGTGGAGAGCCTTGGCTGTAGGTGTCCATGTGCCGCGCCAACAGTTCGGCATAGTTGGGGTTCAGTTGCCACAACTGGGTCAGCTGCGGGCTGAACGAGACCTTGGCATCACAGGCTTTCCAGACCTGTCGGCGGTCCCATTGCTGGGCTGAACCCTGGATATACAGACTGTGATCGGGATTGAAGTCGAAATTCCAGCGCAAAGAGCCAGCGTAGTCCTTGGCGACAACATCGGAATTGCTGCCGCCTTCGCTGATCCCGTCAAACACCGGGGTGTAGGTATAAGGGCGCTGATTGGTGCCTTCCTTGGCATTGAGTTGCCAGTCGATACTTTGTTGCGCGTTCAGCGTCTGGCTCACTGCCAGGCTGAAACGGTTGAGACGGCGACCGTCACGGCGGTCGGCGCCGACCGCGTCGCTGTCAAAACCGTCGTCCTGTTGCCCGGACAGGGATAAGCGCAAATCGCCGGTTTCCCAACCCACGCCCTGGCTGGCATAGAAGTCGTTGATCCCCCGTTCGCCGCGGGTGACCTTCACCCGCGAGCCCTGGCTGTTGGCGGGGGAACGGGTGAGGATATTGACCACCGCCATCAGTGCATTGGCTCCATAGCTGACGGTATTGGGGCCGCGAAATACCTCAATGCGTTCGATATCTTCCATGGCCACCGGGATATCGCTCCAGTCCACCGTGGCCAGGCCGGCGCGGTACACCGAACGCCCGTCGATCAGCACCTGCATCCGCCGCGCATCACTGGCGCTGGTGCCGTGGTAGTTGACCGACGCCTGGTTGCCGGTGGTATAGCCGACCATCATCCCGGGCACCAGGCGCAGCAGTTCGGCGATGTCCCGGGCGCCGCTGGCCTTGATCAGCTCACTGTCGATCACCGTCATGCTGCCGGGCACGGCGGCGGCCGATTGCTTGAGGCGCGTGGCGGTCAACACCTGCGGCAGCGGCTGGCTGTCGAGAAACAGATCGTCAGCCAGGGCAGGTACGCTGCACAACAGCATCAACCATAGAGATGAGCGAGGAGGAGGGCCCAGGTACACGGCACGGCCTTGTTAATGACGGATAGCCGCCCATGTTAACTGAGGTGGGGCTATTTGCCAGTCGTCGGACTTGCAATTACTTCGTACAAACGTGGCATTTTCCGACAAGTGCGCGAATTGATACGGGGGCTGGCCGCAAGCCGGGCGGCCCGTATAATGCCGCCATCGCCATTGGTATGGATTAACGGATTGCATATGACTCAACAGCGCCCTATTGCGGTCCTGGGAGGCGGAAGTTTTGGCACCGCCGTGGCTAACCTGCTGGCCGAGAACGGCCACGCCGTGCGTCAGTGGATGCGCGACCCCGAGCAGGCTGAAGCCATTCGCGTGCACCGGGAAAACCCCCGTTACCTTAAAGGCATCAAGATTCATCCAGCTGTCGAACCGGTTACCGACCTGCTGGAAACGCTCACTGCGTGCGACCTGTGCTTCGTCGCGCTGCCCTCCAGTGCGTTGCGCTCAGTGCTGGCGCCGCACGCCGAGCGCCTGGCAGGCAAGTTGCTGGTCAGCCTGACCAAAGGCATTGAGGCCCAGACCTTCAAACTGATGAGTGAAATCCTCACCGAGATTGCCCCACTGGCCCGCATTGGCGTGCTGTCCGGCCCGAACCTGGCGCGGGAGGTGGCCGAACACGCCTTGACCGCCACGGTGGTTGCCAGTGAAGACGACGCCTTGTGTGAGCAGGTACAGGCCGTGCTGCATGGCCGCACCTTCCGGGTCTACGCCAGCGCCGATCGCTTTGGTGTCGAGTTGGGCGGGGCGCTGAAAAACGTCTACGCGATCATTGCCGGCATGGCCGTCGCCTTGGGCATGGGTGAAAACACCAAGAGTATGCTGATCACCCGTGCGCTGGCCGAGATGACCCGCTTTGCGGTGAACCAGGGTGCCAACCCGATGACGTTCCTGGGCCTTGCGGGCGTGGGTGACTTGATCGTCACCTGCTCATCGCCCAAAAGCCGCAACTATCAGGTAGGTTTTGCCCTGGGCCAAGGGCTGAGCCTGGAAGACGCTGTGACGCGTCTGGGTGAAGTGGCCGAAGGGGTCAACACCCTCAAGGTATTGAAGGCCAAGGCCCAGGAAGTGGGGGTGTATATGCCGCTGGTCGCCGGTTTGCACGCGATCCTGTTCGAAGGGCGCACCTTGGAGCAGGTCATCGAGTTGTTGATGCGGGCCGAGCCCAAGACCGATGTCGACTTTATTTCTACCAGTGGTTTCAACTGAGGAACGCGCCATGAACGATCCGAAAGCAGCCCCCAAATATGAGTCGATTGCCTTGCGCATTCTGTGGATGCTGGCGTTTGCGCTGGTGTGGCAGGTGGCGCAATTGCTGCTCGGCGCGTTGGTGGTGGTGCAATTGATTTACCGGCTTGTCTACGGTGCGCCGAACCTGGGCCTGATGAATTTTGGCGATAGCCTCAGCCAGTTCCTGGCGCAGATCGGCCGCTTCGGTAGCTTCCACACCGACCAAAAGCCTTGGCCGTTTGCCGATTGGCCAGCCCCGCGTGCACCCGAAGGCGAAGCCGCCCACAGCGTGCCGCCAGCACCGCACCCGGTGCGTGATGAAGAGCCAAAGCTATGAAGTTGTGGGTTTTGCGCCACGGGGAGGCCCAGGTGCACGCCCGCACGGACGCTGAACGCAATCTTACCGAGCATGGCCGTGCCGAAGTATTGCTCAGCGCTGCGCACCTGATCGGGCAGCCTCTCAGTGCCATCATCGCCAGCCCTTATGTGCGGGCGCAGCAGACGGCTCAATTGGTGCGCGGAGTTTTGGGGTTCGAGCCGGATGTGCGCACGGTGCCGTGGCTGACGCCTGATGGTGATGTTCAGCAGGTGCTGAGGGAACTTGATACTGATGACAACGTGTTGCTGGTCAGCCATCAGCCTTTGGTGGGCAGTTTGATCAGCTTTTTGCAGCATGGGCATCAGCGCCAGCCACAGCCGATGTATACGGCCAGCCTGGCGGAGCTTGAGGGGGATTTTCCGCTGGCGGGTTTGATGAGTCTGGTGGGGGTGAAGAATCCCGAGGCATAAGGGGCGACGCTGGGCCTGTGGCGAGGGAGCTTGCTCCCGTGACGACCTGCCAATCGACGCTTGTCTGCCCGACACTCCATGATCCAACTGTGGGAGCGGGCTTGCTCGCGAAGGCGGCCTTGTAGCCGACGGGGGGCTTGGATCAGACCGAGTACATATCCATTGCTGCGGTAACGGCTGATATTGGTTCCGCTCTTACAGCGGGTCACTTTCGAAAAGCCGGAATGCCGGCCCAGGCGAAAGTAACCAAAGCGCTCTTGCCCCACCACTCGGCACCTCGCTTAGGCTCGGTGTGCCCGTAATCGCCATGGATTTGGGGGGCCGCCGCCACGCGCCATCCATGGCGCGGGGCGGCTAAAACCGGCATCCCTGCCGGTTTACCCCCCAAATCCCTGTCGAATTCCGGCCAGCGTGGTTTGACGGGGCGCCTGAGATCAAAAGCAGATCAAGAGCAAGAGCGGCTCGCTTCGCATCGTGGTTACGGTTGGCTGTTCTGTGTTCCCTGAGAAATGGTTGGCTTTGTGTGTGCTATACAGTCAGCCAAGCAAGTGCTTGGTTGGCTGTATCTCGGATCACAAAGGAGCGCGTCCCATGCCTGTCGCTTTTCGTTTGCCGTTGCAGGTCTTCTTCGAGCGTGAAGCGCGGCACCCGCGTAAGGTTTTTCTGGTGCAGCCCATTGACGGTGGCGAGGTGCAGACCCTCACCTGGGGCGATGTCGGCCACCAGGCCCGGTGCGCTGCCCACTGGTTGCGTGCACGTGACTTGCCCCAAGGTTCGCACATCGCCCTGATCTCGAAAAACTGCGCACACTGGATCATCGCCGACCTGGCGATCTGGATGGCCGGGCACGTTTCGGTGCCGCTTTATCCCAACCTCACCGCTGACTCTGTCGCCCATGTGCTGACCCATTCCGAGGCGGCGTTGGCGTTGATCGGCAAGCTCGATGACTGGCCGGCAATGGCGCCGGGTGTGCCAGCGGGTGTGCCAACCATTAGCCTGCCGCTGTGCCCGGCGGGGACGTTCGATTTCAGCTGGGCGGACCTGCAAGCCTGCTCACCGATCCAGGACCACCCCGAACCCCTTGGCTCGACACTGGCCACCATCGTCTACACCTCCGGGACGACCGGTTTGCCGAAGGGTGTGATGCAAACGTTCGGGGCACTGGGCTTCGCTGCCACCCGCGGCACCGAGTTGTTCGGCCTGGGGGAGGGCGATCGGTTGCTGTCCTACCTGCCGCTGTGCCACGTCGCCGAACGCATGTTTGTGGAAATGGCGGCGATCTACACCGGGCAAACCGTATTTTTTGCGCAAAACCTGGATACCTTCCTGCAAGATTTGCGCAGGGCACGGCCGACGGCCTTGTTTGGCGTGCCACGTATCTGGACCAGGTTCCAGTTGGGTGTCTACGCCAAGATCCCGGAAAAACGCCTCGACACCCTGTTACGCCTGCCTTTTATCGGCAAGCGCGTCGGTCATAAAGTGCTCGCGGGACTGGGGCTGGATGCACTGCGTATTGCCCTGTCCGGTGCGGCACCCGTGCCCGAGGCGTTGCTGGGTTGGTATCAGCGCCTTGGCCTGGACGTGCTGGAGGTGTACGGCATGAGCGAAAACTGCGGCTATTCCCATGTATGCCGCCCCGGTGCACAGACGCTGGGTTGGATTGGCCTGCCCTGCCCAGGCGTAGAAGTGCGCATCGACCCATCAGGCGAAGTGCAGGTACGCAGCGACGCGACCATGCTGGGCTACTTCAAGGACCCGCAAAAAACCGCTGAGACCCTTACCGAAGATGGCTTCCTGCGTACCGGCGACAAGGGTGAGCAGGACGCAGACGGTCGTCTGCGCTTGACCGGGCGCCTCAAGGAGATTTTCAAGACCAGCAAAGGCAAATACGTGGCCCCGGCGCCGATTGAAAATCGCCTGGCCGAACATGCACGCATCGAACAGGTGTGTGTAGTCGGCGAGGGGCTTGGCGCACCGATCGGGCTATGCGTGTTGTCGGCACAGGGCCAAGCCCGCCAAACGCTTGAAACCCACCTTGACCACTGGCTGGCACAGGTCAACGCCGGGCTGGATAAACATGAGCGCTTGCGCCAATTGGTGGTGGTGAAAGACAACTGGGCGGTGGAAAACGGCTTTCTCACGCCGACCTTGAAGATCAAGCGCAACGTGATCGAGTCGACGTACGGGCCACATTTGCACACTTGGAGCGAGCGCGCTGAAACCGTTCTGTGGCAGGATTAGGATCGTAATAAAACCAACAAGGACAACCCTATGAGCCTGTGGCGCACCCAACCGAATATCGAACAACTCAACGCGATCCAGAAAAACACCATCGGTGAGTTGCTCGATATTCGTTTCGAAAGCTTCGACGAGCACTCCCTCACTGCCAGCATGGTGGTCGATCACCGCACCCATCAGCCCTACGGCCTGCTGCATGGTGGCGCCTCGGTGGTGTTGGCCGAGAGCGTCGGCTCCATGGCTGCTTACCTGTGCATCGACGCCAGCAAGTTTTATTGCGTGGGCCTTGAGGTCAATGCCAACCACCTGCGTGGCGTGCGCAGCGGGCGGGTGACGGCGGTGGCCAAGGCCATTCATATCGGGCGCACTACACAGGTATGGGATATCCGCCTGAGCAGCGATGATGGCAAGGCCAGTTGCGTCTCGCGCCTGACCATGGCCGTGGTGCCGCTGGGCGAAAACCCGCCGGCACGATAGGCGTGGCGTGAGTGTCATCATTCCTGGCAGTTACAGTCATTGCTGTAGGCGGCCGGTATGGTGACAATCAACCTCTGTTTTTATCGATGGAACCTGTATGTCGCAGCACGTGTTTTTTACCCACGCCAATGGCTTCCCTTCGGCCACCTACGGCAAGCTGTTTGCCGCGCTGGCCCCGGAATATACGGTGGCGCATCTGCCCCAGCACGGTCACGACCCCAGGTTCCCGGTGGATGATAACTGGCAGAACCTGGTGGACGAGTTGATCCACCACCTTGAGCAACAGCCGGAACCCGTGTGGGGCGTCGGCCATTCCCTCGGTGGCGTGCTGCATTTGTACGCGGCCATGCGTTGCCCGCAGTTGTACCGTGGCGTGGTGATGTTGGATTCGCCGGTGCTCACCCGTGCCGACCGCTGGGTGATCCGCGCCGCCAAGCGCTTTGGTTTTATCGATCGACTGACACCGGCAGGACGTACCCTTGGCCGGCGTGAAGAATTCACCGACCTGGACACCGCACGCAGCTACTTCGCCGGCAAAACCCTGTTTCGTGGCTTCGACCCCGAATGCTTTGACGCGTATTTGGAGCATGGCTTGCAGCAAGTCGGCGACCGCCTGCGCCTGCGCTTCGACCCGGCCACCGAAATCAGCATCTACCGGGGCGTGCCGCACACCAGCCCGGGCCAGGTACGCCAGCTGAAAGTGCCACTGGCCGTGGTGCGTGGTCGCCAGAGCCGAGTGGTCATGCGTCACCATGCCAGCGGCGTCGGCCGCTTGCCCATGGGCGAAATGCTCACTATGCCAGGCGGTCATATGTTCCCCCTCGAACGCCCCCAGGACACGGCTGCCTTGATCAAGAACCTGTTCGCCCGCTGGCAAGCCCGCGAGCGCAGTTGCGCATGAGTACACCGGTCGAAGAGGTTCGCCTGAGCCTGGGGCATATCGAATTGGCCGCGCACCTGTTCGGGCCCGAGGATGGCCTGCCAGTGATTGCCCTGCATGGCTGGCTGGACAACGCCAACAGTTTTGCGCGCCTGGCGCCGAAGCTGCACGGGTTGCGCATCATCGCTCTGGATATGGCTGGGCACGGGCATTCGGCCCATCGCCCGGCAGGCGCCGGTTACGCCTTGTGGGATTATGTCTACGACGTGCTGCAGGTGGCCGAACAACTGGGGTTGAAACGTTTTGCATTACTTGGCCACTCCCTGGGCGCCATCGTCTCGCTGGTGTTGGCCGGGGCGCTGCCGGAGCGAGTGACGCACCTGGGTTTGATCGACGGTGTGATCCCGCCGACCGCCAGCGGCGAGAATGCAGCCGAGCGTCTGGGCATGGCCTTGCAGGCGCAACTGAACCTGCAGGACAAGCGCAAGCCAGTCTACAACACCCTCGAAAAAGCGGTTGAAGCGCGAATGAAGGGCGTGGTGGCGGTCAGTCGTGAAGCGGCGCAACTGCTGGCCCAGCGCGGTTTGATGCCGGTACCGGACGGTTACACCTGGCGCAGCGACAGTCGCCTGACCCTGGCATCGCCGATGCGTCTGACCGATGAACAGGCCATGGCTTTTGTGCGTCGCGTCAGTTGCCCGGCGCAGTTGGTGGTGGCGGCTGACGGCATGTTGGCGAAACATGCCGAATTGCTTTCTCAGCTACCCTTCAGCGTTACTACGCTGCCAGGTGGCCATCATTTGCACCTGAATGATGAGTCCGGCGCCGCTCTTGTTGCAGACTGTTTCAATCGGTTCTTCTCCACGCCTTGACTTGGCGGGGTCAACTGCCGAGGCTGGGCGGATTGAAAGGGAGTCAACCATGAACACACTCAACATCGCTGTGACCTCCATTGGCCAGGGCCTATCGATCCGATGAGCCTGGGTAAAGGATGTATCCGTGCCCTTGGCCTTTGCTGTTTCAGCCCCCTGGTGTTTGCCGCCGATGTGCCAGGCAGCCAGGATTTACCTGCCGTGTCCCGCCAGGTTGACGCGCAAATTGTCGACTATCGCCCCGCTGAAGAGAAGGAACGCATCTACCCCATGGGCGCGATCCGCAAGATCAGCGGCCAGTTGCGTTACGAAGGCCAGGCCACCGCGCGCGGCCAGGCCACTGCAATCACCTATGAATTGCCCGCGGAGCACAGCTCCAGCGCCGCCTTTACTGCAACGCGCGAAGCTTTGCAGGCCAAGGGCGCGCAGCTGTTGTTCTGGTGCCAGGCCCGCGATTGCGGCGAGAGCAGCCTGTGGGCCAATGAAGTGTTCGGCAACGCCAAGCTGGTGGGGGCCGACGGCCAGCAGGAATACCTGCTACTGCGCCTGGCCGCCCCGCAGAACAACTCGCTGGTCGCGCTGTACGGCATTACTCGCGGCAACCGACGCGCTTACCTGCATGTGGAGCAACTCGATGCCAGCGCGCCCTTGGGCGATCTGCTACCCACCTCGGCCACCCTGCTGCGAGAGCTCAAAAGCACGGGCGAGCTGGATCTCCCTGCATTGGCCGCCGAGCCTGATGACACCTGGCTGACCTTGATTTCCCGTGGGTTGAACCTTGATACCACCTTGCGCGTGAGCCTGACCGGCCCGAAAGCCGAGGCCTGGCGCCAGGCCCTGGTCGACAAGGGCGTACGCGCCGCACGCCTGGAAACCGGCAGCGGTGACGCTAAGGGTTTGCACCTGCATCTGATACGCTGACCATTACAAGGCGAACGGACCCGTGCCGTTCGCCTAAGCTCTCTTCCTACAGCCTTATTCTCGAGATACCCGATGCTCAATAACGATCGCCTGCTGGTGCAAATCCTGCTGCTGGTGCTGTTTGGCGCCAGCTTCTGGGTCATGGCGCCGTTCTGGTCGGCGCTGTTCTGGGGCGCGGTGCTGGCGTTTGCCAGTTGGCCGCTGATGCGTTTGCTCACTCGCTGGCTGGGCGGGCGGGAGTCTCTGGCCGCCGGCATCCTGACCTTGGGCTGGATGCTGCTGGTGGCGGTGCCGCTGGTATGGCTGGGGTTCAACCTGGCCGACCATGTGCGCGATGCGGTGGCGCTGATTAAAGACATTCAGGTCGACGGCTTGCCCGAGGCGCCGACCTGGTTGGGCTCGATCCCGTTCGTCGGCGAGCGCCTGGTGGCGATGTGGGACAGCATTGACCAACAAGGCGCGGCGCTGATGGTCAGCATCAAGCCGTACCTCGGCCAGGTCGGCAACTGGTTGCTGGCACGCAGTGCGCAAATTGGCGGCGGTATTCTTGAGCTGACCCTGAGCCTGGTCTTCGTGTTCTTTTTCTACCGTGATGGGCCGCGCCTGGCGATGTTTGTGCACCGTCTGCTGGAACGGCTGATCGGTGAACGTGCCGGCTATTACATCGAGCTGGTGGCCGGTACGGTGCAGCGGGTGGTCAATGGTGTGATCGGCACTGCGGCGGCCCAGGCCTTGCTGGCGCTGATCGGCTTCCTGATCGCCGGCGTGCCGGGTGCGCTGGTGCTGGGTATTGTTACCTTCCTGCTCAGCCTGATCCCCATGGGCCCGCCGCTGGTGTGGATTCCGGCCACGGCCTGGCTGGCGTGGAAGGGTGACTACACCTATGCGGTGTTCCTGGGGGTATGGGGTACGTTTGTGATCAGCGGTGTGGACAACGTGCTCAAGCCGTATCTGATCAGTCGTGGCGGTAACCTGCCGTTGGTGATTGTGCTGCTGGGGGTGTTTGGGGGGTTGATCGCCTTTGGCTTTATCGGGCTGTTTATCGGGCCGACGCTGCTGGCGGTGGCGTACAGCCTGTTGACGGACTGGAGCGCTACCCAGGCGCAAGTGCGTCGTGACGACAAGCCGTGTAATTGAGGTAGGCATCAGGATGTGATGTGACGCGGCACCTGTGGGAGGGGGCTTGCTCCCGATGGCGGCCTCAGGGCCGGCCAGGATGCTGGATCCGACTGAGTACATATCCGTTATTTGGGTAACGGCTGATATTGGTTCCGCTTTTACAGCGGGTCACTTTTGAAAAGCGTGTACGGACCGGACACATGGTTGACGGGTGTGCGGGGACATGGTGGACACTTTTCGGCGAGCCAATTTCGCCGGAAAGCCATCATGCCTTGGAACACGAGAGATACCATGAGCCTGAAAGAAGAGTTCGTTGCCTTAGCACGGCAGCCCGGCAGTAATAAAAGAGAACTGTGTCGACGCTTCGGCATCAGCCCGCAAACGGCCTATAAATGGCTCAAACGATACGAGATGCAAGGGCAGTCGGGGCTGCAAGAAAAGTCCCGAAAACCAGCTACCAGTCCCAAACTGACCAATGCGGCCCTGGAGGCGGAGGTCGTAGCGCTCAGGCAGGAACATCCGGCCTGGGGCGGACGCACAATCAGCAGCATCTTGAAAAAGCAAATTGCTCCCAGCACAGTAACTAACGTGCTGCACCGACACGACCTGATTCAGCCCGTTCAGAAGGAACAGGAAGCAAAGCTGAGATTTGAACACGATGCGCCTAACGACCTTTGGCAGATGGACTTCAAAGGGCATTTCGCAACTCAAGAAGGTCGATGCCATCCCCTGACCTTGTTGGATGATCACTCGCGATTCAATTTAGCTATTCAGGCGTGTGATAACGAACGCGGGGGCACAGTGAAGGAGAAGATGATTGAGGTATTCCAACGCTTCGGATTGCCCGCTCGTATCAATGTTGATAACGGTCCTCCATGGGGATCGCCGCGCAACCCCGGTGAAATCACAGAGTTAAGTATCTGGTTGATTAGCTTGGGAATCCGGATCAGTTTCAGTCGCCCCTATCACCCTCAAACCAACGGAAAGATCGAGCGCTTTCATCGATCACTCAAGGCAGAGGTGCTTAATGGACGGCAATTTTCCACGATCAAGGAGGCTCAAACCGCATTTGATCAGTGGCGTGAGGTTTATAACCTGCAGCGTCCTCATCAAGCACTGGACTACAAGGTGCCCATGGACCGGTATCGGTCCAGCCCTTGGGCTTACCCGCAGCAGTTATCACCCTTCGAGTACGGGCCGGATGATGTGTCGATCAAGGCGTATCACAGCCGATTTCGTTTTCAGAAACGCTATTTCAGCATCGCCAAGGGCCTGAATGGTCATCACATCGGAATACGACCTAACCCTGAAAAAGACGGTCTCTTTGATGTTTACTTCTGCCATCACTTTCTAAGAACGATCGACCTGAGCAAACCTGACTATGGCCCATAATGTGTCAACCATGTCCCCGCACATGTGTCCACCATGTGTCCGGTCTATACAAAAAGAGCCCCAAAGTAACCAAAGGGCTCTTGCCCCACCACTCGGCACCTCG
>NZ_SPKN01000029.1:139784-417707 GCF_023127765.1 Pseudomonas sp. W15Feb34
ACCGAACCCAAGTAGATCGCCGCTTCTGCCAGGCTGTTGGTAATCGCGGGTCGAGCAGAAGTCGGCAAGGGCAGGGTGGTCGAGCGGTTCTCATGGTCGGTCCACACCACCGAATCACCCGACACACAAACCCTGTGCGCCAGCGCATGACTCCAGCCAAACCCCAACCCGCAATCCACATCCACCGCACTGGTGCGATACAGCCGCGCCCACTCAAACGGCAAGATCCCGTCCAGCGCACCATCGGTAAGGGTCAGCAATTCTTCCCCGGTGACCATCGACACCGGGCAGCCGTTGGTGACCGTCTTGTCCGCTGGCGCCGCCGCATCTCCCTTCGGATTCGACGCCATGACCGGCACATCATCCACACGCTCTTTTTGCGTCAGCACCGCGTTCTGCCGCGCCCGCCAGCGCATCTGCATCGTGCCTTGTTTCACCCAGCCGACCACACCGCGAACCGCCACCGCTTTATAACGGTCGACCGCCTGCATGAATTTGGTGAGAATCGCCAGCACCCCCTTCACGAAGCCCATGGCAGCCTTAAGAATTTGTGCGCCATGCTTGACCAGGTGAACGCTCAAATACGCCACGCCCGCCGCCGGCAACGCGATGGTCAACACCGCGCCAATCACCAGGTCAATCAGCAACGACACCATAAAACCTGCGGCCGCTTGCGCGACTTCACGGGGCGGTAACGCGTCCAGCCAGATCATGGCGGTGCGCAGTAACAGGTACAGCGCCGCCTCGTCACTGGCGAGCAACATCGCCTGTTCCATGACCTTGGGCGCATCGGTGGCGATCTGCGCCAACTTGGCCGCCTCGCTACCCAGTTGCTCGACGTACTTCAGCGGGTCTTCAAGCATCGCCTGCACCAGCTTGATGCTGTCCCACACATCCGTGATCGCCGCCCAACTGCCCGCCAGCACGCCGCTGCCAATCGCGCTGGCAGTAGAGCGTTCCCAGTGGGGTTTGAAGTCTTTCCACTGTGACCGAAGCCACTGTTCCAAGTCCGCCGTCAGCCCTGCATAGGAGGTAAACAAGGCCTCCACTTGCTGCGCTGAAACACCGCCCTGAACCCGCACCTCATAGCGCCCGCCAGCGGCGCAGTAGTGCGAGCCCTTGCCGTGCTCATCGAGCATCACCCGCGTGGAGCTGCCGTCATCCAGGCCGATCACCTCAACCGGGATGTCGCCAATCGGCACGTCATACGCTGATTCGAATTTGCTCTCGATCTCCAGCACGCCACCCACCGGGCAACGGGCCACGGTGGAGAAATCTGCATCGGTAATGCTCACCGAACGCTGCGAATCCCCAACCCGCAACACTCGGTCCATGCCCAGCAACGACGGCATATCCGCTGCATGGCTTACTGAATCCAGCGCGCGCGAATACCAGGCGCCCATTTGCTGGCGGTACTCCACCAGGCTCTGATGGAAGCCATCCAGCTCATGTTCGATAGCGGCAATGTGGGCAGCGTGGGTCATCCATGACGTCTCGACAGAAGGCAAGGCGTCGGAGTCTGCCGCAGCGAAAAGCGGCTGGATGAACGGTTTGGAAAATCAGATTGCCCTTACACGGGGCTCGCAAAAGTCAGCGGCAACTCATGCGTAAGGGCTACTTCAAATGGCGACACTACTGATTGACGAGCAGTGCCCTTGGGCGTTTTTCAGTTGGGTTTCAAACTCAATCAAGCCCGCCTGCATCCGTTGCAACACGGTGATTTGCGCGGCCAGCGCTTGCTTCTTGTTGGCGATGGCTTGGTCCGCCCTGTCCCAGGGAAAGGCGTCACCGTCGTACCCCAGCAAAATCTCCTGCAACTCCTTGAGTTTGAACCCGAGCTGCTGGGCGCATTTGATAAAGGTCAGTCGCTCTACGCTCTGCGCCGTATAAACCCGATAGCCACCAAGGCGTTGCGGCTCGGGCATCAATCCAATCGCCTCATAGTGACGAATCGCCTTGATGGTCGTGCCGGACAACTGCGCGGCTTTGCCGATGTACATGAAAATTCCCTTTCTCAAATAATGCGCCGGCCTGTTTCAGCCACTTGGCCCGCTGCGTCAGCGTAGCGCCCAGCACTGGCCCGAACAGCAGCGTCTTGCTCGGTGTGATGCCGCACAGCGCCAGCGTGGTGCGACGCATCTGGTGGATGGCCGGCATGCGGTAGACCCAGCGGTAATACCACGCCGGCGTGTCCAGGGTCACTAACAAGTGCGCGCTTCGGCCCTTGAGCAGCTTGTCAGGGAATGCCTTGCCTGCGCGGTATTTGAAGGCGAAGCCGGGTAGGAAAACTCGGTCGATAAAGCCTTTCATCAGTGCCGGGATACCACCCCACCAAACAGGGAAAACCCATGTGAGGTGCTCGGCCCAAAGGATGTCGGCTTGGGCGCTGAGCAAGTCGGGTTCCAGTGTTTGGGCCTGGGTATAACCGTGGTGAAGAATCGGGTCGAATGTGAGGTTGCCCAGGTGCAGGATGCGTACTTCGTGACCTGCCGTTTTCGCAGCGTGGATATAGGTCTGCGCCATGGCTGAACAAAAACTATCGGTGGACGGATGGCCGAGAATGACCAGGATGCGCTGACTCATGCTGAAGGCTCCTGAAATGGGCGTTCAGGGTAGGGGGTGCCGTATAGGGGAGAGTCAAGGGCCACAGCCAGTGCCAGCAGGACCTTTCTGCAGGGTACGCAGGACGCGTCCGAGAGTACTCATGAGCGCTTGTGACGGCACAGCGGGCTAACTAGCCTGCTGAAAACACAAGAGTAAAAAGGCATGAGCGAGACCTCCATCGGGTTGACGGCACCTCCAGAGGGCTACAGTGATTGGCTGACAGACCTCAAGGGCCGTATCCATAACGCACAGCAGCGTGCGTCAATCGCGGTCAATCGTGAACTGGTGCTGCTCTACTGGCAGATCGGTCGCGATATTTTGACCCGTCAGAACGATCAAGGCTGGGGTAGCAAAGTGATCGACCGCCTTGCGCAGGATCTGCGGGCGGCCTATCCAGACATCAAGGGTTTTTCGCCGCGCAATCTGAAGTACATGCGTGCTTTTGCCGAGGCGTGGCCGGATTCTGAATTTGTGCAACAAGCTGCTGCACAATTGCCCTGGGGTCACAACCTAGTGTTGCTCGATAAGCGTCCGGGCCCCGAAACACGTCGTTGGTACATTCTCCAGGCCGTTAAACACAGCTGGTCGCGCAACACGCTGATGATGCACATTGAAAACCAGCCTGCTGGAACGCAGTGGCAAGGCCGTCAGTAACTTTGAAAGCCATCTGCCCAAAGCCCAATCCGATCTGGCGCGTGAAACCCTCAAGGACCCTTACCGCTTTGACTTCCTCAGCCTGGGCCTGAACGCGCAAGAGCGTGATATTGAAAACGCCCTGATCAAGCATGTCACCGACTTCTTATTGGAATTAGGCGCAGGCTTTGCCTTCGTAGGCCGGCAAGTGCTGCTGAATGTGGGCGGTGATGAATTCTTCGTCGACCTGCTGTTCTATCACTTGAAGCTGCGTTGCTACGTGGTGATCGAACTCAAGGCTGGCAAGTTCAAGCCCGAACACCTGGGCAAACTGAGCTTCTACCTCGCAGCTGTGGATGCCGAGATAAAGCACCCACAGGATGGCCCGACGATTGGTCTGTTGTTGTGCAAAGGTAAAAATGAGGTGGTGGCTGAATATGCACTGCGCGATAACAACCGACCTATCGGCGTGGCGGAATATCAATTGGTGGAATCTTTGCCCGCAGAATTGCAAACCAGTTTGCCGAGTATTGAGCAGATCGAACGGGAGTTGGCGGGCTAGGGGCGGGCAAGCAATGGAAAAAGCCTGCTTTTCAGGGCAGGCTTATCACGCTGGGTTTGCTTATTTCTGATGAGCTGTCAGCGCCGCGTAACCGTTCATCAAGTTGCGATAGTTGGGAATCCGCTGGGACAACAGGTTACCCAGGCCTTCGATATCGTTGCGCCAGTCGCGGTGCAGCTCACACGCCACCGAGAACCAGTTCATCAACTGCGCACCGGCCTGCGTCATCCGGCTCCACGCCGCCTGCTGCACCGTGGTGTTGAACGTGCCGGACGCATCCGTCACCACAAACACCTCAAAGCCTTCCGCCAGCGCCGACAAGGTCGGGAACGCCACGCACACATCCGTCACCACACCGGCAATGATGATCTGCTTGCGCCCGGTGGCCTTGATCGCCTTGACGAAGTCTTCGTTGTCCCAGGCATTGATCTGACCAGGGCGAGCGATATACGGCGCTTCCGGGAACATTTCCTTCAACTCTGGCACCAGCGGGCCATTGGGGCCTTGCTCGAAGCTGGTGGTGAGGATGGTCGGCAGGTTGAAGAACTTGGCCAGGTCAGCTAAGGCCAACACGTTGTTCTTGAACTCGTTGGGCGAGAAGTCCTGCACCAGGGAAATCAAGCCGGTTTGGTGATCGACCAGCAGAACGATAGCGTCGTCTTTGTTCAAGCGGTTGTAGGTGGGAGCGCTCATGGTTGAATCCTTTTTTGTTTAGGTTGGTTGGGCGTTGCGTTCAACATGGGCACAGATTAATGGGTGGGTGGCGGGGGATAAATCGGGTGTGACGAGTCTTACTGTCAACTTAAAGGAGACAAAGAGCGAGCGATTGGGGGCGCCGTACTAATGCGCATAACGCGAATGAATTGCCTGATTTTGAGTAGCCAGCAGGTACGATCCCTTTCATTTGCAGGACGTTTCCGAGAGAATCCCAACCGCTTGCGCCAGTGGAATTGGGTGACTAGGCTGCTGACCGTCACTGCTAATTCAGTGATCGGGTTTAGTCGCCCGGACCTCGCTAGGCGCACGCGCCATCCCAAAGACAGGTGTCTTCTCGCCTGCACTTTATGGTGGCTGTGCGCAGGGCACCCTCGGGTGCGCCGGTGCCTAGCGGCCGGTCGACTAACCTGCGTACAGCCGCCACCTCTGCTCGTTTAGTCGCGAAAGGACGGTGGTAGTCACTTACTGCTAGGAGTTTTGCTATGGAAAACGTTCGTTCGGATTCGCCGTCTTCACACGCTACCAACCCATTTACGGTCAATGAAGAACTGAGCTTTGAGGATGCCTGGGTGCAGGTGGCTGAGCTGCTGCATTGTGCGCTGGCTGCGTCCCAGGTGATCGGCGAGTCAGTGGCTGCGCCGCAGAGGGCGGTGATGCATCTGGTGGAGATGGCGAAGATGGTGGCGGATAGGGCTGTGGAGTGTTTGCAGCCTAAATAACGCGTATTGAAGGATGGGTAGGATACCTGCCCGCCTTTGTTGACGATTCAATTGTCCAGCAGCTGCTGGAGAATTGAACTGTATTCTTACAGGCATTAAAAAGCCGGCTTGTGGCCGGCTTCTCGGGGACTGCCTCAGCTTGTTTTTGACAAACCTCACCAGCCTTCAAATCGCTCAGCCCACATGGCGTCGGGCTGAATAGTAGGGGCATCCGCGGGAACTACTCCGCATCGCCTGACAGGGCAGATAGCTAAGCCATCCCCCTGCCAAATGTGCGGCGCATGATACCCACATTCACTTCAGTTGCCCACCTCCGGTTCCGATTTAGAGCCTTCCCAGCCCAATAGATGTTCATCCAGCGGCACGGGCGGCCGGCGGTTGTTGAGGGTGGACCACCAGAATACCCAGCCGACAACCTTGAAGCTTTGTTCGAAGCGTTCTTCGTGGTTGAGGTATTCGTCCGGGTGTTCGGCGGCGTTGTGGCTGCGCAGGCGCAACCCACCGCCAGGTCGGTTGTAGAGGTATTTGATGCGCAGCATCCCGTCGTGCTCTACCGCATAAATTTCGCCGTCGATGATTTGGGTGCGGCCTCGGTCGATGGCAAGGGTGGCGCCTTGTTGGATGATGTCGGTCATGCTGTTGTCGACCATGTAAGCGCCTACCGCGCGGTCGGGATGGACGTTGAGGGTTTGCAGGCTGTGCCGGGAGACGCGGATGCGTTCGCTTGAGGTGAATGTGGGGTGGAGGGGGATCTCCACGTCGGTTGTTTCCGGACGGCAGGCGGGGCCTGTGAGGTATTTGCCGGTGTCTTCGCGGGTGGGCAGTAGTTTCCTTGTGTCGGGGCCTTCCAGCAGGTAGTTGGCGGGCGGGTGTTTGGGGCCTCGGCCGTCGCTTAACCAGCGACTTGAGACGCACAGCAGTTCTGCTATCTCGTTGAGTCGGCCCATGGGAACGCCGCGTTTGAACCAGTTGTTCACGTGTTGAGGCGTGACGCCGCGGTTCTTGGCGAAGTCGGAGGCGGAAAGATTAACTTCCCGGAGTAGCGCTTTTAAACGATCACCTGATGTATTCATAAACGCAGAGTTTACTGGCGGGAAAAACCAATCAAATAAACCATGCGTTGAATTGCATATGTAGGATTTGGCTTAGTTGTGGCTCGATCTTTCAGGTGTGCAACTTAGATAAACAGCATAAAATAACCATTGAACTTGATGTTTAATTTTGCCCATAAAAAAGCCCCGAACTAACGGGGCTTTCTTATTTGCCGAAGCAATCAGGCGCGGGTATCAGCCTTTGTAGGCGGCAACCGACTTCATGATCTCGGCGCGCGCGGCTTCTGCGTTGCCCCAACCGTCGATCTTCACCCATTTGCCTTTTTCGAGGTCTTTGTAGTTCTCGAAGAAGTGCTTGATCTGTTCCAGCAGCAGTGGCGGCAGGTCGGTGTATTCCTTCACGTCCACGTACAGCTGGGACAGCTTGTCGTGTGGCACTGCGATGACTTTGGCATCGCCGCCGCCGTCGTCGGTCATGTTCAGGATGCCGACTGGACGGGCGCGGATAACCGAGCCTGGGGTAACCGGGTAAGGGGTCACGACCAGCACGTCGAGGGGGTCGCCGTCGTCAGCCAGGGTGTTGGGGATGAAACCGTAGTTGGCCGGGTAGAACATCGGGGTGGCCATGAAACGGTCAACGAACAGGCAGTCGCTGTCTTTGTCGATTTCGTATTTGATCGGCGCGTGGTTGGCCGGAATTTCGATGGCGACGTAGATGTCGTTCGGCAGGTCTTTGCCAGCCGGAATCTTGCTGTAGCTCATTGGGCGTTGCCCCCGTTAGTTGGCCATATGACATGGCCGGATTGGCCTAAAAGTGGCGGCGATTATAGGCATATTCTGACGCCGATGCCATGCGCCAAGCGTCGTACGGTCATTCGCCTTGCGGCTGATAACGTGGGTCGCCGGCTTGCAGTTGGGTCAGGCGCGCCAGTGGGTCCTGGCGGTAGAAGCGGCTGAGTTGGGCGTACACCTGTGGATAGCGGTTGACCAGTAAATCCGGTGCGCTGAAAAAGTACTCGCTGGTGACGGCAAAGAATTCGGCTGGGTTTTCCGCAGCGTATGGGTCGATCTCGGTGTCGGCCTCCGGGTTGGCGTCCAGTTGGCGATTGAGGTCGTCGAAGGCGCTTTGCATCACGCTGGCCCATTCCTGCACGCGCATGTCGTGGTGCAGCGGTGGCAGGCCGTTGGCGTCGCCGTTGAGCATGTCGAGTTTGTGCGCCAGTTCATGGATGACCAGGTTGTAGCCTTCCCATTGGCCACTGGCGAGCACCCCAGGCCAGGCGAGGATCACCGGGCCTTGTTGCCAGGCTTCGCCGCTGTGTTCGCCGTCCCACTCGTGCTCCACGCCGCTGGCATCGCGATGGCGCTGCGGGCTGAGGAAGTCGTCGGGGTACAGCACGATTTCATGAAAGCCCTGATACCAGTCGAGGTCGCCCAGGTTCATCAGCGGCAATTGCGCCTGGGCGGCGAGCAGCAGGCGTTGTTCCTGGTGCAGGTCGACGCCGGGCAGGGCGGTGAGGTGTTTTTCGGCGAGGAAGATCACGCAGGCTTCGCGCAGCCACTGGTCTTGCTCGGCGCTGATGCCGTCGAGGAAGGTCAGGTGGTGGCGCACCCGTTGCCAGGTGTCATCGGCAATCGGGTGCTTGGCCAGCAGGCGCCGGCGACGCCAGGCGCTTAGGGACCACATGGGCAATCAGTGTGGGTTGGCTTCGGAGGACGTGCGGCCAAAGCGGCTGCGCACTACGCCAATGATCATCGGCACCAGCGACAACAGGATGATGAACACCACTAGCAGCGACAGGTTTTTCTTGATGAAGGGCACGTTGCCGAAGAAGTAGCCCAGGGTCACCAGGCCACCGACCCAGAGGATGGTGCCGAGTACGCTGAATCCGAAGAAGCGCGGGTAGGGCATTTTGGCCACGCCGGCGACGAACGGCGCGAAAGTGCGCAGGATCGGCAGAAAGCGCGCCAGGGTCACGGTCTTGCCACCGTGCTTGTCGTAGAAGTCGTGGGTCTTTTGCAGGTAGTCGCGGCGGAAGATCTTCGAGTTGGGGTTGCTGAACAAGCGTTCGCCAGCCGTTCGTCCTATGACGTAGTTGGTGCTGTCGCCGAGGATCGCCGCCAGCATCAGCAGGCCGGCCAGCAGCACTGGGTCCATACCGCCGCCAGCCGCTACGGCGCCAGCGATAAACAGCAACGAATCACCCGGCAGGAATGGCATGACCACCAGGCCGGTCTCGCAAAAAATCACCAGGAACAGAATGGCGTAGATCCACGGACCGTAGTTGGTTACCAGCATGTCGAGGTAAACGTCGAGATGCAGGATAAGGTCAAGCGGGTTGAAATCCATGGATGGCACCTGTGTGAATGGCCCGGCTCAGCGGGCCAGTGCGGGGACGACGGGTAATAAGGCTACAAGTGTATGTCGTGGTTCTTACAACCTTGAGAGGTCCGCATTATACGGATTGAATGGTGAAAAGCGTGTGGCTTTTGTAGCGGGGAGTGTCGTGAAAGTGTGAAGCGGTTGGCTTGGTTTTTTGTGGGAGGGGGCTTGCTCCCGATTGCGGTGGGTCAGGGACAAATTCGTTAACTGACACCCCGCCATCGGGAGCAAGCCCCCTCCCACAAGAGATCTACAGTGTTTGGGGGATTAGGGGTCAGTCTTCGTTGATCGGCAGCACGTAGTTCTTGAACTCGGTGTCTTCACGAAAGCCTATGGACTCATAGGTCTTCTGCGCCACTTCATTGTCGCTGCTGGTGGATACCCGCAATCGTACGGCCTGGGTTTCCTTGGCCATCTTCTTGGCCGTGCGCATCAGGTTGTCCGCCACCAGTTGCCGGCGGGCATCCTCGGCTACATAGATGTCATTGAGGATCCACACCCGTTTCAGCGACAACGAGGAAAAGCTCGGATACAGCTGGCAAAAGCCCAGCAGTCGCTTGTCATCATCGTCGGCCAGGGCCAGGTAGATCACCGATTCCTTGCGTCGCAGGCGCTTTTCCAGGAAGGCCCGGGATGAGTCCGGGAATGGCAGGGCCCCGTAGAACTCGCGGTATTTGACGAACAACGGGGTCAACAGGTCCAGGTGTTCCAGGGTCGCTTGAGTAATCCGCATGCCAGGCCTCAACTTCCAAATGGGGTATGACCACGCGAGCGGCCGTGACTTGATGCTGCCTAATGCGGCAAAAAAGCGCAATCGTGCCGCTATCGGTCACTCGGTGGGCTGAGCAGGAAATTGCCCTTCATCAAGTCCGGGTCGTCGGATTCAAGCGTCTGAACCTGTGCCTCATCCTTGAGGTTGACCCCCGACAGTTGCCGGCGACACGCCTCGCGCATCAAGTACAACAGGCGATGGGCCGCCATGCCATAGCTCAAGCCTTCCAGCCGCACATTGGAAATGCAATTGCGATACGCATCGGTGAGGCCCACCTTGGGGTTGTAGGTGAAATACAGGCCCAGGCTGTCCGGCGAGCTGAGCCCCGGCCGTTCGCCGATCAGGATCACCACCATTTTGGCGCCGAGTAATTGCCCGATTTCATCGGCCACTGCCACGCGGCCTTGTTCCACCAGTATCACCGGTGACAAGGACCAGCCTTCGGCGTGGGTCTGTTCCTCCAGGCGCGTCAGAAACGGAGCCGTATGCTTATGCACCGCCAATGCCGACAGGCCATCGGCCACCACGATGGCCAAATCCACGCCACCCGGGTACGCCGAAGCGTAGTCGCGCAAGGTTTGGGCCGACTCATCGCTCAAGCGTCGCCCAAGGTCCGGGCGTTGCAGGTACATATGCCGGTCCGTGGCGGCGCTGCGCAGCAACAGGCTGTCGCGGCCACGTTCGGCCAATTGGCCGCTGAGCCCGGCATGGTCGAAGGGCAGGTGCACCGCATCCCGCGCCTGGGCGTGGGCAAACTGGAAGTCCAGCTGGGCACTGGTAGGAATGCTGGTGCCGGTGCGGCCCAGGGCGATGCGCGCCGGGGTCAGGCGGCGTAATTCCAGCCACGGGTTGTCAGGCAATTCTGGTTGCACGGTCGGCTCCTTCATCCCAGTTGCGCCAGAGCGTGGCGAAACGCCGGTGGCAGGCTGTTGCCGAAGTGCACTTTGCCGCCTTCTTGCGTGAAGATGCCCATTTTCGCCAGCCACTGTTCAAACTCCGGCGCCGGTTTTAAACCCAATGTTTGCCGGGCGTACAAGGCGTCGTGGAACGAGGTGGTCTGGTAGTTGAGCATGATGTCGTCGGAGCCGGGGATGCCCATGATGAAGTTGATGCCGGCAACGCCGAGCAGGGTCAACAGGGTGTCCATGTCGTCCTGGTCGGCTTCGGCGTGGTTGGTGTAGCAGATATCACAACCCATGGGTACGCCGAGCAGCTTGCCGCAGAAGTGGTCTTCCAGGCCGGCGCGGATGATCTGCTTGCCGTTGTACAGGTACTCCGGGCCGATAAAACCGACCACGGTATTGACCAGGAACGGCTTGAAGTGCCGGGCCACGGCGTAGGCACGGGTTTCACAGGTTTGCTGGTCGACGCCAAAGTGCGCATTGGCCGACAGCGCACTGCCCTGGCCGGTTTCGAAATACATCAGGTTTTGTCCCAGG
The DNA here is from genome assembly GCF_023127765.1 of Pseudomonas sp. W15Feb34. NCBI lineage: Bacteria > Pseudomonadati > Pseudomonadota > Gammaproteobacteria > Pseudomonadales > Pseudomonadaceae > Pseudomonas > Pseudomonas sp. W15Feb34. Next base: position 150,666 of record NZ_SPKN01000029.1, read on the forward strand.
GTGCCGCGCTTGAGGCTCAGGCCGGCTTCGTAACCTTCCTGCAGCACGCTCAGGCTGATGCCGAAACTGGCGTTGGCGGCCTCGGTGCCGGCGATCGACTGGAACACCAGGTCCAGCGGCACGCCACGGTTGATCGCCTCGATGGAGGTGGTGACGTGGGTGAGTACGCAGGCCTGGGTGGGGATTTCGTAGCGCTGGATGATCGCATCGAGCATCTCCAGCATGGCGCAGATCGAGGCGATGCTGTCGGTGGCCGGGTTGATGCCGATCATGGCGTCGCCGTTGCCGTAGAGCAGGCCGTCGAGAATACTCGCGGCAATGCCTGCTGGTTCGTCGGTGGGGTGGTTAGGCTGCAAGCGCGTGGACAAGCGCCCGCGCAGGCCCATGGTGCCGCGAAACTGGGTGACCACGCGGATCTTCTGTGCCACCAGCACCAGGTCCTGTACGCGCATGATTTTGGACACGGCTGCCGCCATTTCCGGTGTCAGCCCCGGCGCCAGTGCGCGTAGGGATTGTTCATCAGCCGCGTCACTGAGCAGCCAGTCGCGCAGGCCACCGACGGTGAGATGGCTCACCGTGGCAAAGGCCTGTTTGTCGTGGGTGTCGATGATCAGCCGGGTGACTTCGTCGCTTTCATAGGGAATCAGCACTTCTTCGAGGAAGTGCTTCAGGGGTGTATTTGCCAGCGCCATCTGGGCGGCGACCCGTTCGCCATCATTTTGCGCAGCGACACCGGCCAGGAAGTCGCCGGAGCGCGCCGGGCTGGCTTTGGCCATCAGATCCTTGAGGCTGTCGAAGCGATAGGTGTGTGCACCCACCGCGTGGGAAAAACTTGCCATACAGTATCTCCTTGACGACGCGAGCAGGCGCCCGCGCCGAGGTTTACGGCACTTAGTGCAGGGCGGCCTCTGCGGCCTGGATCGCCGCGAATTCTTCTTCGGGCGTGCCTGCTACCAAGTGATGCCGGCTGTAGAAAGCAAAGTAAGCAATTAATACTCCATAGATGACCGCCGCGCCAATCACCACGCGTGGGTCAACCAAAAAGCCTGCTACCACGGCCACGCAGGCCAGTACCAGCGCCACGCCCGAGGTGAAGATGCCGCCCGGCGTGCGGTACGGGCGCTCCATTTTAGGGCGGCGGATGCGCAGGGTGATGTGCGCAGCCATCATCAGCACGTAGGAAATCGTTGCGCCAAACACCGCCACCAATATCAGCAAATCGCCCTGGCCGGTCAGCGACAGGCCGAAACCGATAATCCCGGGAATCACCAATGCCAGTACTGGCGCCTTGCTCTTGTTGGTCTCGGACAATTTGCGCGGCAGGTAGCCAGCGCGCGACAAGGCAAAAATCTGCCGCGAGTAGGCGTAGATAATCGAGAAAAAGCTTGCGATCAAACCGGCCAGGCCAATCAGGTTGACGAAGCTGCCCATCCAGGTCGAACCGCCATAGGACAGCGCCAGGGCTTCCACCAACGGGTTGCCGGATTTGATCAGCGCATACGTGCCTGCACCGCCCGGCGCGATAACCAGGATCAACAGGGCAAAACTGGTCAGCACCACAATCGCGCCGATCAGCCCACGGGGCAGGTCGCGCTTGGGGTTCTTGGTTTCTTCAGCGGCCAGGGGCACGCCTTCTACTGCGAGGAAAAACCAGATCGCATAAGGGATCGCCGCCCACACACCCACATAGCCGAACGGCAGGAAGCTGCTGGCGCCTTTGGCCTCGGTCACCGGAATATCCAGCAGGTTGGCGACGTTGAAGTGCGGCACCATCGACACCAGGAATACGCCCAAAGCGATCGCGGCGACGGCGGTGATGACAAACATCAGCTTCAAGGCTTCGCCGACACCAAAAATATGGATGCCGATAAAGATGATGTAGAACGCCAGGTAGATCATCCAGCCGCCAATGCCGAACAGCGACTCGCAGTAAGCGCCGATAAACACCGCAATTGCGGCGGGGGCGATGGCGTACTCGATCAGGATCGCGGTGCCGGTGAGGAACCCGCCCCAAGGGCCAAAGGCGCTGCGGGCAAAACCGTAGCCACCGCCGGCGGTGGGGATCATCGAAGACAGTTCGGCCAGGGAGAAGCACATGCACAGGTACATGGTAGCCATGAGCAATGTGGCGAGGAACATGCCGCCCCAGCCACCCTGGGCCAGGCCGAAGTTCCAGCCTGCATAGTCGCCGGAGATGACGTAGGCGACGCCAAGGCCGACTAACAGCACCCAGCCGGCAGCGCCTTTTTTCAATTCTCGTTGTTGAAAGTAATCGGTGCCGACTTTTTCGAAGTCGACAGAAGAACTCGTGGGTTCGCTGGGCATGGGAAGTACCTTCCATTCTTATTGTTTTCAACTCGGCCGGTGTGTGCCGAATGCGCATCGCAAGTACTTATGAAGATCCAAATGTGGGAGGGGGCTTGCTCCCGATAGCAGTGGGTCAGTGACTCATACTTGCACTGACACTCCCCGATCGGGAGCAAGCCCCCTCCCACCCTTGATTGCATTTCAAAGGTGGGAGGGGGTGTGGGGTTAGAAAAAGCCCAACGGATTAATGTCGTAGCTCACCAGCAGGTTCTTGGTCTGCTGGTAGTGATCCAACATCATCTTGTGGGTTTCGCGTCCTACGCCAGACTTCTTGTAACCGCCAAACGCGGCGTGCGCCGGGTACAGGTGGTAGCAGTTGGTCCACACGCGACCGGCCTTGATCGCGCGGCCCATGCGGTAGGCGCGGTTGATGTCGCGGGTCCACAGGCCGGCGCCCAGGCCGAACTCGGTATCGTTGGCAATCGCCAGGGCTTCGGCTTCGTCCTTGAAAGTGGTGATGCTCACCACCGGGCCGAAGATTTCCTCCTGGAACACACGCATGTCGTTGGTGCCCTTGAGCAGGGTCGGCTGGATGTAATAGCCGGTGGCCAGATCGCCAGTTAGCTTTTCAACCTTGCCGCCAGTCAGCAGTTGCGCGCCTTCGCCCTTGGCGATTTCCAGGTAGGACAGGATCTTGTCAAATTGCTGCTCGGACGCTTGGGCGCCGACCATGGTGTCGGTGTCCAGCGGATCGCCGCGCTTGATCGACTCGACCTTCTTCATCACCACTTTCATGAAGTCGTCGTAGATCGACTCCTCCACCAGGGCGCGGGATGGGCAGGTGCACACTTCGCCTTGGTTGAAGAACGCCAGCACCAGGCCTTCGGCAGCTTTTTCGATGAATGCAGGTTCCGCTTTCATGATGTCGGCGAAGAAGATATTCGGCGACTTGCCGCCCAGCTCAACGGTAGACGGAATGATGTTCTCGGCCGCCGCATGCATGATGTGCGAGCCCACCGGGGTAGAACCGGTGAAGGCTATCTTGGCGATACGCTTGCTGGTCGCCAGGGCTTCGCCGGCTTCCTTGCCGAAACCATGCACCACGTTCAGTACGCCTGGCGGCAACAGGTCGCCGATCAGTTCCATCAGTACGCTGATGCCCAGCGGGGTTTGCTCGGCGGGCTTGAGCACCACGCAGTTGCCGGCGGCCAGGGCCGGGGCTAGTTTCCAGGCGGCCATCAGCAGCGGGAAGTTCCACGGGATGATCTGGCCGACCACGCCCAGTGGTTCGTGGAAGTGATAGGCGGCAGTGAGTTCGTTGATTTCGGCGCTGCTGCCTTCCTGGGCGCGAATGCAGCCTGCGAAGTAGCGGAAGTGGTCGGCGGCCAGGGGAATGTCGGCGTTGAGGGTTTCACGCACGGCCTTGCCGTTGTCCCAGGTTTCGGTGATAGCCAGCAGTTCGAGGTTCTGCTCGATACGGTCGGCGATTTTCAGCAGTACCAGCGAGCGGTCCTGGGCGCTGGTTTTGCCCCAGGCGTCAGCGGCGGCGTGGGCGGCGTCCAGGGCCTTGTCGATGTCTTTGGCGGTGGAGCGCGGGAAGTCGGCGATAGGTTTGCCGTTGACCGGCGAGGTGTTGGAGAAGTAGTTGCCATCGACCGGCGCAACGAACTCGCCGCCGATGTAGTTGCCGTACTTGGCCTTGAACGAAACGATGGCGCCTTCGGTACCGGGGTGTGCATAACGCATGGTGGGCATCTCCTGCTTTTATGTTTATCGGAGTACAGCGCTGCAAGCGCGTTATAAAGCGTAGAGCAAAGGTTGGGCCAGTGCGTGCGGGCCAGGTAAATCAAGGGTTTGGTTTTGTTTACAAGGCATGAATGTGGCCGGGGCGATACAGGTGGGGTGACAGCTTGTACCGCAAACGGTACAGCCTGTGACCGATGGGTCGGCCCGGGATTGCAATGGCCGGATGGCTGGTGGATGCTGGGCGCTCTCACGCAGGGAGAATAATAAGAACATGCACAACGATCATTTCAGTCGCCATGCCCAGCAGGTTCTCACCGTCACGCGGGGGCAAGAGCCGCTTCAAGGGCCGGGCAGCGATCCCTCCATCGCCCGTTCCTGGCTGCGTTGCGTTGAGGACTACCACCTCGACCCCGCGCTGACCGTTGCGCCCACCGTGCTTGAGCATGGCCGCCTGCTGGAAAGCCGCGAACGCCTGCGGCAGGTGCTGCATATCGCCGGCAACGAAATGAACAGCCTGCACCAGCAACTCTCGGGGGCCGGTCATGCGGTGCTGCTCACCGATGCCCGGGGGGTGATCCTCAACTGTGTCACCGCGCCGTCCGAGCGCAAGATTTTCGAACGCGCCGGGCTGTGGCTGGGCGCCGACTGGAGTGAAGCTTGCGAAGGCACCAATGGCATCGGCACCTGCCTGGTGGAGCGTCAATCCCTGACCATCCACCGTGACGAGCATTTTCGCGGCCGCCATACCGGGCTGACGTGTTCGGCGAGCCCGGTGTTCGACCCTCACGGTGAATTGCTGGCGGTGCTGGATGTGTCCTCGGCCCGCGAAGCCGTGTCGCGCCAGAGCCAGTTCCACACCATGGCGCTGGTGAACCTGTCGGCCAAGATGATCGAAAGTTGCTACTTCCTGCGCCACTTCGAACACCATTGGCTGCTGCGTTTTCACCTGCAGGCCGAGTCGGTCGGGTTGTTCAGCGAAGGCTTGCTGGCGTTCGATGGCGAAGGGCGCATTTGTGCGGTGAACCAGAGCGCCCTGAACCTGTTGGGGCAGCTACGCGGCGGCTTGGTGGGCCAGCCGGTGGACGCGTTTTTCGACTGTTCCCTGGATCAGTTGCTAGGGCGGGCCAGCGCGAGTGCCACGGCCAGTTGGCCGCTGCGTAGCCGCGATGGTCGGCCTCTATTTGCAGCGCTGCGAGGCCAGCCCCGCAGTACGCCGGCCCCGGTCGTCAAGCCGCAGGCGCCACGCCCACTGGGTATTTGCCTGGGCGATCCGGCGTTGCAAAATGAGCTGCGCAAGGCCTCGCGAGTATTCGAACGCGACGTGCCCTTGCTGATCAACGGCGAAACCGGCTGCGGTAAAGAGGCTTTCGCCAAGGCCGTGCACCAGGCCAGCCAGCGAGGCGACAAGGCCTTTGTCGCGCTGAACTGTGCGGCCATTCCGGAAAACCTGATCGAGTGCGAGTTGTTTGGCTATCGCGCCGGCAGTTTCACCGGCGCCCTTAAAGAAGGCATGCGCGGCAAGCTGCAACAGGCCGACGGCGGTACGCTGTTTCTCGACGAAATCGGCGATATGCCACTGGCGCTGCAAACCCGCTTGTTAAGGGTGCTGGAGGATCGCCTGGTGGTGCCTATCGGCGGCGAACCTCAAGCCGTGAACCTGCGCATCATCAGCGCGACGCACCGTAATTTGTTGGAGCGTGTGGCCGATGGCAGCTTTCGCGAAGACCTGTATTACCGCTTGAGCGGCTTGGAAGTCGCCTTGCCGCCGTTGCGCGAACGCACTGACAAGGCGCAATTGTTGGACTTCCTCTTGGCCCAAGAGGCCGGCACCGAACAGGTGATGCTAGACGATTCGGCGCGCCAGGCTTTGTTGGCATTCCCCTGGCCCGGCAACCTGCGACAGTTGCGTACGGTGTTGCGCACGGTGGTGGCGCTCTGTGAGGACGGCCGAGTCGGGCTTGACGACTTGCCGGCATTGATTCGTCAGGCGCAGCCGCTGGGGGCGAGGGTGGATGCGCCGTACGCCTTGCCACTGGAAAGCGCCGAGCGTCAGGCATTACTCGGTGCGTTGGCGCAGCAGCGCTGGCATATGAGTCATGTGGCTGAACAGTTGGGGGTCAGTCGCAATACGCTGTACCGCAAGTTACGCAAACATGGAATCTCAAGGGACTCCACCCATTAAGGGAGTGCGACACCTGTCGGAATAACTCAGTTATTGCCGATGGCTCAAGTTTTGTCGCACAGGCTTTAAGGTTTTTTATCGCGCCATGTACTCACGTCGCCCCGGAACGCTGCACGTTGTTTTAAGCACTGATGGAATAAGGGCAGAGCATCACGTGCCCTTAATCACAGTTGTTTGAAACTTCTAGGGTGACAACACATGAACATTACAAGTCCAATAACGACTCCTGTGCTACAACTCCCTGTTCAACTTGACGTTACGCTCACGTCCCAACCGCAACCCTTAACCGCGGGCTGGGGCGAACCGATGGACCCCACTCAGCCTGAGCCTGGCACGCAGTTGTCTGCGCAGGAGACTGATCAAACGCCGAAGGTGCGCATCAAGCGTGGAATTTTTGGACGGCGGTTCGGGGGAGGATCCCGCCCCACGCCTCACGTGCCGCCCACGCCATCGCCCAGAGTGCCGCCTGCTCCGGTCAGTCCCTCGCCCACCCGGCCCCAAACCACGGCGGGTGGGAAAAAGCCGACGACAAGCCACGATACCCCTGGTGCCAGTGCGACCGCGGGCAGTTCAAGCCAGTCAACCGCAGGTAGACTCAAGGACGTGCTGACCAAGGGGCCTCAGACGCCCCCCCGCGGTGGGACCGCCCCTGTGAAACAGGACGATTCACCCAAGGTCAGCATGGCCGATGTCACCCAGCGACTGTTGGATGCCGACAGGCTGGTCAAAGCGGGCGTTATTTCTACATCACCCTCTACCAGCAAGACGGTCAAGGACGCGTTCATCAATGCAGGTGTCAATGGTATGGTCAGCGCGCCGATCAATGTGGGGGCGTATGCCGGGTCCGTGGCCGCGGGGGAAGCGATCAAGGGCCAATACGTGCCGTCGCCAGTGGCGCCACCGCCACCGCATTTGCCCGGCGTTGCACAGCCCGATCAGAAGCCCATGCCGCAAACCGTTGCGCCACCCGCACCCGATGAGCCTGCGCCGGGAGCCACGCGCCATCTGGATCGGGTAGAGAAAGTGGTGCTGGAGTTTGCCAATGTCGTCATGACGCTGGCGTCGGGCAGCACCGCAGACCGGCTTGCCATCGGCGACGCCTGGCCCAAGGAGCGTGGGGCACGCTTGACTAACCTGGAGCAGTTACTGAGCGTTTCAGAAACCCATATGAGGCAAGTGGCTGAGGACAACGGCGTTATTTTCAAACCTCACATCGAGTCGTCAACATCTCCCAGTACCGGGGGACGCTTAGGCGTAATAGAGCGTCGGTATGACGCGATGGAAAAAGCGGCCGAACGAATCATGACCTTGAAAGACGCTGAGCTTAAAAAAGCTGGCACCACGGTTTAAGACATCCCTTTTGCCCGTCGGATCCTACCGGCGGGCGTTTCGCCCTCAGCTAAAGCGTGCGAACTTTCCCACCCTACGCTAACCTGCCTCGATGTTTACGAGGTCGACTATGCACATTCATATTCTGGGTATCTGCGGTACGTTCATGGGTTCGATGGCGGTTCTGGCCAAAGAGCTGGGCCATCACGTTACGGGCTCCGATGCCAATGTTTATCCGCCCATGAGCACGCAGCTGCAGGCGCAAGGTATCGAGCTGACCCAAGGTTACGACCCCTCGCAATTCGACCCGGCGCCGGATCTGGTAGTGATTGGCAACGCCATGTCCCGCGGCAACCCAGCGGTCGAGTACGTGCTCAATAAAGGTTTGCCTTACGTCTCAGGCCCTCAATGGCTGGCTGATCATGTGTTGCAAGGTCGTTGGGTATTGGCGGTGGCCGGCACTCACGGCAAGACCACCACCAGCAGTATGCTCGCCTGGGTGCTGGAACATGCGGGCATGAGCCCGGGCTTCCTGATCGGCGGCGTGCCGCAGAATTTCTCGGTGTCGGCGCGCCTGGGCGATACGCCGTTTTTCGTGATCGAAGCCGATGAATACGACAGCGCGTTTTTCGACAAGCGCTCCAAGTTCGTCCACTACCGTCCGCGCACAGCGATCCTGAATAATCTGGAGTTTGATCACGCGGACATCTTTCCCGATCTGGCGGCTATTGAGCGGCAGTTTCATCACTTGGTTCGCACCATCCCGAGTGAAGGCCTGGTCATCCACCCGACCACTGAACCGGCGTTGCAGCGCGTGATCGACATGGGCTGCTGGACGCCGGTGCAGACCACCGGTGTGGGCGGGCAATGGCAGGTCAAGTTGCTCAGCGAAGACGGCTCCCGGTTTGAAGTGCTGTTCGAAGGCCAAGCCCAAGGCGTCGTGGAGTGGGATATGACCGGCCAGCACAATGTTGCCAACGCGCTGGTAACCCTGGCGGCTGCACGGCATGTCGGTGTGGTGCCGGCCATGGGCATCGCGGCCTTGAGCGCATTCAAAAGCGTCAAGCGGCGCATGGAAAAAGTCGCCGACGTGAATGGGATTACCATCTACGACGACTTTGCCCACCATCCAACAGCTATCGCCACTACGCTCGACGGCCTGCGCAAGCGCGTTGGCGATGCCCAAATCATTGCGATCGTCGAACCGCGCTCCAACTCCATGAAGCTGGGTGCGCACCGCGATGGCCTGCCGGAAAGCGTCAACGACGCCGACCAGGTGGTCTGGTACGCGCCTGCCAACCTTGGTTGGGACCTGCCGGGGATCGCTGCGCTGTGCACCGTGCCTTCGACCGTGTGTGATTCGCTGGAAGGCATCATTGAGCATGTGAAGCACTTGGCCAAGCCCGGCACCCATGTGGTAGTCATGAGCAACGGCGGCTTTGGCGGCTTGCACGGCAAGCTGGCCGAGGCGTTGAAATGAGCGGCCCCGAACGTATCACCCTGGCAATGACCGGCGCATCCGGCGCGCCTTACGGCCTGCGCCTGCTGGATTGCCTGGTACGTGAAGACCGTGAAGTGCACTTCCTGATTTCCAAGGCCGCCCAATTGGTGCTGGCGACCGAGACGGATGTGCAATTGCCGGCCAAGGTGCAGATGATGCAAGCGTTCCTCACCGAATACACCGGTGCGGCGGCGGGGCAGATCAAGGTCTATGGCAAGGAAGACTGGATGTCGCCCGTAGCTTCGGGCTCCGGCGCGCCGGCGGCGATGGTGGTGGTGCCATGCTCCACCGGCACCCTGTCGGCGATTGCCACGGGCGCCTGCAATAACCTGATCGAAAGGGCGGCGGACGTGACCTTGAAGGAGCGTCGCCAATTGATCCTGGTACCGCGCGAAGCACCGTATTCGAGTATTCACCTGGAACACATGCTCAAGTTGTCGAACATGGGCGTGACCATCTTGCCCGCGTCGCCGGGCTTCTATCACCAGCCCCAAACCATTGATGACCTGGTGGACTTCGTGGTGGCGCGCATTCTCAACCTGCTGAACATTCCCCAGGACATGCTGCCGCGCTGGGGCGAGCACCATTTGGGCGGCGATGAATAAAGTGCTGCTGCTATTACTGGCGTTGCACCTCGCTGGTTGCGCCACGGCACGCACCCTGGACGCCGCGCAAGCGGGCGCGCCAGTGGTGTATGCCGGTACACGCCTGGATTTGTATGCGATCAATGGCGGCTGCTGTGCCAAGGACCGCTTTGGTGCCGAGGCGCCCACCTATCCTCATATCGACCTGCCCGCCAGCGCGTTGCTCGATACGCTGCTGTTGCCACTGTCTTTGTTGACCGTGCTGGGCGTGGGCTTCAACGCCACTGGCGGACTCTGAGAACTACACGAACCCAATGTGGGAGGGGGCTTGCTCCCGATGGCGCCGTGTCAGGCAACTACATTGTTGCTGACCCACCGTCATCGGGAGCAAGCCCCCTCCCACATTTGGATTGGCGTTCTTACTTGCCGAGCTTGCGCAGCTCATCCGACTCCACCACCCGTACGCCATCCTGTTCTTCCAGCGCCAGGCGCCACATGGCGCGAGCCAGTTCGCAGACTTCGATGCCGTGGTACTTGCCCGGAATCAAACGCGACAACGGCCCGGCCAGCTGTTCGGCCAGACGCGGTTCCAGCCGCTCCCCCAGCAGCAAGGAAGGTCGCACGATGGTCAGTTGCGGCCAGTCCTGGGCTTTGAGTGCCTGCTCCATTTCGCCCTTGACTCGGTTGTAGAACACTGAGGATTTCGGGTCGGCGCCGATCGCACTGATCACGATCAGATGCCGCGCACCCAGTTCCCGAGCGCGCTTGGCGAAGGCCACCACCATGTCCAGATCGACCGCACGGAACGCCGTTTCCGAGCCGGCTTTCTTGATCGTGGTGCCCAGGCAGCAAAAGGCAATGTCCACCCGGCCGCTCAGTTGCGGCAGGAACACTGCAGGGTCGCCCACCGGGTTTTCCAGGCGTGGGTGTTCAGCCAGCGGCTTGCGGCTCGGCGCCAGTACACGGGTCACGGTGGGTTCGTTGAGCAGGCGATCAAGCAGGTGTTCGCCGGTGAGGCCAGAGGCCCCGGCCAGCAAGATATGCTGAGGTGTCAGGTACATGATGTTTCCCCCTTGTTACACGTTACAGCTTAGTTGCCTTTGGCTTCCTTGCTATTCATTGAGACGCTTTCGAGCGCCTTTCGTGCCTGCTGTTTGCGTAATAGTTGCCAATGGGCGATCACGCCTTTGGGCGCCCATATCTGCGGTTCTGAGGCTTCGAAGTTGTCCGCCTGTTCGCGTTCGGCCACATGCAGTTGTGCCAGTTTGAACGCGTGTTGCAAATCGTCCGTTTGGTTGAAGGCTTGTGCGAAAAGGGCATCGCCAAAGTAGGTAAAGTCCGCCTCTTCTGAACAGCCAAAGGACACGCGATCCGCACGGGATGCCGTCATGATCAGCGTGCGCTCATCTTTCAGGGCCGGAATGAAACCGCCGGAGTAGCAGGCGGAAATCACGATGATCTTGTCGCGGTTTTTCAACGGCGCCAGCACGGCGGCCAGTTCATCGGCGGGCAGGTCGGCCAGTTCCATGCGCGGCTGGTCGAGCACCAACTCATGTTCATGGGTGCCGTGGCTGGTCAAGTAGATGAACACCAGGTCTTCGGGCCCGGTACGTTCGGCCAGGGTTTGCACGGAACGCCGCAGGCTTTCGCGGGTGGCCAGCGGACGGTCGGCGATGTGGTCACGGTGGTTGACCAGGCGGACCTGCCCGCGCGCGCCGAAGCGGGTGGTGAGCAGGTTGCTGACGTAATCGGCTTCGCGCAGAAACACGCTTTGCTTGCCGTCACCTGCCAACGCCAACGTATAAAGCTCGACGGCAGGTGTCGAGGCCGGCACGGCGGCCAGGGCCTCTTCGAGCAAGCGGCCTTGGGCCAATAGGCCGGTTTCCAGTGGGTCGGGCAGCAACTTGCCATCGGCATCGCGCACGCGCAGGCCATTGACCCAGGTGCCGGCCTGCACGGTGCCGTCGGTGAGCACGAGGGTGCCACGCCCCTGATAGTTGTCGCTGTCGAAGCCACCGATATAGAAGCTGCCATCGGTGAGGTTCAGGCGCCCCTCACCGGTAAAGCGCCAGTCACTGAACTGACCGACGTAGTGGCTGCCATCGGCGCCAATCAATTCGCCTTTGCCACTGAGGGCGCCTTCCTTGAACTGGCCGACCCATACGTCGCCGTCGGCGTTTTCATAGCGGCCTTTGCCGTTGAGTTGGTTCTGCTTGAATTGGCCGATATAGATATCGCCCTCAGCGCTATTGAAGGTGCCATTGCCTTCCAGTTGGCCATCGACAAAGTGGCCGCTGAACTGATTGCCGCTGTCGTCATTGCGCTGGCCTTCGCCATTGGGCTTGCCGTGGGCAAATTGGCCCTGGTACTGGCTGCCATCGGCCAATTCCAGGCGACCGAGGCCTGCGTACTGGTCGTCCTTGAACTCGCCGCGATAGGTCATCTGCCCTTCTTTGAGGGTGCCTTCGCCATCGCGTCGACCGTTCTTGAAGCTGCCGACATAGCTGCTGCCCGTGGTAGTCAAGCTGCCCTGGCCATCAAACAGGCCCTGCTGGAACTGGCCTTTATAGACTTCGCCATTGCTGCCATGCCATTCGCCCTGGCCGTGCCACTGGCCTTTATCGAACTGGCCGGCGTACCAACTACCGTTGGGGTAGTCCACGCGGCCCTGGCCTTGCAGCAGGCCGTTGACCACATCGCCACGGTAGCGGCCGCCATCGGGCAGGCGCGCATCGGGCGGCAACAGCGATTCGCCGTCTCCGCAAGCGGTCAGCAACAGGGCAAGGGCAAGGGGAGCGAGTGGGCGCATAGCGGGATCCGGATAATTGAGCGCCGAGTATGCCGCAGCCGCGAGATTCATACATAAATTTACATACACTGTGGCAAGGTTTATTGCCTCGCCACAGGGTCGGCCTTACACGAAGCAGAGTGACAGCGACTCGGCAATATAGGCAGGTTTCTCCTGGCCTTCGATTTCCAGGGTGGCGGTGGCCTTGAACAGCCATTGGCCGGGTTTTTTCTCGGTGACGTCGGTGAGCGTGACGTTCAGGCGCACCTTGGAGTCGACCTTCACCGGCTGGATGAAGCGCACACTGTCCAGGCCGTAGTTGACGGCCATTTTCAAGCCCTCGGGCATGATCAGGATGTCTTCCATCAGCTTGGGCATCAGTGACAGTGACAGGAAACCGTGGGCGATGGTGCTGCCGAACGGGGTTTGTGCGGCCTTGACCGGGTCGACGTGGATGAACTGATGATCGCCGGTGGCCTCTGCGAACAGGTTGATGCGCGCCTGGTCGATGGTGAGCCATTCGGAACGTCCCAGTTCCTTGCCGACATAATCTTTGAGCTGCGCTACGGGTACATAGGGCATTGCGTCTCTCCTGGGTTCATCATTTTTATCCCCCGTTGATAAGGGGTTTTATATGGGATACAGAGAACCAATGTAGATCATCATGGGCAAATGGCCCGGTCAACCCAACATGCTTTTGGCGAATGCCTGGGCATAGGGCGGGCGTGCTTATAATGCGCATGGGCTTTGAGGGGGGAGAGAGCGGGATGCTGTTACGTGGCCTGACTTGGCTGGTGCTGTTTCAATTGATCGGTACGGCGATCAATCATTTGCTGTTGCCGGTACTGCCGGGGCCGATCATCGGGCTGCTGCTGATGCTGGGCTTTCTGGTCTGGCGCGGTGAAGTCGGCGAGCCGCTGAGCCTGGCGGCTGGCAGCCTGTTGCGTTATCTGCCGTTGCTGTTGGTGCCGCCCGCCGTGGGAGTGATGGTCTACGCCAAGGACATTGTCGCGGACTTCTGGGCTATCGTCGGGGCGCTGGTGTTGTCGCTGGTGATCGCCATGGGCTTTGTCGGTGTGCTGATGCAGCAGATGGTCAGGCGCAAGGAGAAGGACCAATGATGCTTGACTGGCAGGGCGCCTGGACGGCGGTCATTCATCATCCGTTGTTCGGCATCGGTATCACCCTGGGCGCCTATCAGTTGGTGCTGGCGGGGTACGAGAAAACCCGCTGGATCTTCCTGCAACCGGTGCTGGTGTCGATGTTGCTGGTGATCGGTGTGTTGCTCGCCTGTGGCCTGAGTTACGCCGAGTACCGCGAAAGCACCGAGATCATGGGGATCCTGCTGGGGCCTGCGACGGTGGCATTGGCGGTACCGCTTTATCTCAACCTGCGGCGGATTCGCCAATTGTTCTGGCCGATTTTTACTACGCTGGTGGTAGGCGGGGTGTTGGCTACCGGCTTGTGTGTGCTGTTGGGGTGGTGGTTTGGTGCCGAACACAGGGTGCTGATGACCATGGCACCCAAGTCGGTGACGTCGCCGATTGCCATGCTGGTCGCCGAACAGATTGGTGGCGTGGCGGCATTGGCGGCAGTGTTTGTACTGATCACCGGGGTGGTCGGCGCGATGATCGGCCCGGCGTATCTGTCGCGCCTGGGCGTGCACAGCCCTGAAGCGCGGGGCATGGCGCTGGGCATGACCGCCCATGCGGTCGGCACCTCGGTGGCCCTGCAGGAAAGCGAAGAGTGCGGTGCCTTTGCGGCGCTGGCCATGAGCCTGATGGGCGTGGCGACGGCGGTGTTTCTGCCGTTGGCCGTGTCGGTAATTGTTTAACCCGGGTTTTAAGGAAACCGTTATGAGTCTGGCGCTGTTCCCACTCAACACTGTGCTGTTCCCAGGCTGCACCCTCGACCTGCAGATATTTGAGGCGCGCTACCTGGACATGATCAGCCGCTGCATGAAAAAGGGTGAAAGCTTTGGTGTGGTGTGCATCTTCAATGACCAGGAAGTGGGCATAGCCCCGGACGGCTACGCGCTGATCGGCTGCGAAGCGTTTATTCGCGACTTCAAACAGCAGGACAATGGCCTGCTGGGGATTCGTGTCGAGGGTGGCCGGCGTTTCCGCGTACTAGACGTCACGGTGCAGAAAGATCAATTGCTGGTGGCCGAGGTTAAATGGTTGGAGGAGATGCCGGATCGGCCTCTGGAAGAAGAGGACGCCGACTTGCTGGCGCTGCTGGAGGCCCTGGCGGAGCACCCGATGGTGGCTTCGCTGGAGATGAACGCCCATGCCGAAAGCCAGCAGGCCCTCGGCAACCAACTGGCGTACCTGCTGCCGTTTACCGACGCCGATAAGGTCGACTTGCTGCGAATTGACGATCCGCAGCAGCGGCTGGATGCCATTCAGATGTTGCTGGATGAATTGCAGGGTGAGTTGTTCACCTGAGATACAGAATTTTCTGCGGTTGCTTTCGGATTTTGCTACGTCATTTCAGGCGCGGCGCCTGCAATATTTTCCGATCACACCATAATGATCGGGGATGACCATGATTCGTCTGACACCATCGGAACAAGTCGCCTGGGACACGTATTTTGTCAGCGTGACCACGCAATTGCTCCAGCAGGACGCCACCCGGGGCGCAGAGTACATCGCCGAGCGCGCCGCCGACATTGCCGACGAGATGCTGCTGGAGCGACGCGAGCGTTGCGTGGAGCGTCGCTCTGCTTCAGTGGACTGGATTGGCCCGGCCAAGGGTCAGTAGGCGTACCTGAGCAATGCATGGGAGGTGCCGGTGAATGCAATGAAGCCGAGCACCGCCACCACCGCCGGCAATACCAGCCACCAGGCTTTTTGCGTCATTGCCGGCAGCGGGCTGCGGTACTGGATCACGGTCAGGCTGAACGCACACACCGTCATGGCCAGTAGCGTGCCTGCGAGGATGTCGCTGGGCCAGTGAGCGCCCAGGTAAACCCGCGACAGAGCAATGAATGCGGCGGGTATGCAGCCCAGCAGCATCCAGGTCAGGCGCAATCGCGTGGGTTGGCCGCGACCGGCCAATACCGCGAGCGCCAGGAAGAACGCAAAAGCGCCGGAGGCATGGCCGCTGGGCATACTGAAACTGGTCAACGGGTCGGTCAGAATCTCCGGGCGGCCGCGGGCAAAAAACAGCTTGGTGCCGGTGTTGATCACCGCCGCGCCTGCCAGGGTCGCTCCCACAAACAGCGCGTGGCGCCATTGCCGGGCCACAAACAACAGGGCGGTGAACACCGCGCTGGCGACGAACATTTTCTTGAACTCGCCCAATTGCGTGATCCGCACCATCACCTCATCCAGCCACGGGCTGCGATGCTCCTGCACCAGGGCGCTCAGGCCCTGATCGAAGTCATTGAGATGCGGGTAGCCGATAAACAGCGCGATCAGCAAGGTCAGGCTGGCACAACCGATCCACAACGTTGCGCGACGATGGGCGCGCAGGCTGCTGTTCAAACTTAATCCCAACAGCGCCGCCAGGCACGCCGCGACAATCGCCGCTTCCGGCCAGAAACCTTCCGGCAAGGGCAGGCGGAACGCGGCACCGGCTGCCCAGCCCGGCAGCAGATACGCCACTGACCAACCGGCGGCGGCGATCAGGCTGACGATCGCAAAGCGCGGGAACGGCATGTCGCACATACCGGCGACCATCGGCAGCATGGGCCGCAATGGCCCGATGAAGCGTCCGACCAGCAGGCTGGCGATGCCGTACTTGTGGAAGTAGGTTTCTGCGCCATTCATCCATTCCGGATGATGTCGCAGGCCCGGCAAGCGCCGGATGTTCTGATGGAAATGTCGGCCCAGGTAGTAGGAAACCCCGTCGCCCAATAGACCGCCGAGGAAGCCCAGCAGCAGGGTTTCACTCAGTGACAGCGCACCGCTGCCGGCCAGTGCGGCAATCGCAAACAGCAATACCGTGCCCGGCACGATTAGCCCGGCAATGGCCAGGCACTCCACGCACGCGACAATAAACACCGCGGCTGCCAGCCATTGCGGGTTCAGGGTCAGCCAGCCGGTGATGCTATCGAGCCATTGGCCCATACAATCCACTCCATAATGAGACGGTGAATTTCCACTGTGGGAGCTGGCTTGCCTGCGATGGCTGCGGCATGGCCAGCATGGAAGTTGCCTGGCCCACCGCTATCGCAGGCAAGCCAGCTCCCACATGGGATGTGTCGCCCGTTAGATCAAAAAATAATCGCGGCCTTCGACCTGCCCGCGACGCAGCGGGTTCCGCGTGCAGTACGGCGCATAGCCGGCATCGACGAAGCGGTACATCAAGTGTTCATCGCGCCCGCTGGGAATGCCCAGCCGGGTGGTCTGGATAATCTGTGTGGGCACCTGGCCCACATCTTCGACATACAGCAGTTCCTGATCGAAGCGCTTGGCGTCCCACATCGGCACTTTCAGGCCCAGTGCCTTGCACAACAGGGTCTGCCCGGCGCACAGCTTCTGCGCCGGGCGCGGGCTGCCGTCGGGGTTGGGGTTGTTCAACAGCATTTGCGCCAGGCTCGCCGGCCCGCAGATTTCATCGACCCACGGGTAAGCCGACTTGATCAGCACGGCATTCCCCGGGCCGTGGGCGCTGAAGTTCAGGGAATCACCGCCCCTGGCGTAGTACATATAGATATGACCGCCATCCAGAAACAAAGCCTTACGCTTTTCTGTGTAACCCAGCGACGCATGGCTGCCTTTTTCGGCCACGTAATAGGCTTCGGTTTCAATAATTCGCGCCGAAAGCCAGAGATCACCAACACGGTGGCGAATGATTTTCCCCAACAGTTCTTGCGCGAGCAGTTGTGCATCGCGGTCGAAGAAGCCGTCGGGCAGGGCGCTTGCGGGGAGTGGGGCGGTAAGTCCGGGCATGGCGTTCAGGGTTATTACGGCTAAATGTGACGGAATAATAACAACTCTCACCTTAATTACCGCTGAACCCCGGGTTTTTACAGTTCATTTCGACCATCCGCCCCTCACCGCTGTCAGTCGAGCGGCGTCACAGCTATAATCTGCCGCTTTCCTCTTTGCCAAGACTCCCTGACCATGACTGAGTCCGTTCTTGACTACATGACCCGCCTGGGTCGCGCTGCCCGTCAGGCCTCGCGGTTGATCGCCCGTGCGAGCACTGCGCAGAAGAACCGTGCGCTGCTGGCGGCTGCCGATGCTCTGGATGCTTCGCGCTCCGAGTTGACCGCTGCCAATGAACTGGACTTGGCCAACGGTCGCGCCAATGGCCTGGAACCGGCCTTGCTGGATCGCCTGGCACTGACCCCGGCACGTATCGACGACATGATCGAAGGCCTGCGTCAGGTGGCCAAGCTGCCTGACCCCATCGGTGAAATCCGCGACATGCGCTACCTGCCGTCCGGTATCCAGGTCGGCAAGATGCGCGTGCCGCTGGGTGTGATCGGCATCATCTACGAGTCGCGTCCGAACGTGACCATCGACGCCGCGAGCCTGTGCCTGAAGTCGGGCAACGCCACCATCCTGCGAGGCGGCTCCGAGGCGATCAATTCCAACCGTGCTATCGCCGCCTGCATCCAGCAAGGCCTGGCCGTGGCCGAGTTGCCAGCTGAAGTGGTGCAAGTGGTGGAAACCACCGACCGCGCGGCTGTGGGCGCGTTGATCACCATGCCGGAATTCGTCGACGTGATTGTGCCCCGTGGCGGCAAGAGCCTGATCGAGCGCGTCAGCCGGGATGCCAAGGTGCCAGTCATCAAGCATCTGGACGGCGTGTGCCACGTCTTCATCGACATAGCCGCCGACCTCGACAAGGCGATTCGCATTGCCGACAACGCCAAGACCCACCGCTACGCGCCGTGCAACACCATGGAAACCCTGCTGGTGCACGCCGGCATTGCCGAGCGCGTGCTGCCGCCGCTGGCTGCCATCTACCGTGACAAGGGCGTGGAACTGCGTGGCTGCGAGCGTACCCGTGCACTGCTCGGCAGCGATGTGATCGAAGCGACTGAACAAGACTGGTACACCGAATACACGGCGCCGATCCTGTCGATTCGCATCGTCGACGACCTGGATCAGGCCATCGAACACATCAATAAATACGGCTCCAAGCACACCGACGCCATTGTTTCCGAGCATTTCAGCGATGCCCGGCGTTTCCTCAATGAAGTGGACTCCGCTTCGGTGATGATCAACGCCTCGACACGTTTTGCCGACGGCTTCGAGTATGGCCTGGGGGCGGAGATCGGTATCTCCACCGACAAGCTCCATGCACGCGGCCCGGTTGGCCTTGAAGGGCTGACCAGCGAGAAGTACGTAGTGTTCGGCGACGGTCATGTGCGCACTTGATGGCTAAACGCATCGGGCTGCTCGGCGGTACTTTCGACCCCGTGCACATCGGCCATTTGCGCAGTGCCCTGGAAGTCGCCGATGCCCTGGCGCTGGACGAGGTGCGGCTGCTGCCCAATTTTCGGCCGCCGCATCGCGATACGCCGCAGGTGTCCGCGCAACAGCGTCTGGAAATGGTGCAGGTGGCCGTAGAGGGCATACAGCCGTTGATGGTGGACGACCGCGAGCTCAAGCGCGATAAACCGTCCTACACTGTCGACACCCTGGAGCTGATGCGTGCCGAGATGGCCGCAGATGACCAGTTGTTTCTGCTTTTGGGCTGGGACGCATTTTGCGGCCTGCCCTCTTGGCACCGCTGGGAGGAGCTCCTCCAGCATTGCCACATCCTGGTTTTGCAACGCCCGGATGCCGACAGCGAACCGCCGGATGCCTTGCGCAACCTGCTGGCCGCGCGGTCGGTGAGTGACCCCTTGGCCCTGACCGGGCCGAACGGGAATATTGCATTCGTCTGGCAGACCCCGCTTGCGGTGTCCGCCACCCAGATCCGTCAACTGCTGGCCAGCGGTAAGTCGGTACGTTTCCTGGTGCCTGACGCGGTCCTGGCCTACATCGATGCGCACGGGCTTTACCGTGCGTCGAACTGAAAAGGCGCGCTTGAACGCACGAACCGTGCAGCAAGCGCCCGAACATACGAGCAAAACGAGTTTTATATGACGAACAAAGACGTAAGCAAAGTTAAGCGCAAAGGCACCTTCAAAAGCGCACCGCTGCCGGTTGAAGCCCACGTGGGCCCGGAACTGGCTGGCGAAGAGCTGGTGAAAGTGGCCGTGGCCGCCCTGGAAGACGTTAAGGCCCAGGACATCCAGGTGCTGGACGTACGCGACAAGCAAAGCATCACCGACTTCATGATCATCGCCACCGGTACCTCCAACCGCCAGATCGGCGCGATGCTGGACAAGGTTCGCGAAGCCGTCAAAGCCCAGGGCGTGAAGCCTTTGGGTGAAGAAGGCAAGGGCGACAGCGACTGGGTACTGCTGGACATGGACGATGTGATCGTTCACATGATGACCTCCAACGCCCGCCAGTTCTACGACCTGGAACGTCTGTGGAAAGGCGCCGAGCAGAGCCGTGCCGCCGATGGCAAGCACCACAGCCCGGAAGTGGGCCACGCGCACTTCGACAAGCTCAACAAAGACCAGGAATAAGGAACGGCTGTGCGCCTGCGTCTGATCGCTGTCGGTTCACGCATGCCCAAGTGGGTGGAAGAAGGCTGGCACGAGTATGCCAAGCGTCTGCCCGCTGAGCTGTCGCTTGAACTGGTGGAAATACCGCTCAATACCCGGGGCAAGAACGCCGATGTGGCGCGCTTTATTCGCCAGGAAGGCGAAGCCATGCTGGCCAAGGTCGGCCCCAACGAGCGTATCGTCACTCTCGAAGTGCACGGCAAGCCCTGGAGCACCGAGCAGTTGGCGGTGGAACTGGATCGCTGGCGCCTGGATTCGCGTACGGTCAACTTCATGGTCGGTGGCCCCGAGGGGCTGGCGCCGGAAGTCTGCGCGCGAGCCGATCAGCGCTGGTCGTTGTCGGCGCTGACATTGCCGCACCCGTTGGTAAGGATTCTGATCGGTGAACAGCTGTATCGCGCCTGGACAGTTCTGTCCGGGCACCCTTACCACAAATAGTCTGCGCTGCCCCCGATGACCCAGCCGATCCGCATCAAGGACCACGAGAAAGACGCACGTCTGGTACGCGCGCGGGTGGTGTTCGGTGCGATTTTGGTGGTGGCGTTGATGTGCGTGCTGATTGCGCGTCTGTATTTCCTGCAGGTGATCCAGTACGACTATCACTCCACGCTGTCGGAAAACAACCGGGTGCATGTGCAGCCGATTCCGCCGACCCGTGGGCTGATCTTCGACCGCAATGGCGTGGTGGTCGCGGATAACCGCCCCAGCTTCAGCCTGAGCATGACCCGTGAGCGTTCCGGCGACTGGCAGCAGGTGCTCGATGTGATTGTCGAGGTGCTGCAACTGACGCCGGAAGACCGGGTGATCTTCGAGAAACGCATGAAGCAGGGGCGCCGGCCGTTCGAGCCGGTGCCGATCCTGTTCGAGCTGACCGAAGAGCAGATCGCCCGAATCGCCGTGAACCAGTTCCGTCTGCCGGGTGTGGAAGTGGTGGCGCAGTTGGTGCGCCACTATCCGCAAGGGGCGCACTTTGCCCACTCGGTCGGCTATATGGGGCGGATCAACGAGAAAGAGCTTAAAACCCTCGACCCGGTCAATTACAGCGGCACCCATCATATCGGCAAGACCGGCATCGAGCGTTTCTACGAGCCCGAGCTGCACGGCCAGGTGGGTTACGAAGAAGTCGAGACCAACGCCCGCGGCCGCGTCTTGCGCGTGCTCAAGCGCACCGACCCGATACCGGGCAAGGACATTGTGCTGAGCCTGGACATCAAGTTGCAGGAAGCGGCCGAGATGGCCCTGGGTGGCCGGCGTGGCGCCGTGGTGGCGCTGGACCCGAAAACCGGCGAAGTGCTGGCGATGGTCAGTCAGCCGAGTTTCGACCCTAACCTGTTCGTCACCGGCATCAGCTTCAAGGCCTACGCCGAGCTGCGCGACTCCATCGATCGACCGCTGTTCAACCGCGTATTGCGCGGCCTGTATCCACCGGGTTCGACCATCAAGCCGGCGGTGGCGATCGCCGGCCTGGATTCCGGCGTGGTCACGGCCTCCAGTCGGGTCTATGACCCCGGCTACTACATGCTGCCCAACTATGATCACAAATACCGTAACTGGAACCGCTCCGGTGACGGCTATGTCGACCTGGACACCGCGATCATGCGCTCCAACGACACCTATTTTTACGACCTGGCCCACAAGCTGGGGATCGATCGCCTGTCTGCCTACATGGGCAAGTTCGGCCTCGGTCAGAAAGTCTCTCTGGACATGTTCGAAGAGTCTCCCGGCCTGATGCCGTCGCGGGAATGGAAGCGTGCGACGCGCCGTCAGGCATGGTTCCCGGGTGAAACCCTGATCCTGGGGATCGGCCAGGGCTATATGCAGGCCACGCCGCTGCAACTGGCCCAGGCCACGGCGCTGGTGGCCAATAAAGGCATCTGGAATCGGCCGCACCTGGCCAAGACCATCGAAGGCGAAAAGCCGGTAGACGACAACCCGATTCCCGATATTGTGCTGCGCGACCCGTCGGACTGGGCCAAGGTCAACCACGGCATGCAGCAAGTCATGCACGGCGCACGGGGTACCGCACGCAAGGCGGCAGCC
Organism: Pseudomonas sp. W15Feb34; assembly: GCF_023127765.1. Taxonomy (NCBI): domain Bacteria; kingdom Pseudomonadati; phylum Pseudomonadota; class Gammaproteobacteria; order Pseudomonadales; family Pseudomonadaceae; genus Pseudomonas; species Pseudomonas sp. W15Feb34. The sequence continues at coordinate 172,725 of NZ_SPKN01000029.1, forward strand.
GGCGCGCAATACCGCATCGCCGGCAAGAGTGGTACGGCCCAGGTGGTCGCGATCAAGCAGGGCGAAAAATATGACCGTTCCAAGGTTCAGGAGCGTCACCGCGACCACGCCTTGTTTGTCGGCTTCGCCCCGGCTGACGACCCGAAAATCGTGGTCTCGGTGATGGTCGAGAACGGTGAGTCCGGCTCTGGCGTCGCGGCGCCCGTGGTGCGGCAGATCATGGATGCCTGGCTGTTGGCCGAGGATGGCAAGCTCAAGCCCGAATATGGCGGCCCCCCATCAAGCCCCGAGGTTACGGCCCGTGAAGAGTAATTTTGACCGCATCCTCTCCAGCGAGGATGTGATGCGTCGCCGTGCGACGTTGCTGCAACGCATGCACATTGATGGCCCCCTGCTGATCCTGCTGCTGACCTTGGCGGCCGGCAGCCTGTTCGTGCTGTATTCGGCCAGCGGCAAGAACTGGGACCTGCTGATCAAACAGGCGTCCTCGTTTGGCCTGGGCCTGTTGTCGATGGTGGTGATCGCCCAGCTTGAACCACGCTTCATGGCGCGTTGGGTGCCGCTGGGGTATGTCGCCGGCGTGTTGCTGCTGGTGGTGGTGGATGTCATGGGCCATAACGCCATGGGAGCCACGCGCTGGATCAACATTCCCGGGGTGATTCGCTTCCAACCGTCGGAATTCATGAAGATCCTGATGCCGGCCACCATCGCCTGGTACTTGTCCAAGCGCACCTTGCCGCCACAGCTCAAGCACGTGGTGATCAGCCTGCTTCTAATCGGCGTGCCGTTTATTCTGATCGTGCGCCAGCCTGACCTTGGCACCTCATTGCTGATTCTGGCCGGTGGCGCGTTCGTGCTGTTTATGGGGGGCTTGCGCTGGCGCTGGATCCTCAGCGTGCTGGCCGCTGCCGTCCCCGTGGCCGTGGCCATGTGGTTCTTCTTCATGCACGACTATCAGAAGCAACGGATCCTGACGTTCCTCGACCCGGAGAGCGACCCGTTGGGCACCGGCTGGAACATCATCCAGTCCAAGGCGGCCATCGGTTCCGGCGGCGTATTCGGCAAAGGCTGGTTGCTGGGCACCCAGTCCCATCTGGACTTCTTGCCCGAAAGTCATACCGACTTCATCATCGCGGTGATGGGCGAAGAGTTCGGCCTGGTGGGCATTTGCGCCTTATTGTTGATCTATCTGCTGTTGATTGGTCGCGGCCTGGTGATTACCGCCCAGGCGCAGACGCTGTTCGGTAAATTGCTTGCCGGCAGCCTGACCATGACTTTTTTTGTTTACGTTTTCGTCAACATCGGTATGGTCAGTGGCCTGCTGCCGGTGGTTGGGGTGCCGTTGCCATTCATTAGCTACGGCGGAACTTCGCTGGTGACATTGCTGTCAGCGTTTGGGGTTTTGATGTCGATTCATACGCATCGCAAGTGGATCGCACAGGTTTGAATAAGGTGAAGATGTCAATGCAAGTAATGCGCGGCTGGGCGACTCGGCATGCGACCTGGATGGGCCTGATTGGGCTGCTGGGGGCAACGCAAGAGGCGCAGGCCGGTGACTACGATGGTTCACCCCAGGTCGCCGAATTTGTCGGTGAGATGACCCGCGACTACGGTTTTGCTGGCGAGCAACTGATGGGCGTGTTCCGCGAAGCCCAGAAAAAGCAGGCGATCCTCGACGCCATTTCCCGCCCCGCCGAACGCGTGAAGCAGTGGAAGGAATATCGCCCGATGTTCCTTACTGACGCACGTATTGCCCGCGGCGTGGACTTCTGGCGCCAGCATGAAGCCGTCCTGGCCCGCGCCGAGCAGGAATACGGCGTGCCGGCCCAGGTCATCGTCTCGATCATCGGCATTGAAACGTTCTACGGCCGCAATACCGGCAGCTACCGGGTGATCGACGCCTTGTCGACCCTGGGCTTCGATTACCCGCCGCGTGCCGAATTCTTCCGCAAGGAGCTGCGCGAATTCCTGCTGCTGGCCCGCGAAGAACAGGTCGACCCGATGACACTCAAGGGCTCGTACGCCGGCGCGATGGGCTTGCCGCAGTTTATGCCGAGCAGCTTTCGCGCCTATGCGGTGGACTTTGACGGCGACGGCCATATCAATATCTGGAGCAACCCCGACGACGCCATCGGCAGCGTGGCCAGCTACTTCAAGCGTCACGGCTGGGTTGGCGGCGAACCGGTGGTTATCCGCGCCGATGTCACAGGTGAGCGCGCCGATGAAGGCTTGACCCAGGGTATCGAGCCGGTCAAGACCGTCGGGGAGTTGCGAGCGCTGGGCTGGTCGAGTCAGAATGCGCCACGCGACGACATGCCGGTGACGGCATTCCGCCTGGAAGGTGCAAACGGCCCGGAATACTGGATGGGCCTGAAGAATTTCTACGCAATCACGCGTTATAACCGCAGTGTGATGTACGCCATGGCCGTGCATCAGCTGTCAGATGAGCTGGTTCAAGCACGGGGCAACAAGTAATGCGGGTATCGCCGTTCAAAAAACCGCTCAAGCTGGTGGCGTTCGCCGCGTTGTCCTTGCTGGTTGCCAGTTGCTCCACCACCCCTAACCGTGCGCCTGCCAAGAAGGCCGGCGGCACGGTGGTGCGCGCCCAGCCGGGCCTGGACATCAACCGTGCGCACAAAGACGGCGCGCCGTGGTGGGATGTGGATGTCTCGAAAATCCCGGATGCCACGCCGACCCTGCACACCGGCCCCTACAAGGCCAACCCCTACACCGTTCTGGGCAAGAATTACTTCCCGCTGCAGGAATCCAAGACTTACGTGCAGTCCGGCACCGCGTCTTGGTACGGCACCAAGTTTCATGGCCAGAACACCGCCAATGGCGAGGTGTATGACCTGTACGGCATGAGCGCGGCCCACAAGACCCTGCCGTTGCCCAGCTATGTTCGCGTTACCAACCTGGACAACAACCGTACGGTGATCCTGCGGGTCAACGACCGCGGGCCGTTCTATTCGGATCGGATCATCGATTTGTCCTACGCCGCGGCCAAGAAGCTTGGCTACGCCGAAACCGGCACTGCACGGGTGAAAGTCGAGGGCATCGACCCGGCGCAGTATTGGGCCCAGCGTGGCAAGCCGGCGCCGTTGATGCTTAACGAACCGGCAACCCCCCAACCGCAAGTGACGGCCTCGACCGGCAAGATCGAGCAGTGGACGCCGCCGCCGGCGCAACATGCTCCGGATACCGTCGTCGTCCCTCACGCAGCACCGGGCGCCTCGATGGCGGGCGGGCAATACCTTCAGGTCGGCGCTTTCGCCAACCCGGATGCGGCAGAACTGTTAAGGTCCAAGCTCAGCGGTATGGTCAGCGCGCCGGTCTTCATCAGTTCCATCGTGCGTAACCAGCAAACGTTGCACCGTGTACGCATGGGCCCGATCGGTTCGCCAAGTGAAGTGGCGCAAGTGCAGAACAGCGTCCGCCTGGCCAACCTGGGGCAACCCAGCGTGGTCACCGCAGAATAAGTAACGGATTGATGGCTCAGGTGCGCCTGCGCGCTTGAGTCCAGGTTGTTGGCTCGTTGGACAATAAAAACCCAGGGGCAAGGGGTGAGCGGGCAACCGAACACGTGACAGTCTGGAAGCGGGCTGTCTGAATAGTTTTGCCCGCGAGGGCAAGTTTCCATAAGCAATTTCGAGAGACGGATGAACATCACCACCTTAGCCAAACGCACGTGCCTGCTTATCTCGCTGATCATCACCCCGGCCGCCTGGGCGGTTGAAATGGTGCCGGCCTCCCCGCAACTGGCCGCCAAGTCGTGGGTCCTCATGGACGCCGCCAGTGGCAACGTGCTGGTCGAAAACGGCGGTGATGTACGCCTGCCGCCAGCCAGCCTGACCAAGCTGATGACTGCCTATATCGCGACCCTGGAAATCCGTCGCGGCCAGATCGGCGAGAACGATCCGGTCACCGTCAGCGAAAACGCCTGGCGTACCGGTGGTTCGCGGATGTTCATCAAGGTCGGCTCGCAAGTCACCGTCAGTGACCTATTGCACGGCATCATCATCCAGTCCGGCAACGACGCCAGCGTCGCCCTGGCCGAGCACATCGCCGGCAGCGAAGATGCGTTCGCCGACGTGATGAACAAGACTGCCGCCGACCTGGGCATGACCAACAGCCACTTCATGAACCCGACCGGCCTGCCGAACCCAGAGCACTATTCGTCGGCTCACGACATGGCGATCCTGGCGCGCGCGATCATCCGCGTTGACCCGGTGCACTACGCGATCTACTCCCAGAAGGAGTTCTTCTGGAACAACATCAAGCAGCCTAACCGCAACCTGCTGCTGTGGCGCGACAAGACCGTCGACGGCCTGAAAACCGGCCACACCGACGAAGCCGGTTACTGCATGGTGTCGTCCGCTGTGCGTGATGGCCAGCGCCTGATCGCCGTGGTATTCGGCACCAACAGCGAACAGGCCCGTGCGGCCGAGACGCAAAAACTGCTGACCTACGGCTTCCGCTTCTTCGAAACCCAGACCTTCTACCAGAAGGGTGCCGAGCTTGCGACCGCGCCGGTATGGAAAGGCGCCACCTCCCAAGTCAAGGCCGGCCTGGCTGACGACCTGACCCTGACCATGCCTAAAGGCCAGCTGAAAAAGCTCGCCGCCAGCATGACCCTGAACCCGCAATTGGTCGCCCCAATCGCCAAGGGCGACGTGATCGGTAAAGTCGAAGTCAAGCTGGACGACAAGGTGGTGCATAGCGCCGACCTGATCGCGCTGGACGCTGTCGAGGAAGGTGGTATCTTCCGCCGCGTATGGGATAGCATCCGTCTATTCTTCTACGGCTTGTTCAACTGATTGTGTGCACCTGCAAAGCCCCGCGTTGATCCAGCGCGGGGCTTTGCCCGTCGCCACGGCTTAGCGCTTACGAGGCTGTTCTGCCATGACCGATAAAGACGTAGAAGTAAAGGCGCCAAAGATCGAATTCCCTGTGACGGATTATCCCGTCAAGGTGATCAGCGATACCGGTGTCGGCCGCAAGGACAAGATTCTCGAAATCGTCAGGAAACACGCGACGATCAACGACAACCGCGTGGACGAGCGTCAAAGCTCCACCGGCAAGTACACCACGATTCAGTTGCACATCGTTGCGACCGATCAGGACCAGCTCTACAACATCAACAGCGAACTGCGGGCCACCGGCTTCGTGCACATGGTGCTGTGATGTCGCACGTTCTGGGCTTTCGCGAGCTCGGCCAGATGGCCTACGAGCCGGTCTGGCATGCCATGCAGCGCTTTACCAACGAGCGCGGCACCTCTGCCCCGGATGAAATCTGGCTGGTGGAACACCCGCCGGTATTCACCCAGGGGCAGGCCGGCAAGGCCGAGCATCTGTTACTTCCGGGTGATATTCCGGTGGTGCAGGTCGACCGGGGTGGCCAAGTGACTTACCATGGGCCAGGGCAATTGGTGGCTTACCTGTTGCTGGATGTGCGCAAGCTGGGTTTTGGCGTGCGCGACCTGGTCAGCCGCATGGAGGCTTGCCTGATCGAGCTGCTGGCCAGTTATGGCGTGACCGCCGCGGCCAGGCCCGATGCACCCGGTGTGTATGTAGACGGCGCGAAAATCGCCTCTCTGGGGCTGCGTATTCGCCACGGTTGTTCCTTTCATGGCCTGGCCTTGAACGTGGACATGGACCTGGCGCCGTTCCGGCGGATCAACCCGTGCGGTTATGCCGGGCTGGCGATGACCCAACTGAGCGATCATGCCACACCGATTAAATTTGCCGAGGTTAGTGCCCGGCTGCGCGCGCAGCTCGTCAAACACCTCGACTATGCAGAGCAGACGACCCTGACGGGCGGAATCGATTGATATGACTACTGATGTTGTGCAAACCATGATCCCGACGCTGGACATCACTGAGCGTCCAGCCCCGGCCCCGCGTGCCAAGGTGGAAGCCGGCGTCAAGCTGCGCGGCGCCGAGAAGGTTGCACGCATCCCGGTCAAGATCATCCCGACCACCGAACTGCCGAAGAAACCCGACTGGATTCGCGTGCGCATCCCGGTTTCGCCGGAAGTCGACCGTATCAAGTCCCTGCTGCGCAAACACAAACTGCACAGCGTATGCGAAGAAGCGTCCTGCCCGAACCTGGGTGAATGCTTCTCTGGCGGCACCGCCACGTTCATGATCATGGGCGACATCTGCACCCGTCGTTGCCCATTCTGCGACGTAGGCCACGGCCGTCCGAAACCTCTGGACGTCAACGAGCCGCAAAGCCTGGCCATCGCCATCGCCGACCTGAAACTCAAGTACGTGGTGATCACGTCGGTCGACCGTGACGACCTGCGCGACGGCGGTGCCCAGCACTTCGCCGACTGCATCCGTGAGATCCGCAAGCTGTCACCCAACGTGATGCTCGAAACCCTGGTGCCGGACTACCGTGGCCGTATGGACGTGGCTCTGGAAATCACCGCCGCCGAGCCGCCAGATGTGTTCAACCACAACCTGGAAACCGTACCGCGCCTGTACAAGGCTGCGCGTCCGGGTTCGGACTACCAGTGGTCGCTGACCCTGCTGCAGAAATTCAAGCAGATGATGCCGCACATCCCGACCAAATCCGGCTTGATGCTGGGCCTGGGCGAGACCGACGAAGAAGTCATCGATGTCATGAAGCGCATGCGCGAACACGACATCGACATGCTGACCCTGGGCCAGTACCTGCAACCATCGCGCAGCCATTTGCCGGTGCAGCGTTTCGTGCACCCGGACACCTTCGCCTGGTTCGCCGAGGAAGGTTACAAGATGGGCTTCAAGAACGTGGCGTCGGGCCCGTTGGTGCGTTCTTCGTACCACGCCGACGAGCAGGCCAAGCTGGTCAAGGCAAGCCTGGTTTCGTAAGCCGCCCCCAGAATCAATGTGAAATGCTGGCTTGTGTGGGAGCTGGCTTGCCTGCGATAGCATCACCTCGGTGTCACTGATACACCGAGGCGCTTGCATCGCAGGCAAGCCAGCTCCCACATTTCGTTCTGCGTCATATAGGGAGAACCATAGATGACCGCCGCCGTACCTGCACTGCGTTCTGAAGGCACCATCGGCCTGATCGCCCCCGCTGGCCCTGCCGCGCTGGACGTTGAAAAAGCCGGGCAATGGATGCGTGCCCGCGGTTACGACCTGCGCATTTACCCCGGTGTATACGAGCGCGACGGCTACCTGGCCGGCAGCGATGAAGTGCGCCTGCGCGACCTGCACGCGGCCTTCGCCAATCCCGACGTCGATGCCATCTTCTGCCTGCGCGGCGGCTACGGCACGCCACGCTTGCTCGACGCGCTGGACTACGACCTGCTGCGTGCCAACCCCAAACCATTCGTGGGTTACAGCGATATCACCGCCTTGCACCTGGCGATCAACCGTTACGCCGGCTTTGTCACATTCCACGGGCCGATGCTCAATGCCGACCTGCTGGGCGATAAGCAACAGCCAACCGAATCCTCCCTGTTCAGCCTGCTGCGTGGCCAACTGGGCGCCGGCAGTGTGCTTGCGCACCCGGTGGCCTACCCGTTGACCACGATCGAGCCAGGCATTGCCTGTGGGCGCTTGCTGGGCGGTAATCTGTCGATGATTGCTGCAACAATGGGCACGCCGTATGAGATAGACGCCGAAGGCATCATCCTGTTTATCGAGGACGTCAACGAGCCGCTTTATCGTATCGACCGCCTGCTGACTCACCTGCGCCTGGCCGGCAAGCTGGCCCAGGTCGCCGGTGTGCTGGTAGGGGATGTGGCGGGTGTGGATAACGGTGCGCTGGAGCGGTTGCTGAAGCAGACCTTCGAACCCCTGTGCGTTCCGGTGCTGGCTGGCTGGCGCAGTGGGCATTGCGACCCCAACCTGACGTTGCCGATGGGTGCTTTGGTGCGCTTGGATGCGGGGGAGCGGCGGGTGGTGTTGGAGCAGGATGTAGTGTTCAACCCCTGAGTTTTTTACAGTCTGCTAAACCGCCATCGGGGGGGCTTGCCCCCGATGGCGGTAGTTGCCCTAAGCAGATCTATCGGTCCTGCAGTGATTCCAGCAACTTCACCGTCGGATACCCATCCGCCGGCCAGCCCAACGCCTGCTGCGCCGCGCGAATCGCCTTGCGCGTATTGGCGCCGATAATCCCATCCGGGTTACCGGCGTCATAGCCTTTGGCGCTGAGTGCCGTTTGCAGGTCGATACGCTGGGAGCGGCTCAGCGGCAGCTCATCTTTGGGCCAACTGCCACGAATCACACCGCCGCCGCCAAATCGCTCCGACAATAGGCCAACCGCCAGCGCATAGGACGACGAATTGTTGTACTTGAGGATTGCGCGGAAGTTATCCAATACCAGGAATGCCGGGCCACGGTAGCCAGCCGGTAACAGCAGGGCGGCGGACAACTGGTCGACATTGGCCGGCAGGCTCACGCCAGGGGGGAGTTGGATGCCCAGTTGCAGCCATTGCGCCACGGTCTTGCGCACGCCGCCATCGGCCAGGCTGTAGTCGAAGCCCGACGGCAGCGGCTGCACTTCAACGCCCCATGGCTGGCCTTTCTGCCACCCGGAGCTTTGCAGGTAATGCGCCGTGGAGGCGAGGGCGTCGGACGGGCTGTTCCAGATATCGCGACGACCATCACCGTCAAAGTCCACCGCATGGGTGTTATAGGTGGTCGGGATAAACTGCGTCTGGCCCATCGCACCGGCCCAGGAACCTTTCATCTGGTCGGCTTGAATATCACCATGCTGGATGATCTGCAGCGCTGCCAGCAGCTGCGCCTGGGCAAAGGCCGGGCGACGGCCTTCATAGGCCAGGGTGGCCAGGGAGCGGATCACCGAATTATTGCCCTGGAACGCGCCGAAGTTGCTCTCCATGCCCCACACCGAGACCAGTGCCTGGCGGTCGACGCCATAGCGCTGTTCGATGCTTTGCAGAATATCAGCGTATTTGACCAGCAGCGCCTGACCATTGCGCACGCGCACCGGTGACAGGGCGCCGTCGAGGTATTCCCACACCGGGCGGGAAAATTCCGGTTGGCTGCGGTCGGCGCGAATCACCGCCATATCAGGGGTGACGCCGGCAAAAGCGTTATCGAACACAGCCGCAGTGATCCCGGCTTGCAGCGCTTGCGCACGGAAGCCAGCCTGCCATTCGGCAAAGGTCTGGGTCGGTTGGATATCAAGATTATCCACTGCCAAGGGGGCAACCACAGCCGGTGCGATAGCCGGTGCCGTCTGGAGCTTGGGCAGGGGCTGAGCGTCCGCGGCGGTAGGTTTTTCCGCGCAGGCGACAAGCAGAATGAGGCTGGAGGCAGCGATCAATTGGCGTAGGTGCCAACGACGAGAAAGACTAGAGGGCATGCACAGGTCCAGGGGGTTACAAATCAGGTACAGACCTTATCATGCCAGAGGGGCGCTTGCCTTCAGGCAGCCAGAAAGTAAGAAGCCTCCCAGCTATTAGACTGGAAGGCTTCGCGGCGGTAGCTGCCTTTGCCCTTGCCGGCGCGTTCCTGACGGCTGCGGAACAGTGGCTGGGCGATGATGGATTTGGCCTTGTTGGGGCCATGCTTGGATGGCTTTTTGCTCATGGTGTCTAGTCTCTGTGGGTGGTGGAGCGGGCAAATAATCTGCCTAAGTTGAGCGGCTGTAAAGCCCCGCGAAGTGTAGGAAAGGTACGCAGGTCAAATGTGGGAGGGGGCTTGCTCCCGATAGCGGTACATCAGTGAAACATAAATTCCTGACACACTGCCATCGGGAGCAAGCCCCCTCCCACATTGGATCTATGGTGTTTTCAAGAGAGGGTTATTCGGCTGGCAGGGTGAGGCGCTGGCCGGCCATCAATAGCGACAAACGGCTCAGGCTCATCCACGGCGAGCCGGCTGCCTGGCCCTTGATCTGCGCATCGATGCGCTGCGCTTCCAGCAACAGTTGCGCCCAGCGTTGCGCCGAGTGCCGTTGCAGAGCTTTGCTCATCAGCGGTTTGCGCTTGTCCCACACCGGTGGCCTGGCCTGGCTGAAGCATTTGTCCAGCGGTGTGCCCTGGCTGTATTGCAAGGCGATATTCGCCAGTACTCGCAGCTCCCGGGCCAGGGCCCAGAGGATCACCGGCGGTTCCACCCCTTCGCCACGCAAGCCTTCAAGCATACGCAGCGCGTGGGCGGGCTCACCGTTGAGGATCGCATCGACCAGGCCGAACACATCAAAGCGAGCGCTATCGGCCACTGCGCCTTGTACGGTTTCGACGGTGATCTGCCCATCCTCGGCCATCAGCTTGAGCTTTTCGATCTCCTGGGCGGCGGCAAGCAGGTTGCCCTCGACCCGGGCGGCGATCAGCTCCACGGCATCTTGTGTTGCCGCCAGCCCCGATTGTGACAGGCGCTGACGAATCCACTGCGGCAACTGGTTGCTGTCCACAGGCCAGATCTGGATGAACTGGGTTTGCGCACCTTCTACCAGTGCCTTGCCCCACTTGGTTTTCTGCGCGCTGCCGTCGAGCTTGGGCAGGCTGATCAGCAGCACGGTGTCTTCGGCAGGGCGCGAGCAGTACTCCATCAGCGCCGCCGCACCTTTGTCGCCGGGCTTGCCCGAGGGCAGGCGCAGCTCCAGCAGGCGCTTTTCGGCAAACAGCGACATGCTCGCGCCGGCTTGCAGCAGGGTACCCCAGTCGAAACTGGCGTCAGCACTGAATACCTGACGTTCATCGAAGCCTTGCTGGCGCGCGGCAGTGCGGATGGCGTCGGCGGCTTCCTGGCACAGCAGCGGGTCATCACCGCTGACGATATAGACAGGCGCGAGGCCACCTTGCAGGTGTTTGGCGAGTTGGGCGGGGGCGAGTTTCATAGGCAGGGCGAACGGGGCGCCAGGGGCGCCCCGTCTGGCTTACTCGACAGGAACTTCAACAGGCGATTGTTTCGGCGTGTTGTCTTCATACTCTTGCGCGGCTTTCAGGGCATCGGCGTCAGCCTTGGCCTTGTTGTCGGCGGTTTGCTGCAGGGCGGCGAGCTTTTCCGGGGTCAGCATTTGCAGGCGAGTCATCATGCGCTGGATCAGCTCACGACGCATTTCCTTGCGCACCTGGAGGGTCTCGGAGTCCGAACCCACCAGGTTATTGCCATCGTGGCTCACGACTTTCTGCACCTGGATCTTGTCACCCATCAGCGGCAACTGATCGCGACCCTGTACTTCGAAGTAGAGCGCAGTGTTCAACTCCACATCGGACGCACGGCCGGCACTGGCGTAGCTGATATTGCGCTGGGTTTCTTTCTCGTCTACCAGCACCAGCTTGTAGGTCGCGCCGTTGTACACGTGCACGCCGCTGTTCTCCAGGGTCTGGCGCAGCTGGGTGACGGTTTCGCCATAGGCGTTGCGGGCGCTGACGTCGAGTTCCTTGAGCGACAGCTCGTTGGTGCCGGTGCCGCGCAGCTGGAAGCCGCAAGCGCTCAGCAGCACGGCAAGGCCCATAACCAGCAGATTGCGTTTGATCATTTTGTTGCTCCCCTTGAAACCAGGTGGGCCTTATCCAGGCCCTAAAGGTTTAGTTCGGCGCAGGGCCCAAGCCCCGCGCCCGATCCGATTTAGCTGGCGACGATGTTGACCAGTTTGCCGGGCACCACGATCACTTTGCGGATCGTCAAGCCTTCGGTAAAGCGCAGCACGTTTTCGTTGATGCGCGCAGCCGCTTCGACCTCTTCACGGCTGGCACTGGCCGGCATGTCGATCTGGCCGCGCAGTTTACCGTTAACCTGGATGACCAGTTGCAGCGTGTCCTGAACCAGGGCGCTGTCATCCTGTACCGGCCAGGCGGCATCGATGACGGCGCCGCTGTGGCCCAGGCGGTTCCACAGGTCGTGGCTGATATGCGGCGTGATCGGTGCGAGCAGCAGGGTAACCGTTTCCAGGCCCTCGTGAATCAGCGCGCGATCAAGTTCGGTGGCCTGCGGGGCTTTTTCCAGCACGTTCATCAGCGTCATCACCTGGGCGATGGCGGTGTTGAACTTGTGGTTCTGCCCTACGTCCAGGCTCGCCTGGCGGATGGCCAGGTGAGTGCTGCGGCGAATGGCTTTCTGCTCGTCGTTCAAGGCCGCGACGTCCAGCTTGCCCGGCAAGCCCTGACTGACATGGGCATGGGCCAGGCGCCAGACGCGCTTGAGGAAGCGGTGCGAGCCTTCGACGCCGGAGTCGGACCATTCGGCGCTCATGTCGGGCGGCGAGGCGAACATCATGAACAGACGGCAGGTATCGGCGCCGAATTGGTCGATCATCGACTGTGGGTCGACGCCGTTGTTCTTGGACTTGGCCATCTTCTCGGTGCCACCGATTTCCACCGGCAGGCCGTCGGCTTTCAGTTTGGCGCTGATCACCTTGGCTTTGCTGTCACGCTCAAGTTCGACGTCCGCCGGGTTGAACCAGGTGTAGGCGCCATTGGCTTCGCGACGATAGTAGGTATCGGCGATCACCATGCCCTGGGTCAGCAGGTTCTTGAACGGCTCATCGGAGCTCACCAGGCCTTCGTCGCGCATCAGCTTGTGGAAGAAGCGCGCGTACAGCAGGTGGAGAATGGCGTGTTCGATACCGCCGATGTACTGATCCACCGGCAGCCAATGGTCGGCTGCGGATTTCTCCACCAGGCCACCTTCATAGTGCGGCGAGGCGTAACGGGCGTAGTACCAGGAGGACTCCACGAAGGTGTCCATGGTGTCGGTTTCACGCTTGGCCGGTGCGCCGCATTTCGGGCAGTTGCACTCGTAGAACTCGGGCATGCGCGCCAATGGCGAGCCAGCACCATCTGGCACTACATCTTCAGGCAGCACGACGGGCAGTTGGTCTTCCGGTACCGGTACATCGCCGCAGGTTTGGCAGTGAATGATCGGGATCGGGCAGCCCCAGTAGCGCTGGCGGCTGATACCCCAGTCGCGCAAGCGGAACTGGGTGCGCGAAGCACCGAGGTTCTTCTTGATCAGCGCGACTTCGATGGCGTCGAAGGCGCCCTGGAAGTCCAGGCCGTCAAATTCGCCGGAGTTGATCAGGGTGCCGTGCTCGCCGTAGGCGTCTTGCCACGGGGCTGGGTTGGTGTCGCCCGAGCTGGTACGTACTACCGACTTGATCGGCAGGCTGTATTTGGTGGCGAATTCGAAATCGCGCTCGTCGTGGGCCGGCACGGCCATGACGGCGCCGTCGCCGTAGTGCATCAGCACATAGTTGGCGACCCATACCGGCAGTTTCTCGCCGGTCAGCGGGTGCTCGACGAACAGGCCGGTCGGCAGGCCTTTTTTCTCCTGGGTGGCGACGTCGGCTTCCGCCACGCTGCCGCCCTTGCATTCGGCGATGAACGCCTGCAGCTCGGGGTTGTTCTGTGCCGCCTGGGTGGCCAGCGGGTGTTCGGCGGCGACCGCGACGTAAGTCGCGCCCATCAGCGTATCCGGACGGGTGGTGAAGACTTTCAGGGCGCCCGCTTCGCCGATGGAATCGACGTTATACGGGAACTGCACTTCCATGCCCTTGGATTTGCCGATCCAGTTGCGCTGCATGGTCTTGACCTGTTCAGGCCAGCCCGGCAGATCGTCGAGGCTCGACAACAGTTCATCCGCGTAGGCGGTGATCTTGAAGTAGTACATCGGGATTTCGCGCTTTTCGATCAGCGCGCCGGAGCGCCAGCCGCGACCGTCGATGACCTGCTCGTTGGCCAGTACGGTCTGGTCGATCGGGTCCCAGTTCACGGTACCGCTCTTTTTGTAGATCACACCTTTTTCGAACAGGCGCGTGAACAGCCATTGTTCCCAACGGTAGTAATCGGGCTTGCAGGTGGTGACCTCGCGGGACCAGTCCACCGCCAGGCCCAGGCTGCGCAGCTGGGTCTTCATGTAGGCGATGTTTTCGTAGGTCCACTTGGCGGGCGCCACGTTGTTTTTCATCGCGGCGTTTTCTGCCGGCATACCGAAGGCGTCCCAACCCATGGGTTGCAGGACGTTTTTGCCGAGCATGCGCTGGTAGCGGGAAATCACGTCGCCGATGGTGTAGTTACGCACGTGCCCCATGTGTAGCTTGCCGCTGGGGTAAGGGAACATCGATAGGCAGTAGTAAGTCTCCTTGCCTGGCTGTTCGCTGACTTCAAAGGACTTTTGCTCGTCCCAGAAGGTTTGTGCGGCATTTTCTATTTCACGGGGCTGATATTGTTCGTGCATGGCTACTTTTGAACTGAATAGGGGTGGCCTAATCCTCTTCGGTGCATAGTCCGGGTTGTTCGACACCAGAAAGTGGCGCGTCCGTGCCCAAACCCTGCGGGAAGTGGAGTTACAGGAAGCGCCGTAGCATACATGACCCCACTCTATCGAGGGAAACCCTGATTGCGCGGCAAGGGCCGTCTGTCGCGGCACCGGGCAGGTGCAGCAACGGGGGCTACGCTGTTTATTGGGGAGCAAGTATTTCTTCAATGAGGTGAGGGGATGGTTGAATCGCAGCGAACTCTAACGAAACCGCAATTGTATGAAGGACTGATCGACCGTTTGGGTCGGGCATTGGATGCTGCAAGAACCGCAGGCCGATTGCGTGATGAGCGGCCTCTGGAGCTGGAGTTGCGAGGCTTGAGCCAGGCAGAGCTTGAATTGATCAGGACTTACCTGGAGTTGAATCAACACCGCGCCTCTCATGGGCAGGCCTCCCCGCCAGCCCAGGAGCCTCCTCGTTCGGCCAAGGTCATTTGGCTCAAAGACTTGGCGGCCGGTCGCGGCCCGGAAAGGTCCCGGTCCGTACGGTGCAAGTGAAGCACAGTACTATCCATTAACGTTGTCGAAACAGGCTGGTAAAGATTGTCGCTTGATCGCGTTGCATTTAGGCTTCGGGCATCTTTGGAGATGCCCGATGCCTTTTCGTTATTTCATCAAACAATTGCTGTTGCCGCCCGGCATTTTTTTGTTGTTGTTGGCGTGTGCCTGGTGGTTTCGCCGTAGCCGCCCGCGCCTGGCCGGGGTGTGCTTTGCCCTGGGGCTGGGCGGGATGTGGTTGATCAGCCTGCCGGTGATGGTGCAATGGGGCGCCCGTGCGCTTGAGACAGCGCCGCCATTGGCTCGCGAAGACTGGGCCACGCTCGCCCAGCGCGCCGATGCGATTGTGGTGTTGGGCTCCGGGCGCGAGCGTGGGGACATCGCCTGGGGCAGCGACCAGCCCACCGGCGTTGGTCTTGAGCGTGAGCGTTATGCGGCGCGACTGGCCAAGGCGTCAGGCTTGCCGGTGCTGACCAGCGGCGGCTTGCATTACGGCACGCCGCCCAGTGAAGCCGAACTGATGGCCGTTTCGATGCAGGATGATTTTGGCGTCAGCGTGCGCTGGAAGGAAGAGCGCAGCCGTACCACCTGGGAAAACGCCCAGATGAGCGCCGAGATTCTGCTGCCCCAAGGCATCAAGCGTGTGGTGGTGGTGACGCAGGCCTGGCATATGCCGCGTTCGGTGTGGAGTTTTGAGAAAGCCGGTTTCACCGTGGTGCCTGGGCCGGTGGGCTTTCTGGGGGTGGACCATGGCCGGCCGCTGGGCGGCTGGATGCCCGAGGTCAAGGCGGTGTGGCAGAGCGGGCAGTTGATCAACGAAGCGGTGGGGCAGGTGGGGTATCGGCTGTTCTACCGATAGGTGCAACACAGGAAATCAATTGTGGGAGCTGGCTTGCCTGCGATGGCGGTGGGTCAGTGAGCACTCAGCGCACTGATACACCGCCATCGCAGGCAAGCCAGCTCCCACAGGTCATAGCGTTTTGGACATCCGGCCAGCCAGCAGCGCCCAGCCAAACAACCCCAGGCACACAATGATCAACGGCCACGAACGCCATTGCAGGTATGGCGTGAGGTTATGCATCGGCACCACCTCCCCATAGAGAATGCCGCGCTCGAACTGCGGGATCTGTGCGGTGATCTGCCCAAACGGGTTGATCAGCCCGGTCACGCCGTTGTTGGTGGCGCGGATCATCCAGCGCCCGGCTTCCAGTGCACGCATCTGCGCCATTTGCAGGTGCTGCAATGGGCCGATGGAGCGGCCGAACCAGGTGTCGTTGCTGATGGTCAGCAGCAGGTCGCTCTGGGCCGACAGGCCGGCAGCGAATTCCGGGTACACCACTTCATAGCAAATGAACGGCGCAATCTGATAGCCCTTGGCCTGAAGCATGGCCTGGTCTGAAGGGCCACGGGCGAAGTCCGACATCGGCAGGTCGAAGAACGCAATCAGCCCGCGCAGCATGTCCTGCAACGGCACGTATTCGCCAAACGGCACCAGCTTTTGCTTGAGATAGGTGCCGTCACCTTCGCCGACTACGGTAATGCCATTGAAGTAGCGCTTCTCATGGTGCACTTCCTGGCGAATCGGTACCCCGGTAATCAGCGCGGTGTTCCGGTCGGCGGCAAACTTGCCCATCATGCCCAGGTAGCCCTCGACCGACTCCTTGAGTACCGGCACGGCGGTTTCCGGCCATACCAGCAGGTCGACACGCTTGGAGCTCAGGCTCATGTCGCGATACAGCGCCAACTGTGCATTAAGCTGCTCGGGGTCCCACTTCATGCTTTGCTCGACGTTGCCCTGGATGGCGGCGACGCTCAGGGGGGCGCCGGAGGGCGAGGTCCAGGCGTGGTGCTTGAGCGCCAGGCCGATGGCCCAGGGGGCGACCAGCAACACCAGGCCCGCACCAATGAAGGCGTTGCGCTTGCTTGCCAGCAGGCGCGGCAGGTTGCACAGCAGGGCTGCCGTGAGTGCAAGCGCGAAGGAAATCAACCACATTCCGCCCAGCGGCGCGAGGCCGGTCAGCGGGCCGTCGAGTTGGCTGTAACCGGAGTACAACCAGGGGAAACCGGTGAGGAACCAGCCACGAAACGCTTCCTGGCCAACCCATAACGCGGCGAAGGTCAGGGCATCCGCCAACGGTGCTTCATTGCGGCGCAGCCAGCGCGCCCACAACCAGGCGGGCAGGGCAAAGAACCAGGCAATGGCGGTGGTGAACAGCAGCATCAGGAACCCCGCCAGCAGCACCGAAGCGCCGCCGAAGTGGTGGATGCTGTAGTAGATCCAGCTGGTGCCGGCGCCAAACAGGCCGAAACCGAAACACCAGCCGCGGCCCAGGGCCTGGCGGGGTGTCAGCTCCCGCAGGCCGATATAGAACAGGCCGACCGCTACCAGAGCCAACGGCCAGATATCGAACGGCGCCAGCGCCAGGGTAGTGATGGCGCCGGCCACCACGGCCAGCAAGTTACCGGGCCAGCCGGGGCGGTTCAGGCGCTGCATGTAGGGGTGGGTCATCAGCTATTTCCTGTATCGCGCCGGGCCTGCTGCGGCACAGGGCAAGGCGCGAGGAGTGTGGTTTGGTTTTTCCAAATGAACGACGAGTAACGCAGCCCTGTGTCGCAGCAGGCCCGGCCCTTCGGGTTGTCCCTGAGAGCGGGCCATACTGCGTTGCAGGCCTTGAAAAGGGAATGCCATTCCCTGCGGCCTGCGCCTTGCCTGGCCCGCTCTCAGGGGCAACGCGACACAGGAAATAGCTGATGCCCCACCCCTTCCTTAGCGGGCAATAGGTGTCAAACGGATCAGATGGATACGACGACTATCGGCATTCAAAATGCGGAAGCGATAGGCGCCAATCTCGGTGGTTTCGTTACGCTTGGGCAGATGCCCGAACGCACTCATCACCAGGCCGCCGACCGTGTCGAACTCATCGTCGGAGAATTCGCTGTCGAAGAACTCGTTGAAGTTCTCGATCGGCGTCAGCGCCTTGACCAGGAAGTCACCGCTGGGCAGCGGCTTGATGTAGCTGTCCTCTTCGACGTCGTGCTCGTCTTCGATATCGCCGACGATCTGTTCCAGCACGTCTTCGATGGTCACCAGGCCAGCCACGCCGCCGTATTCGTCGATCACAATGGCCATGTGATTGTGGTTGGCGCGAAATTCGCGCAGCAGCACATTCAGGCGCTTGGATTCAGGTACGAAGGTGGCCGGACGCAGCAGGTCCTTGATGTTGAAGCTGTCGCCATTCTCCTTGAGGATCAGCGGCAACAGGTCCTTGGCCAGCAGGACACCCATGACGTCGTCATGGCTTTCACCGATCACCGGGTAGCGCGAGTGCGCCGAGTCGATCACGGCCGGGAGGAATTCCCGTGGGGTCTGGGTCGCCTTGATGCTGATCATCTGCGAGCGCGGGACCATGATGTCCCGTACTTGCAGGTCAGCCACCTGGATGGCGCCTTCCACGATGGCCAGCGCTTCGCTGTCCAGCAACTTGTTCTGGTGGGCCTCGCGCAGCAGCTCCAGCAGCTCCTGGCGGTTTTTCGGCTCGTGGGCAAAAGCCTGGGTCAGTTTACCCAGCCATGACTTCTGCCCGTTGCTCGATCGGTCTTCGCTCATAGCGATTACTCTAAATCCTTTGATATGACAGTTGAGTGTTGATCAGCTTTCGTCGTCTGCGTAAGGGTCGCGGTGACCCAGTTCAGCAAGCAACGTTCGTTCCAGTGCTTCCATTTCCTCGGCTTCATCATCGTCTATATGGTCGTAGCCCAAGAGATGCAAGCAGCCGTGGATGACTAGATGGGCCCAATGGGCTTCAAGTTCCTTGCCTTGTTCCTTTGCCTCGCGCTCGACCACCCCGACGCAGATCACCAGATCGCCCAGCAGCGGGATATCCAGCAACTCGTCGGGTACGTCGGCGGGGAAGGACAGCACGTTGGTCGCGTAGTCTTTTTGACGCCAGGTGTGGTTCAGCTCGCGGCCTTCGGGCTCATCCACCAGACGAATGGTCAGCTCCGAGTCTGCGGTGCGCTGGCGCAGGGCCAGGGTGCACCAGTGCCGGAACTGTGCTTCGCTGGGGGCGGGCGCTTCGGTGGCAAGCTGCAGGTCTAGCTCAAGCATCGCCGCGAACGTCCCTGGCCGGTGCGTCATCCTTGTGATCGAAACGCTCATAGGCTTCTACGATGCGCTGCACCAGCGGGTGACGCACCACGTCCTTGGGCATGAAATGCGTGAAGCTGATGCCCGGTACATCCTTGAGTACTTCGATCACCTGCGCCAGCCCAGACTTGGTGCCCTTGGGCAGGTCGACCTGGGTGACGTCACCGGTGATCACGGCGGTAGAGCCGAAACCGATGCGGGTGAGGAACATCTTCATCTGCTCGACGGTGGTGTTCTGGCTTTCGTCGAGGATGATGAAGCTGTTGTTCAAGGTGCGGCCACGCATGTAGGCCAGCGGGGCGATTTCGATCACCTGGCGCTCGATCAGCTTGGCCACGTATTCAAAGCCGAGCATCTCGTACAGCGCGTCGTAGAGCGGGCGCAGGTACGGGTCGATCTTCTGGGCCAGGTCGCCGGGCAGGAAGCCGAGCTTTTCGCCCGCTTCGACCGCCGGGCGCACCAGCAGGATGCGCCGCACTTGCTCGCGCTCCAGGGCATCCACCGCACAGGCAACGGCCAGGTAAGTCTTGCCGGTACCGGCTGGGCCGATGCCGAAGTTGATGTCGTTGCCGAGGATTTCCTTGACGTACTTCTGCTGATTCAAGCCGCGTGGGCGAATCATGCCTTTTTTGGTACGCAGGGCCACGCTGGCTTCGGCCACCGGGTTGTTGGCCAGGTCCTCCACGGCTGATTCCTGCAGGTACAGGTGTACCGTCTCTGGCGACAGCTCACTACCCTTGGTTTCGCGGTAGAGGCGACGCAGCAGGTTTTCGGCAGACGTGGTGTGTTGGGGTTCACCAATGAGCTCGAACTGATTGCCGCGGTTGCGGATCTCGATGCTCAGGCGTTGTTCGATCAGGCGCAGGTGCTCGTCGAACTGTCCGCACAGGTTGGCGAAACGGCGAGCCTCAAACGGCTCGAGGAGAAAACGATGGGGTTCTGCTATGGGTGCGTTCAAGGTTGCTTTTAGCCGCCCTTTGGCTGATGAGGTGAGAGAGAGAATAACGCCAGGCGCCGGTGTGCGAAAGCACTTAAATAGCCTGGCCACACTCTCGATAACCATGAAGAACTCCTGTGGGAGCTGGCTTGCCTGCGATCGCGGTGGGTCAGTTGGCACATAGGGCACTGATACATCGCTATCGCAGGCAAGCCAGCTCCCACATTTTGATCTTCATCCGGTCCGCGAGATCAGTTGATCAGCGAGCCGCGCAACGAGTGTGGCTGCGCCGCATCGATGTGCACATCGGCGAATTGGCCGATCAGCGTCGGGTTGTCGCAGCGGAAGTTGACGATGCGGTTGTTCTCGGTGCGCCCCTGCAACTCACCCGGGTCTTTCTTCGAATAATCGGTGACCAGGATGCGCTGGGTCGAGCCGACCATTTGTCGGCTGATTTCGAAACCCTGTTGGTTGAGGCGATGTTGCAGTGCGTTCAACCGCTCCTTTTTCAACGCCTCCGGGGTTTCGTCCAGCAGGTCCGCCGCCGGGGTGCCCGGGCGCTGGCTGTACACAAACGAGTAGGAAAAGTCGAAACCGACGTCTTCAATCAGCTTCATGGTCTGCTGGAAATCTTTCTCGGTTTCGCCCGGGAAGCCGACGATAAAGTCCGAACTGATGCAGATGCCCGGTACGGCGGCGCGCAATTTGCGCAGCTTGGATTTGTATTCCAGCGCCGTGTGGTTGCGCTTCATCGCCGACAGGATGCGGTCCGAGCCCGATTGCACCGGCAAGTGCAGGTGCTTGACCAGCTCCGGCACTTCGGCGTGGGCCTGGATCAGGCTGTCGGAGAATTCCAGCGGGTGCGAAGTGGTATAGCGGATACGTTCGATGCCATCGACGGCGGCGACCACGCGGATCAGCTCCGCCAGGTCGGCCAGGCGCCCGTCGTGGGTCAGGCCGCGGTAGCCGTTGACGTTCTGGCCCAGTAGGGTCACTTCGCGCACGCCGTTTTCAGCCAGGTGGATGATTTCTGCCAGTACATCGTCAAACGGCCGGCTGACTTCTTCACCGCGTGTGTAGGGCACCACGCAGAAAGTGCAGTACTTGCTGCAACCTTCCATCACCGACACGTAGGCGCTCGGGCCGTCGATGCGCGGCTCGGGCAAATGGTCGAATTTCTCGATTTCCGGGAACGATACGTCCACCTGCGGCAGCTTGGTGACGCGTGCGGCGTCGATCATTTCCGGCAGGCGGTGCAAGGTCTGCGGGCCGAACACCACGTCGACATACGGGGCGCGGTCGCGGATCGCAGCACCTTCCTGGCTGGCCACGCAACCGCCGACGGCGATCACCATGTCCGGGTTGGCCAGTTTCAATTCACGCCAGCGGCCCAGCTGGGAGTACACACGGTCCTGGGCCCGTTCGCGGATCGAGCAGGTATTGAGCAGGATCACGTCGGCATCTTCGGCGCGGGCGGTGACTTCCAGGGCCTGGTGTTCGCCCAGCAGGTCGACCATGCGCGAGCTGTCGTACTCGTTCATCTGGCAACCGTGGGTTTCGATATAAAGCTTCTTGGCCATGGGAATCGTCAACTGGTGGTAAAGAACCGCGCATTATAGGGGTCATGCCCATCGGTTCCTAGCGCTGTGCATCGGGTGCCATGCTATAGTTCGCGCCCTCTTTTATATCCCCATGTGTTCCCCGCCCACCATGACCAAACGTGAAGCTCCAATCTACAAGGTGATTTTCCTCAACCAGGGCCAGGTGTTCGAAATGTACGCCAAGCAGATCTATCAAAGTGATCTGTGGGGCTTCCTGGAAGTGGAAGAGTTCGTCTTTGGCGAGCGCACCCAGTTGGTCGTCGATCCGGGCGAAGAAAAGCTCAAGGCTCAGTTCGAAGGCGTGGTGCGCAGCTTTGTGCCGATGCATTCGATTGTGCGCATCGATGAAGTCGAACGCCTGGGTACGCCGAAGATCAGCGAAGCACGGGGCACGAGCAATGTGATGCCGTTTCCGATGCCGATGCCCGAGAAATGATCTGCAATTAATTTGTAGGGCGTTTCCGAAACTGCCTCTCAATGGATGGACATTTTGTTTGAAAGATAGCAAATTTTGTTTATTCAGAGAGGGCATCATGAATATACCAATAATAAGAAAACTTCGAAGTTTCCCCCGTTCAACTGCGTTTAATCACGCCACTCATTAGCGCCAAGTTCCATCATGCCGTCATTAACGAACTGACTTGTTCGGGAGTAGCCCTGTGCGCGATCCTCGCTATGACATTCTGTTTGAGCCGGTACAAATAGGCCCGGTCCGTACTTGCAATCGCTTTTATCAAGTTCCCCACTGTAATGGCATGGGCCATGTACATCCCTCGGCCATGGCCCGGATGCGCGCAGTGAAAGCCGAGGGCGGCTGGGGCGTGGTGTGCACTGAAGAGTGCGAAATCAGCCCGCTGAGCGAGTTCTCCCCTTATATCGAGGCGCGTTTGTGGGATGAGCGCGACATTCCTGCATTGGCCCGCATGTGTGAGGCGGTACACCAGCACGGGTCGTTGGCAGGGGTAGAGCTGGCATTCAACGGTTACTCGGCGCCCAACCGCTACAGTCGCGAAATTCCCTGGGCGCCTTCCAATACCCCGGTGCGCAGTTACGACCCGGTGCAGGCCCGGGCCATGAGCCATGCCGATATCCGGCAATTGCGCGCCCTGCATCGAGCCGCCGCATTGCGCGCCCGGGAGGCGGGTTTCGACATCATCTATGTGTACGCCGGCCACGACCTGAGTGTGCCGTTCCATTTCCTCACGCCACGCAATAACCGGCGTACCGACGAATACGGCGGTGTGTTGGAAAACCGTGTGCGTTTGCTCCGCGAATTGATTGAAGACACTCGCGACGCAGTCGGTGATCGGTGTGCCGTAGCGGTCCGCCTGGCGGTGGATGAACAAATGGCCGACGGCTTGAGTCGCGAGGGCGAAGGTGCCGAAATCTTCTCGATGCTGGCGGACCTGCCGGACTTGTGGGACGTCAATGTCGCCGATTGGTCCAATGACAGCGTGACGGCGCGCTTTGCCGGGGAGGGTTACCAGGAGACCTTCCTGCTGGGGCTCAAGGCGCTGACCAGCAAGCCCGTGGTGGGCGTCGGCCGCTTCACTTCGCCAGACACCATGGTGTCTTTGGTTCGTCGTGGCGTGCTGGATCTGATCGGGGCGGCCCGCCCTTCGATTGCCGATCCCTTCTTGCCCAAGAAGATTGAAGAGGGGCGCACCGAGGAAATTCGCGAGTGTATCGGCTGCAATGTATGCGTCAGTGGCGATCACACCAGCACGCCCCTGCGCTGTACACAGAACCCGACCATGGGTGAGGAATGGCGACGTGGCTGGCATCCCGAGTCGGTCAACCATACGCAGCAACCCGGCCGGGCGCTGGTGGTCGGCGCCGGGCCATCCGGGCTTGAGTGTTCACGGATCCTGGGTGCGCGAGGGATGGAAGTGGCCCTGGTCGACAGCCTGCGCACCCTGGGCGGACGTGTAGCGCTGGAAGCCCGGCTGCCGGGGCTGGCGAGTTGGGCGCGGGTGATTGACTATCGACTGGATGCGTTGAGCCGTATGCCGTCGGTGGAGATCTATCGGGAAAGCCACTTGCAGGCCCAGGACGTGCTGGATTTAGCCGCTGAGCATGTGTTCATTGCTACGGGTTCCCACTGGCGACGTGATGGATTGGGGCGCGCCTTGCGCCGATCCTTATCGGGCCTGGACAGCCTGCCCGTGCTGACGCCTGATGACCTGATGGCAGGGGCGTTGCCCGCTTCGCCGGTGCTGCTGTTCGATGACGATCACTATTACATGGGCAGCGTGCTGGCCGAACATCTGGTGGCGCGTGGCGTGGAGGTGATATTCGTCACCCCCGCGGCGGACGTGGCGGCCTGGACCCATAACACCCTTGAGCAGCATCGCATTCAGCGTCGTCTGATGCAGTTGAATGTCACGATCGTGCCGTCCCATACGCTGGTCAGCGTTAAGCCAGAGGGCGTGGTAGCGGGCTGCATCTACACCGAACGTACGCGGTTGATCCCAGCTGCAGCCTTGCTGCTGGTCACTTCCCGGGAGCCTGAGCAGGCGCTGTATCAGGCCTTGAACAACTCACCCGAACAGTTACAGGCGGCAGGCATCCGAACGCTGACGCTGATCGGCGACTGCGTGGCGCCCGGCACCATTGCGGCGGCGGTGTATTCAGGGCATCGCATCGCGCGTGAGTTCGATGCGCCGGAGGGCTCGCTGGTAGTGCGCAGAGAAATTCCATTTATAGAGGTGTAGTCAGTCCAACTGTTCAATCAATAACGAGGAATACAATAATGAAAAAAATACTCCTGATGTTATTCACCGCGCTCCTGATTAATACATCGTTGTTTGCCAACGATTACAACGTGATCCGTTTCGCTGCCGATCCCAACTATGCGCCCTTTGCTTATAAAGACAGCACGGGGACTTTGACCGGTTTTGAAATAGATATCGGCAATGCAATTTGTGCACGTTTGAATGTTCGCTGCCAATGGGTCGAGAGTGACTTTGACGGCATGATTCCCAGCCTCAACGCCGGCAAGATCGACGCCATCTTCGCTTCAATGACCATCACTGCCGCTCGGCAAAAGGTCATCGACTTCTCCTCGGAGGTGTTTTCCAGCCCCACTGCCATGGTGATGCGCCCTGGCACTGAGCTTTCCACAGGCATGGCCGTCGGCTATTTGCAGGGCAGTACTCAGGAAGTTTATGCCCGGCAAGTGCTCGCTGGGCAGGGTATGAAGGTGGTGGCTTATGCCGATCAGGAGCAAGTGTACGCGGACCTGCTGACAGGGCGTTTGCAGGCATCGCTGCAGGATGCTCAGCAAGCACAGAGCGGATTTTTGCGTTCACCCCAAGGCGTCGGGTTTGTACTGGGGCCGCTGATTGACAGCGAGTTGATGCCGTCCAAAAGCGGCATCGGCGTCGCCAAGGGCAACCACACGTTGAAAGCGCTGTTGAATAAGGGGCTGGCTGCCCTGCACGCCGATGGTACCTATGCTCGCCTGCAAGAGCAGTACTTCCCCGGTGTGAACATGTTCAGCGGCCAATAACCGCCTTCAACGGCCAGCGAGGACACGATCATGCTACCTGCCTTCACTCAATTCGCCGCGTCCCTGGGCAGTTTTTTGCCGATGTTACTGCACGGGGTCTGGGTCACCTTGCAACTGGCACTGTTGTCATTGCTGCTGGGGCTGATCCTGGGCCTGCTGGGGGCAGGTGCCAAGCTGTCCAGGGTGAGGGCATGGCGCCTGTGCGCACAGGTGTACACCACCTTGATTCGCGGGGTACCGGACCTGCTGTTAATGCTGTTGATTTTCTACGGATTGCAGACAGGCCTGAGTCGTCTGACCAGCGAATTGGGCTGGGCCTACATCGATATCGACCCTTTCAGCGCCGGCGTGATCACTCTGGGGTTTATCTACGGCGCTTATTTCACCGAAACCTTTCGCGGCGCGTTGCTGGCTGTACCCCGTGGGCAGTTCCAGGCAGCCAAGGCCCTTGGCCTGAGCTTCAGGCAGAGCTTTTTGCATGTGATATTCCCGCAGATGATGCGATTCGCCCTGCCGGGTCTGGGCAATAACTGGATGGTCTTGCTCAAGGCTACGGCGCTGGTGTCGATCATCGGCCTGGCAGACCTGGTGAAAGTGGCGCAGATGGCGGGCAAGAGCAGTCAGCAATTACTGGCTTTTCTGCTGCTGGCGGCGCTGGTCTACCTGTTGCTCAGCAGTGTTTCAAACGCAGCGTTGCGCTGGCTGGAGCGTCGGTATGGTGAAGGTGTGCAGGGATCATCATCATGATCGAGCTTATCCAGGAGTATTGGCGGCCGTTTATTTATTCCGACGGTCAACAAATCACCGGTCTGGCCATGACCTTGTGGCTGACCAGCGCCTCTTTGTGCCTGGGCCTGCTGTTGGCGTTGCCACTGTCCATCGCCAGGACGTCCAGCCGACGCTGGCTGCGCTGGCCGGTGCAAAGCTTTACCTACGTGTTTCGCGGCACACCGCTGTATATCCAGTTACTGATCTTCTACACCGGCATCTACAGCATTGGCGCTGTTCGCGAGCAACCGTTGCTGGATGCCTTTTTTCGCGAAGCGCTCAATTGCACGCTTCTGGCGTTTGCCCTCAATACCGCGGCCTACACCACGGAAATACTGGCGGGCGCAATTCGGGCAATGCCACGCGGTGAAATCGAGGCTGCTCGTTCCCTGGGCTTCGACGGCTGGAAGTTGTACGTGCACTTGATCATGCCCTCGGCCCTGCGCCGGTCGTTGCCCTACTACAGCAATGAAGTGATCTTCATGTTGCATTCCACCACCCTGGCGTTCACGGCAACGGTGCCGGATATCCTGAAAGTCGCACGGGATGCCAACGCTGCAACCTTCCTCACCTTCCAATCCTTTGGCCTGGCCGCGGCGCTTTACTTGTGTATTACGTTCGCGTTGGTCGGCTTGTTCCATCTGGCTGAACGACGTTGGCTGAGCTTTCTTGATTCGAGTCGATAGGGGGGCAATATGCAGACTCACAGGCATGAACTGTTAACGGCTGTGCCAGGTACCACGCGGCATATTCATAGTTTTCATTACGGTCCGGCCAATGCGCCGAGCAAGGTTTACATCCAGGCGTCCCTGCACGCCGATGAATTACCGGGGATGCTGGTGTTGTGGCATCTCAAACAGCGTCTGGCGCACCTGGAGGCGACAGGTGCGTTGCGTTGGCAAGTGGTGCTGGTGCCGGTGGCCAATCCGTTGGGGTTGGAGCAGGTGCTGATGGACGTACCGCAGGGGCGTTTCGATAACGACAGTCGAGAGAACTTCAACCGCTTCTTCGTTGACGTCAGCGAGCAGGTCGGCGACCAGGTACAGGATGTTCTGACCGATGATCCTGCGCATAACCTGCATCTGATCCGTGCGGCCCTGCGGCGAACCCTTGTCAGCCAGGTACCGGCGACCCAGCTGCACTCTCTGCGTTTGGTCCTGCAAACGCTGGCCTGTGACGCCGACAGGGTGCTGGACCTGCATTGTGATTTCGAGGCAGTGCAGCACCTGTACCTGGCGCCCGATGCCTGGCCCCAGGTGGAGCCGCTGGCGCGGTACCTGGGCGCTCGGGCCTGCTTTATGAGCCCGGACGCGGGCGGGCATTCGTTCGACGATTGCTACACCTTGTTCTGGGCACGGATGCAGGCGCGTTTTCCTGGGGCCTTTTCGGCGCCGGGTTTTGCCGTGACCGTGGAGTTGCGCGGCGTTGCCGATGTGGACCACGGGCTGGCGCGGCAGGATTGTCAGGCGTTGATCAACTATCTGATGTTACAGGGAGGCATTGAGGGGCAAGCGCCGCCACTGCCGGCGCTATTGAGCCCGCCAACACCCTTGGCGGGGGTCGAGCCGGTGGTGAGCCCGGTGGGAGGCTTGATGGTCTTTTGCGCGCAGGTGGGGGACTACCTCGAAGCAGGACAGATCGTGGCGCAAGTCATCGACCCGATCACGGACCGAGTGATTGAGGTCGCGTGTGAGCATGAAGGGCTGTTGTATGTGCGATCAGTACGCCGCATGGCAAGCGCCGGTATGACGATTGCCCATGTAGCGGGGTCCACGGCATATCGACAGGGCTACCTGTTATCGCCGTGATCAGGGCAGGGGAGAGAAGGGCGAGCGCCCATCGGCGCTCTGCAATTCCTGCAGGTAATTACGGAAAATCTGCCCCAGTACCTGGGTCGCCACTTCCAGTTCATCGCGCTGCATGTGCTCGGCGACCTCATCGGCGGTGTCCAGCGCGTCTTCAGCACCGTTGACCGCGGCCATTTTCAGCACGATGTAGGCCTGCACGTTATTGGCCGGCACGCCTTCACCCTTGAAGAACATATTGCCGAGCTGGAATTGCGCCTGGGCGTGGCCTTGTAGCGAAGCCTTTTCGAAGTAGCTCAACGCTTTGTTGAGGTCGACGGCCGGGTTCTTGCTGTCGTGGTAGAACTCGCCCAACTCGTATTGCGCTTGCGCATCCCCTTCATCAGCTTGTTTCTGGCACGCGCTCAGGGCTTCGGCCTGGCTGTCTGGCTGGGTATTGAGGGTGCAACGACCCATCGCTGGGATTAACAACGAGTTGCCGCCTGCCTGGGCATGTGCCAGCAGCGGCTGAAGGAGCAACAGGCAGCCCAGAACCAGGGTGCGGCCGGTGCGTTTCATGGGAATCGACTTACCTCTGACGGGGCGCGCGGACCCTCGGGGAGTCCAATAAGCGCGCATTATGAAATAAGCAGGCCTCTGCTTACAAAGTCTTTACTCGTTTTTCTGCTGCTTGGGCAAGTTATCTGCCGGATTGCAGGGCAATTCTCGAAAAAACCAGGAAACTTCTGTAAGCAAAGTAGCAAATCTGACGCTGCCTGGGGGGCAACGTCAGAACGTGGGTCACTTATTTCAGGGCCGCGAAGGCGCGTTCGGCAGCATCCAGGGTCAGTTTCAGCTCGGCTTCGCCATGGGCGATCGAGGTGAAGCCGGCTTCGAAGGCGCTCGGCGCCAGGTACACGCCGCCTTCAAGCATCAGGTGGAAGAAGCGCTTGAACAGGTCGGCATCGCTGCCCATCACGTCATCAAAGGTGACGATGTCGTCGGCGCCGCTGAAGTACAGGCCGAACATGCCACCGGCCTGGGTGGTGACAAACGGGATACCCGCGGCGTCGGCGCGCTGCTGCAGGCCATCAAGCAGGCGGGTGGTGTAGTCGGTCAGCTCGGCGTGGAAGCCCGGGCGGCTGATCAGGCGCAGGGTGGTCAGGCCAGCGGCCATTGCCAGCGGGTTACCCGACAAGGTGCCAGCCTGGTAGACCGGGCCCAGCGGGGCGATGTGCTGCATGATTTCGCGCTTGCCGCCGAAGCAGCCTACTGGCATACCGCCACCGATGATCTTGCCGAAGGTGCTCAGGTCCGGCGTGACGCCGTAGTGTGCCTGGGCGCCGCCGAGGGCGACGCGGAAACCGGTCATCACTTCGTCAAAGATCAGCACCACGCCGTGCTTGTCGCACTGCTCGCGCAGGCCTTCGAGGAAACCCGGTGCCGGTGGTACGCAGTTCATGTTGCCGGCCACCGGCTCGACGATGATGCAGGCCACGTCCTGGCCGACTTCGCTGAGCATTTGCTCGACGGCGGCGATGTCGTTGAACGGCAGGGTCAGGGTGTGTTTGGCGAATGCCGCCGGTACACCGGCAGAGTTGGGTACGCCTTGGGTCAGCGCGCCGGAGCCGGCCTTGACCAACAGGCTGTCGGAGTGGCCGTGGTAGCAACCCTCGAACTTGATGATGTTGTCGCGGCCGGTGAAACCGCGGGCCAGGCGGATCGCGCTCATGGTGGCTTCGGTACCGGAGCTGACCATGCGCACCATTTCCATCGACGGCACGATGGCGCAAACCAGGTCGGCCATCTCGGTTTCCATGGCGGTCGGCGCGCCATAGGACAAGCCGTGTTGCAGCTGCTGGCGCACCGCGTCGAGTACGTCCGGGTGGCTATGGCCGAGAATCATCGGGCCCCAGGAGCCGACGTAGTCGACGTAGCGCTTGTCATCTTCGTCGGTGACGTAGGCGCCTTCGGCATGTTTGAAGAACAGCGGCGTGCCGCCCACGCTCTTGAACGCACGCACGGGTGAGTTCACACCGCCGGGGATGTGTTTCTGGGCATTGGCAAACAGGGTTTCGGAACGGGACATGATGGACGTCTCTCTGAAATCAGATTTTAAGAAGGGCATTGAAAGCACGGGCGCGTCGCGTGACTTCCTGAGTACTGTCGGCGCCGAACAAACCGTGCACCACGGCCAACAGGTCGGCACCGTGGGCCACCAGCGGTTCGGCGTTGTCCAGGGTCACGCCGCCGATCACGCAGATCGGCAACTGCAAGCGCGTGCGGGCCTCGGCCAGCATTTCAACGGTGGCGGCAGGTGCGCCGGGCTTGGTGGTGGAATTGAAGAAGCGCCCGAAGGCGACATAGCTGGCGCCTTCCTTGGCGGCCTGTTCGGCCAGTTCGATCTGGCTGTGGCAGGTAGCACCGATGATCGCCTTGGAACCGAGCAGCGCACGGGCCGGGGTCAGCGGACCATCGGTCTGCCCCAGATGCACGCCCACGCCCAGGCGCGCGGCGAGTTCGGCATCATCGTTGATGATCAATTGAGTCTTGTAGCGCGAGCACAGTTCATACAGCTTTTCGGCTTCACGCAGGCGCCGTGCCTCGTCGCTGCTTTTGTCGCGGTACTGCAACAGTGTCACGCCGCCGTCCAGCGCCGCTTGGACGTAGGCGAGGAACTTGCCGGCCAGGAGCTGGCTGTCGGTAATGGCGTAAAGGCCACGTAGTTTCATCGGGCAAGCCCCTTGCTGTGACAAGCGATAAGTTACGAGCAGAAATCCAGCGGCAGCCGGCGCGGCACGAACTGGCCCTGGCCCAGTTGCTCGGCGTCACGCAGGGTGCGCCAGGTGTAGTTGAGGGCCGATTGCACCGCGCTGGCCAAACCTTCGCCCTGGGCGATGCGCCCGGCCAGGGCGCTGGCCAAGGTGCAGCCCGAACCGTGATAGCTGCCGGGCAAGCGCTGGCAGGTAAAGGTATGGCGCGTGCCGTCGCGGCTGTACAGGCGGTTGTGCACTTCGTGTTCGTCGCCATGGCCGCCGGTGATCAGCAGGTGCTTGATGTACGGCAACAGTTTCTCGGCGCATTCATCGGCAGTGCCGTCTGGCAGTTCGGCCAGGATGCGCGCTTCCGGCAGGTTGGGCGTGGCGATCAGTGACAAGGGCAACAGCCGCTCGCGCATCGCATAGCCGACTTCGTCCTTGCCCAGGCTACCGCCGCCACCGGCGCGCAGCACCGGGTCGCAGACCACCGGCAGATGCGGGTGCGCCTGCAGCAGTTCGACCACCGTATCGACCATAGCGGTGGAACCGAGCATGCCCAGTTTGACGGCTGCGACTTCGGAGTCGCCGAGCACGGCATTGGCCTGGGCCAGCACCCACTCACGGTCGAGCACGCGGAAGTCGCTGACATTGACGGTGTTCTGCACGGTCAACGCTGTGACGGCCGGGGCCGCGTGGCAGCCCTGGGCGAGCAGGGCTTCGATATCTGCCTGCAAGCCGGCGCCACCACTGGGATCGTGGCCGGAGAGACAGAGGACAACAGGGCGAGAGCTGTAGATATTCATGGTGCGCGAGCTTACCACCAAACGCTTTTTGCGTGGCCGTCTGACGATGGTTGAAGTGTGAGCGCTGAAGCAGCGCTTTTCTGGCGATTGAAACAGCATGAAAATCCTCTGAAGGCCTTGATGTAGAGCCTTTCAAAAAAATAGTTCAATGGTGTCCAATGGCCTTTAATGGCTATGCTAAAGTGCATTCAAACAACTTACTGTATCGCCGGTGTACGTCTTCTCAAAAGGATGGGGGGCTTTTGACATAACCGGACAGGCCACGCTGGGGCTCTATGCGCTATTTGCTGATCTTTATATTGTGCGGGCTACCCTTGCTCGCCGGCGCCGTCGAGTTCAACCAGGACACGCGAAGCCTGCCGCTGGGCCAGGTCATGCAAGTGCTCGAAGACCCAACCGATGCCCTCACCATTGCCGATGTCAGTTCCCCCGCCTACGCCGCCCAGTTCAAGACCCATGACAAAGCCACTCTCAACGCCGGCTATTCGCGCTCGGTGTTCTGGCTCAAGGTCAACCTGCATTACAGCGCAACAGATCCCCGTGCACCGCGCACCTGGTTTCTGGAGTTGGCTTATCCGCCGCTCAATCGCCTGGACCTGTATCAGAGCGACGGCACCGGTCACTACCGCCTGACCGCCCGCACCGGCAGTGCATTACCGTTTTCCAGCCGTGAGGTGAGCCAGAGCAATTACCTGTTCAAGCTCAATTTTGCGCCCGATCAGCAGCAGACCCTGTACCTGCGCTTGCAAAGCCAGGGCTCGATCCAGGCGCCGCTGACCCTGTGGGCGGGCACGGCGTACCTGGAAGAACAACCGCTGCGCTTGTATGTACTCGGGGCTATTTATGGTGTGCTGCTGGGCATGCTGATCTACAACCTGTTCATTTACCTCAGCGTGCGCGACACCAGCTACCTCTATTACATCCTCTATATTGCATCGTTCGGCTTGTACCAGCTGTCGGTCAATGGCGTCGCGGTGCAGTACTTCTGGCCGAACAACCCGTGGTGGGCGAATGCGGCGGTGCCGTTCCTGATCGGATCGGCGGCATTGTTCGGCAGCCTGTTCGCTCGCAGCTTCCTGCACACCGTGCAGCACAGCCGCTGGATCGACCGGATCCTGCTGGCGCTGGCAGCCTGCGGCGGCGTGGTGATGGCGCTGGCGCTGTTGACCAGCTACGCCGTGGCCCTGCGCCTGGCCACCGGCCTGGCGCTGGTGTTCACCGTGACCATCTTTGTCGCCGCGATCAAGGCCTGGTACTGCGGGCAGCGCATGGCGCGCTACTTCATCATCGCCTGGTCGGCGTTCCTGCTGGGCGGAGTGGTCAATACGCTGATGGTGCTGGGCTACCTGCCCAACGTGTTCCTGACCATGTACGCCAGCCAGCTCGGCTCGGCCATTGAAGTGGCGCTGCTGTCCCTGGCCCTGGCCGACCGCATCAACGGTATGCGCGAACAGCAGGCGCAAATCCTCCTCGACGCCAGCCAGAAGCTCGAAGCGCTCAACCAGCAACTGGCCCGCAGTAATCGCCTCAAAGACGAGTTTCTCGCCACCCTGACCCACGAACTGCGCACGCCGATGAATGGGGTGATTGGTTCCCTGGAATTGATGCAGACCGTGCCGTTGGGCGAGGACCTGGCGCAGTACCAGCAAACCGCCGCGGGCTCGGCGCGGGACATGATGCGCATGGTCAACGGTATCCTCACCCTGACCGAGTTGCAGGCCGGTCGGATGGTGGCCCAGCCGCAAGCGTTCAGCCTGCGCGGTGTGCTCGACACCTTGCGCCAGCAGTTCACCCCCAGCGCGCAGAGCAAGGGCCTGGCGTTTTCCATTGATGTTGCCGATGAGTTGCCGGACCGGGTGATCGGCGATGCCGACAAACTGCTCCAATGCCTGGATTGCCTGCTGGACAATGCATTCAAATTTACCCAACTCGGCGCTGTGCGCTTGCGCGTGGTCGGGGTGCCCGAAGGGGAGGGTGCATTGCACCTGAGCTTTATTGTCACCGACACCGGTATCGGCTTCGCCTTTCTCGATGAGGCCACGCTGTACCAGCGCTTCTTCCAGCTTGATGGCTCGATGACTCGCGAATACGGCGGCCTGGGCATTGGTTTGGCGATTTGCCGGCAGTTGATCGAGCTGTTGGGTGGGCGCCTGACCCATCATTCGGAGCCGCGCAAGGGCAGCCGTTTTCAGTTGGAGGTGGACGTCAGCGTGGTGCCTGCGCAACCCAAGCCGAGCGGGCAAGCGCAGCCCAGGCAGCGTGCGCCCCAGGATTGCACCGTGTTGCTGGTGGACGACAACAGCGTCGGCCAGTTGGCGGTGCGTGGCATGTTGCTCAAACTCGGCTACCGGGTGAAAACCGTAGATAACGGCCCGGCGGCACTGGCGGCATTACAAGGCAATCGCTTCGATGCGGTGCTGCTCGACGTGCCGGAGGGCGGCTTCTCATTGTGCTGTCAGATTCGTGCACTGCCCGACTGTGGTGAGTTGCCGGTGATCGCCTTGAGTAGCTCAAGTGATGGACCAGAGCGTGAACGCTGCCATGGCATCGGCATGACTGATCGCCTGGCTAAACCGGTGCGGTTCGAAGCCCTGCAAGGGGTGCTGGAGCGCCGCGTGTTGCGCTTGGGTGAGGGCGAAAGCGCCGGGCATTCGGCGGGTATGCCACTGTTTTAAGCGTGAGGTCGGTGCTTAACTGAATTCAAGGCCCCTCTTTCACGTGGCCTTTTTCCAGGAGGCCCGTCATGAACCTGCATCAGTTTGCCGAAACCCACGACGTCACCAATCAGCCACCGTCCCTGGACGGCACCAACCTGTATCGCATCGACTTGCCCCTGCAGCAATGGTCGCGTCGCTTTGGCGCCGGCTGGGCCGAATCGCGTATCGATGCCTACGGCGCGCTGGCCGGAGGGCCGTTGATGGCAGCCGGGTTCCTGGCCAACCAGAACAAACCGGTGTTCAGCAGCCATGACCGTTATGGTCATCGCATTGACCTGGTGGAGTTTCATCCGGCTTATCACGAACTGATGCGCACTGCCGTTGAG
Source organism: Pseudomonas sp. W15Feb34 (assembly GCF_023127765.1). Taxonomy (NCBI): domain Bacteria; kingdom Pseudomonadati; phylum Pseudomonadota; class Gammaproteobacteria; order Pseudomonadales; family Pseudomonadaceae; genus Pseudomonas; species Pseudomonas sp. W15Feb34. The sequence goes on from NZ_SPKN01000029.1 coordinate 206,805, forward strand.
CATGGCCTGCCGTCGCTGCCCTGGGCTCACCCGCAGGCCGGCGCCCATGTGGCCCGTGCGGCAATGACCTACCTGCACAGCCAGGCCGAGGCCGGCACCGGTTGCCCGCTGACCATGACCTTCGCCTGCGTTCCGGCCTTGCGCCTGCAACCGGACCTGGCAGATCGCTGGTTGCCGAAAATCCTTTCGACCCAATATGACCCACGCAACGTCGGCATTGCCCACAAAGCCGGCGCCACCATCGGCATGGCCATGACCGAGAAGCAGGGCGGCACCGACGTGCGGGCCAACACCACACGCGCTTATCCGGTGGGCGCGGGTGGGCCCGGCCAGGCCTATGAACTGGTGGGCCACAAGTGGTTCTGCTCGGCACCGATGTGCGATGGCTTCCTGACCCTGGCCCAGACCGACAAGGGCCTGACCTGTTTCCTGCTGCCCCGGCACCGCCCGGATGACACGCGCAACGAGTTCTATATCCAGCGCTTGAAGAACAAACTCGGCAACTGCTCCAACGCGTCCAGCGAAGTGGAGTTTCGCGGCGCCCTGGCCTGGATGGTCGGTGAAGAGGGCCGGGGTGTGCCGACCATCATCGAAATGGTCGCCATGACCCGCTTCGATTGCATGGTCGGCTCCAGCGCCTTGATGCGTCAGGCACTGACCCAGGCCAGTCATCACTGCGCGCACCGCCTGGTCGGTGGCCGCGTGCTCAACCAGCAGCCGCTGATGCAGAACGTCCTGGCCGACCTGGCATTGGAGAGCGAAGCGGCCCTGGCCTTGAGCCTGCGCATGGGGCGCGCCCTGGATCATCTTGAAGATGAACAGGAAGCCAAGTTCGCTCGGCTGGTCACGGCGGTGGGCAAGTATTGGATCTGCAAGCGAGCGCCCGCGATGATCAACGAAGCCGCCGAATGCATGGGCGGCGCCGGGTATGTGGAAGACAGCATCCTGCCGCGTCTTTACCGTGAGGCGCCGGTGAACTCGACATGGGAAGGTTCCGGCAATGTGCAATGCCTGGACGTACTCCGCGCCTTGTCCAAAGAGCCAGGCGTGCTGGAGGTGCTGTTTGTGGAGTTGGGAGACGGCCATGGTGACAAGCAACTGGCGCGGCATATCGAGCAGTTGAAGTCGGCGTTTATGGACACCCAGGACATTCAGTACCGTGCGCGGCAGTTGACCGAGGATATTGCCGTGGCGTTGCAGGCCAAGTTATTGCTGGAAGCAGGAAATGCGGCGGTCAGCGACGGGTTTATCGCCAGCCGGTTGGGCGAATCGTCGGGGCGGGTATATGGCACCTTGCCGCGTGGGGTGGATGTAGAAGCCATAGTCGCGCGCTCAACCCCGCCATCTCCCATATTTTAAGGTGCATTCCAATCCGGCTGTTTCGGTGAGGCCGGGATACAGGCAAGATAAAGGCCTGCAAGTCCAGAACACAGGATGCTTACCGTGACCGAAGCTTTTGTTGTCGTTAAAACCGCCGAAGAAGCCGTGGACCGGCTGGCGGCTCTGCATGAGCAAGCCACCGGCGCGCTCAATCAAGCCCTCAAGCAATACCTCAAGGACCGCGTCGAGCCCGACGCCGCACAACGCGCACTGTTTCGCTACCCGGAACTGCGCCTGACCTACCACTGCCATGGCGAAGTCCCACAGACCACCCGTGCATATGCCAAGGTGCAACTGCCGGGTACCTACAGCGTCACCGTGACCCACCCCGCCGCGTTTCGTAAGTACCTGCTGGAGCAACTGGTGCCGCTGATGCACGACTTCACCGTCACGGTGGAAGTGGGCGTCAGCCAGCAGAACATTCCGTACCCGTATGTGGTGGAGCAGGGCGACGAACTGGCCGGCTCCGGCGTGACCGCCGCGACCCTGGCCCGCGTATTCCCCAGTACCGACCTGTCCGCCGCCACCGACGGCATTGCCGATGGCCTTTACGACTGGGAAAACACCGACCCGCTGCCCCTGGCATTGTTCGACGCGGCGCGCGTGGACTTTTCCCTGCGCCGCCTGGTGCATTACACCGGCAGCGATTGGCGCCATGTACAGCCGTGGATCCTGCTGACCAACTACCACCGCTACGTTGACCAGTTCATCCTGCACGGCCTGGAACAACTGCGCAGCGACCCGCGTTTTATCCGCATGGTGCTGCCGGGCAACGTGGTCATCGACAAGAGCATGGACCACGGCGAAGCCTCGGCGATTGCCGCCGGCGTGGTCTGGCATCGCTACCAGATGCCGGCGTATCACCTGCAAGCCAGTGACGGCCACGGCGTGACCCTGGTGAACATCGGCGTGGGCCCGTCCAACGCCAAGAACATCACCGACCACCTGGCCGTGTTGCGCCCGCATTGCTGGCTGATGATCGGCCACTGCGGCGGCCTGCGCCAATCCCAGACCATCGGCGACTACGTACTGGCCCACGCTTATATGCGCCGTGACGGGATTCTTGACCGCGTGGTACCGCCGAACATCCCGATCCCGGCCCTGGCCGAGGTGCAGTTGGCGCTCCAGCAAGCGGCGGCCCACGTCACTGGCGAAAAAGGCGAAGAGCTGAAAAAACGCCTGCGCACCGGTACCGTGCTGACCTATGACGACCGTAACTGGGAATTGCGCTGGGCCCAGGAACGGCCGCTGATCAACCTGTCCCGCGCCGTGGCCGTGGACATGGAAAGCGGCACCATCGCCGCCCAGGGTTACCGTTTGCGCGTGCCTTACGGCACCTTGTTATGCGTATCCGACAAACCCTTGCACAGCGAGATCAAGCTGCCGGGTTCGGCCAACGCGTTCTACGAGCGTGCGGTCAGCCAGCACTTGAAGATCGGCATCGAGGCGGTCGACCTGTTGCGCACCGAACTCAACTCGTTGCACTCGCGCAAACTGCGCAGCTTCGACGAGCCGCCGTTCCGCTAAGCGGTTGGGATGGTCATTTGGCGGTCAGGCCACTAGCATTGTCGGTCCTGACCGTTAGATGTTTCTTTGCCATGTCCCGTCCTACCCGTCCCGATTCGCGCCGCCCAGGCGTGAAACCTTCGCAGCCTGTTCGGCGTGTCGCCAAGGCGCCACCGGCCGAGCCGAAGCTGATCCTGTTCAATAAGCCGTTCGACGTGTTGACCCAGTTCAGCGACGAAGGCGGTCGCGCGACCCTCAAGGATTTCATCGACATTCCCGGTATTTACCCGGCCGGGCGCCTGGACCGTGACAGCGAAGGCTTGCTGCTGTTGACCAACGATGGCCAGCTTCAGGCGCGCATCGCCGACCCCAAGCACAAGCTGGCGAAAACCTACTGGGTGCAGGTGGAAGGCGAGCCGACCGAAGAACAACTGCAACGCCTGCGCGATGGCGTCGAGCTGAACGACGGCATGACCTTGCCTGCCGAGGCCCGACAACTGGAGGAGCCGGCATTATGGCCGCGCAACCCGCCGGTACGTTTTCGTAAAAGCGTGCCCACCCATTGGCTGGAATTGGTGATTCGGGAAGGGCGCAACCGTCAGGTACGGCGCATGACCGCAGCGGTGGGCCTGCCGACGCTGCGCCTGGTGCGCGTGCGCATTGGTGACTGGTCTATCGACGGCCTGGATCAAGGCCAATGGAAAGCAGTACCGGCGCGCCTATAAAGCGCCGGACTCGATCAAGCCGATCACCACGCTCTTGATGATGAACGCGGCCACGCCCAGGCCCAGCACGAAAAACAGAATGAATGAGCCAAAGCGCCCGGCCTTGGATTTCTTCGCCAGGTCCCAGACGATAAAGCCCATGAAAATGATGAGGATAGTGACCAGGCCGGTCATCATCCATTCTTCAAACAGGGCGGGGTCGATGTTGTTCATGGGGCTCTTCCAGCAAGACAAGCGAGCAGTATACGGCAGCGTTACAGACGCAACATTGACCTGAGTCGAAGCACAATCCAAATGTGGGAGGGGGCTTGCTCCCGATGACTGAGTGTCAGTTATTTATCAACTGACCCACCGCTATCGGGAGCAAGCCCCCTCCCACATTTGAATCTCAGTGTTCTCAGGTGCGCAGGTGGGTCAGCGGCAGTTCGGTGCTGTTGAGTACCTGGTTGAGCACAAAGCTGGAACGCACGCTGGTCACCCCTTCGATGCGGGTCAGATGGCCCAGCAGCAGTTTCTGGTAATGGTCCATATCCGGCACCACCACCTTCAACTGGTAGTCCGCGTCCATCCCGGTCACCAAACTGCATTCCAGCACTTGCGGCAAGGTGCGAATGGCGGCTTCAAAATTCTCGAAACGCTCCGGCGTGTGCCGGTCCATGCCGATCAATACGTAGGCTGTAAGGCTAAGGCCGAGCATCTTGCGATCCAGCAGGGCGACCTGGCGGGCGATATAGCCGTCGTCTTCCAATTGCTTGACCCGGCGCGAGCAGGGCGAAGGCGACAGGCCGATGCGTTCGGCCAGCTCCTGGTTGGAGATCCTCGCGTCGCGCTGCAATTCCGCCAAAATACTCAGGTCGTATCGGTCAAGCTTGCTCATTGGGTTGGCCTTTGTCGTAACTATTGCGGTGAATTATCCATGAAGGGTTAAAAATTGCGCAAGCACTGTTTATTGACGCAATCTTCGCAATCATCTGTCCGCCCGGCACGCCTATGATTACCAACAGAATCACCGCCTGGACAACAGTCCACAGCAGCGCGCCCAATCAGGCCCGCTGCGGCCGCCGCCCCAGCAGGGTTGAGCCGGCCTCCAGGCTGCACACTGTCCACAAGACGGCGTGAGGTGAGCCAACGTCAAAAGCGTTGAGCACGGACGAAATTCTCAAGGGGTGGCCGACGGGTCACCCCTTTTCTTTTGCCTTGAGAAAATAGTGCCCACGACTGATAACCTGCGTGAGAACCGGGTGAGGCTTTTCCAGTCTCATGTGTAGGCCCTAATCCGCAGTGAGGAAAAGCATGAAGCGCATCTGGCGTATGGCAGGTGTTGGTTTGCTGGTGGCAAGCGTCGGCACGCAGGTAATGGCCGACGAGCGCGATAACTCACCGGGCCCGGGTCAACGGCCTGAGCACAATCAGCCACGTCCACAAAACCCGCAGGATGATCGCGGCGGCCAGCACGAGGGTGGCCAATGGCAAGGTCGCCCGCAAGGTCATGAGCCAGGGCGACCTGCACCGCAACCTTCCAATAACCTGCCGATCCAGGGCCAGCCCGACACGGTGCGCCAGACTCAGGAACCGCGCCAGGGTTATTACCGTGATATCCCCAGGCGCCCCGATGACAATCGGCATTGGGAGGCTGGCGGCCCCGGTTCGCGTCCGGGTAACGATCGCCCCGGTGATAACCGCTGGCCAGGCCGCCCCGACGGGCATGGCAACGGCTGGGGTCCGGGCCCGCAACATCGCCCTGGTTATGTCATCGACCGTTTCCCCGACCGCAATTACCGCGTGCCTTACCGTGGCCAGGACTACTTTTTCTCCGGCGGCTACTGGTATCGCCCCCAAGGTCCACGCTACGTGGTGGTGACGCCACCCTATGGCATCCGCGTGCATTACCTGCCCGACTATGCGCGTGAAGTATGGGTAGGGGGTTCGCTGTTGTTCCTTGCCGCTGGCGCGTACTACGCCTATGAGCAAAGCACCCAGCAATACGTGGTGGTGCAGCCTCCTGCGCAAGTGCCATCGCCCCAGCCGGCGCCGCAAGGCAACGGCTATGACGTAGTGGCCTACCCTGCCAACGGCCAATCGCCGGCGCAGGTGCAGCAGGACGGCTACGACTGTTATCGCTGGGCGGTGCAGCAAAGCGGCTTCGACCCGCGCACCGTCACCTACGCCCCGGACCCGGCGGTGGTGCAAACCTACCGCCAGGCCCAGGGCAACTGCCTGGGCAGTCGTGGGTATCAGGTGCAGTACTAGGTTTTGTTGCCGGTGACCACTTCCAGCGGGTCGGCGTGCACCAATACTTCGGCTTTCGGGTATTCCCGGTGAATGGCGTCGGCGGCCTGGTCGCTGATGCCGTGAGCCACCGACAGCGTCAATTCCCCCGGCAACTCCAGGTGCAGCTGCACAAACCAGTGGTTGCCGGAAACCCGCGTACGCAAGTCGTGGGCACCCAGCACGCCGGGTACGCCACGAGCCAGTTCCAGCATGTGCTGGCTGACATCTGGCGGTAACTCTTCGTCCATCAACACCGCAAAGCTTTCGCGGGCGATCTGGATCGCGCTCCACAGAATATAGGCGGCGATACCCAGGCCAAACCAGGCATCGACCTGATGAAAGCCAAAACCGGCCAACACCAGCGCAATCAGGATGCTGCCGTTGAGCAGCAAGTCCGAGCGGTAGTGCAGCGAGTCGGCGCGCACCGCGTTGGAGCCGGTCTCGCGCACCACGCGGTGTTGCAGCATCAGCAGGGCCACGGTCAGCGCCAGCGACAGGATAATCACGCCAATGCTCAGCCACGGTGCGCCGACCGGCTCCGGATGCTTGAGCCGTTCAAAGGCCTGGAGCGCAATCAGCACCGCACTGCCGGCAATAAACAAGGCTTGCGCCATGCCCGCCAGCGACTCCGCCTTGCCGTGCCCGTAACGGTGATCGTCATCGGCCGGGCGCAGGGCGTAATGCACGGCCAGCAGATTCAACAGCGAGGTCACGCCGTCGAGCAGCGAGTCGGTCAGCCCGGCGAGCATACTCACCGAGCCGCTGAGCCACCAGGCGATGGCCTTGGTGATAATCAGCACACTGGCCACGCCCACCGAGGCGCGGGTGGCCAGGCGCAGAAGCCTGGCGTGTTCGGGACTGCTGGTCATGGGCTGTCCTTACGCGGCGGGCTGCAGGCCCAGGGACGCGAGTTGTTGCACGCTGCCCTTGAACTGGATCAGACGCGGGTCGTCCAGCGGCAAGCTGCGGCCGGTTTCCTTCTCAATGATGCTTTGCAGCTTGGCATTGTCGACCTTGCCGTCGGCGCCGATGGCTTCGTGCAATTTCTCGGGCGCGACCTGGGCGGTCTTGCCGGGTTCGTAGTAGATCGCGCCCGTGGCGAAGTCGACCCCAAACGCGATCAGGCCCGGGATCACGTAGAACAGCAGGCCGACGGCATCGAGCACGGCAATGGCCGGGTCGATCTTGCCGTCGATCTGGCCACGGCGGTCGGGGTAGAAAATCGAGCCGCAGGCGGTGAGTTGGCTCAGCAGGGTGACGGCGAGGACACCGCCGATGACACGGGAAGCGATACGCATGAAAAAGTCTCCTGAACATATTTAAGGGTGACTATAAGCCAGATCGGCCAGACGCCGATGAACCAATGTGGGAGCTGGCTTGCCTGCGATTGCGACGGTTCAGGAAATACAGCGGCAACTGTCACACCGCTATCGCAGGCAAGCCAGCTCCCACCTTCGACTGCATTCACAGCCCAAAGCGTGGGTGTTTTTGAGACCTGCATCGGCATCCGGCAGTTCGCCGTTATACTCGCCGCTCTGCTTTGGAGCCAGTATGAATTCGTTGCCGATCGATGATGTTTTACCCGCCCTGCGTGACGCCTTGGCGCATCGCCATGAAGCCGTGCTGGAAGCGCCGCCTGGCGCCGGTAAAACCACCCGCGTGCCGTTGGCCTTGTTGCATGAGCCGTGGCTCGCCGGGCAAACCATCCTGATGCTCGAACCCCGGCGCCTGGCCGCACGGGCTGCCGCCGAAAGACTGGCCAGCGAGCTGGGCGAAAAGGTCGGTGAGACCGTGGGCTACCGCATTCGCCTGGACAGCAAAGTCGGCCCCAACACGCGTATCGAGGTGGTGACCGAAGGCATCCTCACTCGCCGCCTGCAGGACGACCCGGCATTGGATGGCGTGGGCCTGTTGATCTTCGACGAATTCCACGAGCGCAGCCTCGACGCCGACCTGGCGCTGGCCCTGAGCCTTAACGGGCGCGAGCTGTTTCGCGACGACCAGCCGCTGAAGATCCTGCTGATGTCCGCCACTCTCGAAGGCGAGCGCCTGGCGGGCTTGCTGGATGACGCGCCGATTCTGCGCAGTGAAGGGCGCATGTTCCCGGTGCAGATGCGCTGGGGCCGGCCGTACCAGGCCGGGGAGTTTATCGAGCCGCGCGTGGTGCATACCGTCCTCGAAGCCCTGCATGACGAGACCGGCAGCGTGCTCGTGTTTTTGCCGGGGCAAGCGGAGATTCGCCGGGTCAACCAGCAACTGGCCGAGGCCTTGGGTGATCGCCCTGATGTGCTGTTATGCCCCCTGCACGGTGAGCTGGACCTCAACGCCCAGCGCGCCGCCATCGACCCGGCGCCGGCCGGCAAGCGCAAAGTAGTGCTGGCCACCAATATCGCCGAGACTAGCCTGACCATCAACGGCGTGCGCGTGGTGATCGACGCCGGGCTGGCGCGGGTGCCACGTTTTGACCCGGGCAGCGGCATGACGCGCCTCGACACCCAGCGCATCTCCCGTGCCAGCGCCACCCAGCGCGCCGGTCGGGCAGGGCGGTTGGAACCGGGGGTGTGTTATCGGTTGTGGTCCGAAGACCAGCATGACGGTTTGGCCGCCTATGGCAGTGCGGAAATTCTCGCCGCCGACCTGGCCGGGCTGGCCTTGCAACTGGCGCGTTGGGGCGTGACGCCCAGCCAGTTGGTTTGGCTGGACATCCCACCGACTGCCGCCTATGCCCAGGCTCAGGAGCTGTTGCAACGCCTGGGTGCATTGAACGAAGCAACCCTCACCGGCCATGGCCAGAAGATGGCCGAGCTGCCGGCCCACCCGCGTATTGCCCATCTGTTATTGCGTGGCCAGGACCTGGGGCTGGCTGCCATGGCCTGTGACGTGGCAGCCCTGTTGGGCGAGCGCGATATCCTGCGCGGCGGCGGTGCCGACTTGCACAGCCGCCTGGCGCTGATGGCCGGTGAAGAACGCGCACGCGGCACTCAGGGTGGCGTGCAGCGCGCCAAGCAGTTGGCACGGCAGTACCGTGGCTACCTGCGCGGCAAGGCGACCCAGCCGGTGGACAATCCCGACCACCCGCGCTGGCTCGGCGCCTTGCTGGCACTGGCCTACCCGGACCGCGTCGCCCAGCAACGTCGCCCCGGTGGCGCTGAATATCGCCTGGCCAATGGTCGCGCGGCGCTGTTTGCCGAAGCCGACAGCCTGATGAAACAACCCTGGCTGGTGATCGCCGACCTGGGCAGCCGCCAGGGCCAGCGCGAAGAACGCATCTACCTGGCGGCGGATTTTGATCCGGCGTTGTTCGACACCGTGCTGGCCGAGCAAGTGCGCAATGTCGACCAACTCGACTGGGACGAACGCGAAGGCGTCTTGCGTGCCGAGCGCCAACGCAAAGTCGGTGAGTTGGTACTCAGCCGCGAACCCCTGACCGGCCTCGACGAATCCGCCCGCAGCCAGGCGCTGGTCAACCTCGTGCGCCGCAAAGGCCTGGAACTGCTGCCCTGGACTCCGGAACTGCGTCAGTGGCAAGCCCGTGTGATGCTGTTGCGCCAACTCGACGCCGGCAATACCAGCGAGTGGCCCGACATCAGCGACAAGGCGCTACTGGCCAGCCTCGAACACTGGTTGATGCCTTACCTGGGCAAGGTCTCGCGCCTCAGCCATTTCGCCAACCTGGATATTTCCAGCTACCTGCATAACCTGCTGCCCTGGCCATTGCCCCAACGCCTGGAAGAGTTGGCGCCGCAGCATGTGAAAGTGCCGTCGGGATCATCGGTACGCCTGGACTACAGCGAGCAGCCGCCGATTCTGGCGGTGCGCTTGCAGGAATTGTTCGGGCTGGCAGACACCCCGCGTATCGCCGGCGGGCACCTGGCCGTGAAGTTGCACCTGCTGTCCCCGGCGCGGCGGCCGGTGCAGGTCACGCAGGATCTGGCGAACTTCTGGCGCAGTACCTACGCCGAGGTGAAGAAGGATTTGAAAGGGCGCTACCCCAAGCATTACTGGCCGGATGACCCGTTGGTGGCCGAAGCTACGGCCCGGATCAAACCCAGAAAGCCTTGAATGTAAGTAACTCCCCAGTCGTTTTGATGACTGGGGGGTTACCTGAAAGCGTTGAATCAGAGCAAGGTGGTTGTCTTGAAGGGCTTAAAGCGCTTCAAGCGCACTGTCAAATTGCTTATGCGCGTCTGGCAGCGATTTGCTCGCTTGGGCGTGGATGCCGCAGGTGTACTCGATGAACGAATGCCCGGCGGTTTCAGACTGGGCAATATTGTAGTTCTGAAAGGGCAGCATGGCCCTGCGCACCGGCGACTGATCCAGGATGTTCTTGAATGTGGTGCTCGCGTCATCAGCGATCCACAGCCTTCTTACTTTTCTCTGCTGGTTGCCATCGATGAATTTATGCCGGGCATGCAGGACCCGCAGGTTATCCATCACCAGGATGTCCCCTGGCTCAAGGCTGATGGGGGTAATGTAACGCTCGTTGGTGGAGTAGTGGGTCTGGATGTATTTAAACGCCGCGTTGGCCCATTCGGGAATAAACGCAGTGCTGTCATACCGGTAGCGAATTCTTAACGTTTCGTCATCGATTTTTTCAAAGACTGCGCAATCGATGGACAACAAGTCGTCGCGGCAGTAAGTGACACTGCCGCTGGTCATCAATATTTTTAATGTGTCAGCGTGATGGGCAAGCAGGTCATTGTAGATTTTCTGCCCATCCACCAGGAAGTTGTCGCCGCCAAATTCAGGCTTTGAAACGCACTGGAGAATGACGAATTTGGGTGGCGTGATTTTTTTCGCAGTGCCCTCTACGTAGGCGATGCCATTCAAAAACGACCCATCGGTATGCGGGAAAAAATCGCTCGACAGTTCGCCATGATAATCATCCTTGAAACGTTGCCAGTCCTTGTTGATTGGCTCGCCACCGCCCACCACGCCATGTTCATCGGACTTGGTATGAAACTGAATCAGCCCGAACTTGCCGGCGGTCTCTCTAAAGGCTTCCAGAGAGTGGTCTTGGGGCTTGATAACGCAATATCCATGCTCTTTCAGAAACGTTGAGATTTCTTTGGTTTCAAAAAAATCAAACTTACGTGTGCTCATTTCACGCTCCTTGTTTTATTGGAAGAACTTTTTACAGGCCGTTGAAAAAATGATCGAAGATCATCTTCAAACCAAAAAACGTCACCCCTGCCTTTAACAGCATTGCGCCGACACGCTGCGATATACGGTCTCTGAGAAAGCCGCCCAGGTACGAACCCAATGTAGAGGCGGTAATCATGATGATGATCAGGTTGGCGTAATCCATGAACGCAAAACCTGCAATAACAAAGGCGGCGACCTTGAGCCCGTGCAGTACGCTCATTTGCATGGCGTGGGTGACAATTACTTCGTTTTTATTAATATTCATCTTCATCAGGATGGGCTGCGATATCAAACCGGTTACGGCCACGAACAGTGAAAGGAAGGTTTGAAAAAAGCCCACCAGGGCAAAGTTTTTAAATATAAAACCCAGGCGTGCGACGATCTTGGTCCAGGTGATGGCCAGGATGAAGAAGCCGAGAATCAGTGATAAATATTGCTCGGGAAATTTGCCGATGAAGAAGTAACCGATGAACGCGCCGACCAGGCAGCCGATAACGTATTTAGGCAGGATTTCCACTTTTGCACTTTTGAAGTCAAACGCGAATCGACTGGCGTTGCTGACCATTTGAATCAAGCCGTGAACCGGTACAACCGCAGAAATGGGGATGAATTGAGGCATAACCGCAAGCAGTCCAATCCCGCCGCCCACGCCAATGGCAGCCGTCATGAATGACGTAATAAAACTGACGCCCACCAATAGATACAAACCATCAGAAAGTTCGAGCATTGTTAATTCCTATCCAATTTTATAAAACGTAAAGCATATATATCGATGCGCAGGCTTCTCACCGGCTGAGTAAACCGGGCGCAATCGCCTGCGAGCGCGCTGAGAGAGTCAGGCGCTTTGAATCTGGCGTAGAAGTGGGTATTGCTACGTGAATAAAGGGCAGCAGTGATGGCCGCTACTTATAAAATTCCCGCGATAAGTAATTAGCATGTCATCACTCTGAAGTGATGCGATATGTGCCAGAAACTACGCCATGACTGAGGGGGGTAGAACATGTATATGTTTTACCCACCGATACGCTCATGGCGAGCCTCTCTTACAGCACTCGATTTACTGCTCAGGCAGGGCCCAGGCGATGATGCTGTCACCTAACTTGGTTGGGATTCGGTCATGACCGCCAACCACCGCCACCACGTACTGTCGACCCTGGCTCATGTAGGTCAAGGGTGAAGCCTGATTGCCTGCCGGGAGGCGTTCTTCCCAGAGCAGCTCACCGCTTTCGCTGTTGTAAGCCCGCATGAACCGGTCAATAGCGGCGCCGATGAACGTCACGCCGCCAGCGGTTGTCACGCCGGTTGCATCACTCGGCGTACCGATTTCGAAGCGCATCTTGGAGGCGATCCCCCAAGGTCCACTGTCATAGCCTGTGCCGAACGGGCGGCTCCACACGACATCGCGAGTGCGCAGGTCGATACCGGAGATAAAGCCCCAGGGTGGCGCAATGCAAGGCTGGTCCAGGGATGACATCCACGGATCTTTAATCGCGCCGTAAGGCAGGCCGGCCTGGACGCGGAAGCCTTGGGCATTGCCCGGCGACTCCTGGAACGACTTGGCATTGATGGCGTCGAGTTGTTCGCGAGGCACCAGCCCCTGCATATAAGGAAGGCGCTGGTTATTGATGATCAGCAGCCCTCGCTTGAGGTCGACCATCACACCTCCCCAGTTCAAGCCGCCATGATGGCCGGGGAAGATCAGGCTTTGCTGGCCCACGACCGGCGGGGTGAAGATCCCTTCGTAGCGTGCCTGGCGAAATTCGAGGCGACATTGCATCTGATCGAAAGGCGTCAGGCCCCAGGCATTGGCTTCGGTCAGTACTTCCGGTGTTTTCGATGGACGCCCCATGGTGCTCGGCATATCCGGGGACAGTGGCTGGGTGGCTGCGGTGTAGTCTCCCGGGGCGGTGCCCTGTGGGACAGGAGCTTGCACGATATCCACCAGTGGTTCGCCGGTGGCGCGGTCAAGCACGAACAACTGGCCGGATTTGGTCGCCTGGATCACGGCCGGGCGTGGCCCGGCAGCCGTCGGAAAATCAATCAGGCTGGGTTGCGGGCTCAGGTCGTAGTCCCATAGATCATGGTGGACTGTCTGGAAGTGCCAGCGGACTTTACCGGTGGTGGCGTCCAGTGCGACCAGGGACGAGCTGAACGTGTCTTCTTGTGCTGTGCGGGTGCCGCCATAGAAGTCGCCCGCTGCGTTGCCGGTGGTGACATACACCAGGCCCAGTTCATCGTCGGCCGACAGCGGTGCCCACGAGTTGGGGGTGCTGAGGGTGTAGGTCTCGTTGTTACCCGCGGGGGCGTTGGTGTCTGGCCGGCCCAAATCCCAGGCCCACTTCTGTTTGCCGGTTACTGCATCGTAGGCGCGCACCACGCCCGAGGGGGCAGGGCGCACATCCGAGTCGAGTACTCGGCCACCGGTGATCACCACCCCGCGAATGACCAGAGGGGCAGACGTGATACCCGTCGAGCCTTTTCTGAAAGTGCCCAGCCCGTCTTTCAAATCCGCAAAGCCTGCGTTGCCGAAGTCGGGGCACGCCTGGCCGGTCAGGGCGTCTACCGCGCCGAGGCGAATATCATTGGTGCCCCAAATGATGCGCGAGGCGCACAAGCCACTGGCATTGGGGACTTCGAAATAAGAGACACCACGGCAATAGGCGCCGCCATTGGCGAAGTAGTCCGGGTCGACTTTGGAGTCGAATCGCCAGTTCTCCTTTCCAGTGGTGGCATCCAGGGAAATGATGATTTGCTTGGGGGTGCAGGTGTAGAGCGAGTTACCCACCTTGATCGGCGTGGCTTCGTTCAAGTACTTGGTTTTCTCACCGGGTTGCTTCACGTCGCCGTGGTGGTATTCCCAGGCTTTGACCAGGCCCGACACATTCGAAGGCGTGATTTGCGACGCGGCTGAATAGTGGTTGCCCAGGTTGGAGCCTGCATAGGCGGTCCAGTTGGTCTCGGTGTGTGACGCGGCAATATTGCCGTCTGGAGAGGCGACAGAACTGCGGCTGAAGGCGGCGGCGGGGCGTGTGGTGGCAAGCGTCGAGTCGGCAAGGTGAACGCTTGTGGGGAAGAACAGCGGCACCAGGATGGTAGCCCCCATCACCAGCGGCAGCACACCCATAATGGTGAAGTAATGACTTTTTCTGACCTTGGCAAAATCACGCCGTACCACGGGCCAGAACGCCAGGAACGGCACGCTGAGAACCGCCAGCCAGGCCAGGCGTGGAATATAGGCCCAGCCATCGTAACCAGACTCCCACACCGCCCAGGCATAGGTGGCCACAGAGGCTGCGCCATAAAGGTAGAGGCCCAGGGACTTTTTCAGGCCCAAGAGGATGGCCGATAACAACAGCGCGGTGCCCATCATCGCGTAATAGGGTGACCCGCCCGCGGCCATCAGCACGCCGCCTTTATAGGCCAGCATCACGCCAAGCAGGGCAACCACTGTGTTGTACACCCCGAACAGGAGGTTTGAGACTCCCGCTGCACTACCCAACGTCCTTTCGTTCATGGCCACCATCCCTGTGCGATTCGTTACGGATCCGAGTCCGAGCGGCGCGCATGATTGCCTATTGTTGTAACGAAATACAATATGTAGTGAAAAAATTAACTGTTTGGTGATTTTTTTGTATTCTGTTTTGATCAGAAACAATTGTGCTAGGCTGCTTGGCCCGTTATTGGGCGCGGTGATGGCGAAGCTGCGGCACTGACGGGTAGTCAGTGACGTGCTCTAGATTTGGCTTTCTTCTGGCACTGCGCGTTGATCAGTCTTGAGTCGGCCGACTTGATCCAGGTGGCGCCAGAGAAACTGTGCGGCTTCTTCACGCCGATCAGACTCGATGAGGTCGAGCAAATGGATGTGTTCCTGGCATTGCGCCTTAAGACGCGTGCGATCAATGTTGGCCTTGTAGCCCATAAAGCGCCTGAGCTGATTCTGGTGGCGTATGGCGTCGATGAAAAAAACATTGCCGGAGCACTGCACGATCATTTCGTGAAACTGGGCCCCCAGCTGGAACAGTTGCGCGCGGGACAAGGTCTGGATCTCGCCGTCGATCAAGGCCTGTTGCTGTTGCCTGGCCTGGGCAAACGCGGCGTGATTGACCTGATAACCGGGCTCAAGCAGCGCCGCCGGTTCGATGGCCATCCGGAAACGGTAGCTATGAATATGCGCCTGCGTGTTATGCACGAAGTCCTTGAGGCCCCACCCTTGGCCTGGCTTACGCTCCACCATGGCTTCGCCGGCCAACCGGTTCAGCACCTTGAGCAACTGCCCCCGGGGCACCTCATAGCGTCGCAACAACTGCGCTTCGAAAAAGTGCGCCGGTATTTCTCCGCTCAGAATGTCGTCGACCACACGCAGGTAAAAGTCTTCGAATGGATCGCTGGCGCAAGGGACTGCGGCTTCCTGAATCTGCCCGGCACCTTGTTTGAGGAAATAGCCACGATTGGGCTCTTGAATGGCAAGGTCCCACTCGGCGAGCAAGGCAAAAACCCGCCGGATCGGCGAGCGCGACACCCCGAGCGCTTGCGCAAATGTCTGCTCGCGCAAGGGCTCACCGGCTTTCATCGAACGGGCGCGAACCATGTCGATGACGCGTGGGGCCAACTGCAGGGCGAGGTCTTTCTTGATCACAGGTTTTATTCCGAATGGTTAGCTTCAGTCCGTTCCCGTCGGGGCAGATGCCCCCACCGCACTGGAGTGGGAAAATACCATACGAAGAGCATGAGTATTTGCACTGACCACTTTCAATAGCGCGGCGCTGGAGCCGCGAATGAGGCTCCAGGCTGATGATTTGTTTATTCCCAGGATGGATAGTTACCCATGCTCAAATTCAATGCTCACCTCGGTTTCCAATTCAACGAATTGCCTTTTCTGCAACGCATCGAAGCCGCCGCCGCTGCCGGTTTCAGGGCGGTGGAGTTCCCATCGCCCTATGAATTTGACGCCAGCCTGCTCGCCGATCACCTGGCTCAATACAACCTGCCGTTGATTCAGTTCGCAGCGCCGGCAGGTGTTACCAAAGGCATCGCTGCCTTGCAGGGCAAGGAGCAGGAATTTCGCGATGGGCTGCGCGAGGCGGCCCGCTATGCGAAGGCGCTGAACTGCTCGGATGTGCACATCATGTCTGGCGTGACCACGCCCCAGGATGAGAGCGCGCCTGCCTACGCAAGTAACCTGGAATACGCGGTCAAGTACCTCGAAGATCAGGGTTTGCGCGCGCTTATTGAAGTGATCTGCCCGCAGGCGATGCCCGGCTATTACATGTCTGACTTCAACAAGGCGCAACAGGTGCTGGAAACCTTTACGAGTGTCGGGCTGATTCTGGATCTTTACCATGCCCAGCTTTTGACCGGCGACGCAGCCGGGGTACTGGCGCAGTTTTACGACAGGACCGTCCATGTACAAATCGCCGACAACCCGGGGCGTCACGAGCCGGGCACCGGGACCATGGACTTTGCCGCCTTGTTCGCGGCGCTGGAGCAGCGTGGCTACCGAGGATGGATCGGCTGTGAGTACCGCCCATCCGGCACCACGGTTGAAAGCCTTGAGTGGCTTAAGCCGCTGCGGGCCCAGGTGTTGAAACCCTAGGGGTTATTGTGCGGCAGGCAGCAGGAAGCGGGCGATCACCGGCAGGTGGTTGGAAATACGCAACGTATCGTCTTGGCGCACCTTCGCCTCCACGCGTTTGATCCGCGAGCTGTAGAACAGGTAATCCAGGGTGCGATCCGGGCCATCAAGGCTTGGGTCGTTGGGGAAGTGCGTCAGCCATTTCTCACGGTCGATGCCACTGGATTGGCTGTTGCTGGGAATCATCGGGTATTTGTCCCACAGCAGATGCAACTCACTGTCCGGCGAGTACTGGCCGCGCTTGCCAGCGTCCAGGCGCAGGAACTGGCCCAGTGGCAGCAGGTTGAAATCCCCGCCAATCAACCAGGGTGTGCCGCGACCTTCGAGTTTATCCAGCAGTTTTACCGTGCTTGCCACTTGCTCCTGCACCGCGCTGCGCCCAGGTGCGCCGCCGTCCAGGCGGGTGTTGAGCACCGCCAGTTGGCCGCCATCGCTCAAGGGCAGATATGTCAGCAGCAGAGCTGGCTTGGGTTGGAACTGGCGGCTGATGACGTTGGCATCGGCGGTCGGCAGTTGCAGGCGCTCGGCGTGCTCGATCTGGTAGCGGCTGAGTGTCGCCAGCTTGCGCCCGACGCTGCCGAAGATATGCAGGCTGGGCACAAAGTCGGCTTTCCAGTCGAAGGCCTGGGCGCTGCACGGGTAGAGGTCGACCAGGCGCTCCTGCAACAGCGCAAGCTGGTCCTGATAGTGGGACGGTTTGGCGCCTTCGTCGAGCTCCTGCAACAGCAGGATGTCGGGTTGTTCGTCGCGGATCACCCGAGCCACTTCGTCGAGGCTGAAGGCCATGTCTTCGACGGTCGGGCGATCGTCCGGGCCGCTGCCGTCCGGGGTGTCGTACCAGAACACGTAGTTCTTGCCGGCCAGGTATTGCACATTCCAGGTCATGACCTTGAGCGCCTGCCCCGGCAGCAGCGTCGGCGCACGGGGTGCCACGCAGCTGACGGGCAGGGTTTCTTTGTCGGCAGGGCGCCAGGTCAGGCTGTAGATCAGCGCGGCCAGCAGGCCGACGATGATCAACAGGCTCAACAGGGTGATGCGCAATAAACGGGTCATCGGCTCGGCTTATATGCGTGTCAGAAGAGGCACGGAGCATATCACCGCGCGTCGGCGTCGCCACCGATCAACATGAATAAACGGAACAGCACCACGCTGGTAAACAACTGCAGGAAGCTGTGCGCACTGTCCATCAACAGCCCCAGCAGCGGCGCGGGCTCGGGATACGCCGCCACGCTGGCACCCTTGAGCAGCCACAACGGCGTCATCACGCACAGCAGGCACACCAGGATTCGCCAGAAATGCCCGCGGGTCAGGCGAAAACTCTCCTTCATCGCCTCCAGGGCCGGCATACCGCGCAGCACCAGCAGGTATTCGGCAAACGCCAACACCACCATCAGCCACAAGCCCGGCAGGAAATACAGCGACAGGCCCAGCAATATCAACAACGTGCTCATGGCCGTCAGCAGGGCGAAGCGCGGCCACAGGCTCAATGCCATGGCCCATACATCCTTGGTGCGTGGTGACTCGCCACGGGTGCGGGCGTCGAGAAACAGGATCAGGGCGCCGGTGTACAGCGGGTACACCAATAAACCCACGACTACGCTGTAGCCGGGAAACGCATCCGGGCCCAGCGTGTGGTCCAGTATTTGTTGCAGCAGGGCTTCGAGGATCACCAACGGCAGGCACAACTGCACGATGGCGCCCAGGTTGCGCTGGGTAAAACGCAAGGAGTCGCGCAAAACGTCTAACGGATTCATCAGGGTCATCACAGGCCTGGAAGCAGAGGGCCACACTTTAACCGATCAGGGTCCAAAGGGGCGCAAACGTAAACCTTGAGTAAAGACCATTGAAACAACTCGTAACATCCCCATAACTGGAAGGCACCCGGCCTGATCACAGGCGGGACCGGAATTTTTTATCGGCAATCTAACGAGGTCGCCATGAACAGCGAAGAGCAAACCCTGATCGATGGACTGTTTTCACGGTTGCAGCAAGCCGAAACGGACTCAGCCCCCCGCGACGCCCAGGCCGAAGCGCGGATCAAGGAGCACATGACTCGCCAGCCGGCCGCCGGCTACTACATGACCCAGTCATTGCTGGTGCAGGAACATGCGCTCCAGGCTCTGGATGCGCAAAACAAGCAACAGGCGCAACAGATCCAGCAATTGCAGGACGAACTGCAGCGGGCCAAGTCGGCGCAACCGGCGCCGGCCAGTGGTGGTGGGTTCCTGTCGAGCATCTTTGGCGGTAGCTCCCGTGAGCCACAGCCTGCGCCGAACAACTCCGGTGGCGGCTGGCGTGAGCCGGCGCGGCCGTCGTTCAACCAGCCAGCACCGCAGCAAAACTATCAGCCGCCGCAAGCACCGGCTGGCGCACCCGTGGGCAGCGGTTTCCTCGGCGGCGCCATGAAGACCGCTGCCGGTGTGGCCGGTGGTGTGTTGCTCGCCGAAGGCATCAGCAGCCTGTTCCACCATAATCAGCAGCCACAGGTGGTGGAAGAAATCATCGAACAACCGGCACCGGCCAGCGACCAGGGTGACTGGGGCAACGATGACCAGAAGTTTGCCGGCAATGACAGTTGGGGCAACAACTCTGACAACTTGGCTGACAGCGATTATTCCGACGATTCCTCTTCCTTCGGCGACGACGATTCCTTCGTCTGACACCTCTTGGCCCGGGGCGCCACGGCGCTCCGGTCTGATTTTTTCCCGGAAACGCTCCCTTGGCTGGCATACTGGCGCCCTTTCCGGGCGCTGGCGCCTGGCTGTCCATGAGGAAGTGCGGTGAAGAAAATTGCAGTGTTCGCCGATGTACAAAACCTCTACTACACCGTGCGCCAAGCCTATGGCTGCCACTTCAACTACGCCGCCCTGTGGGCTGACATCAGCGCTCGCGGGCAGATTGTCGAGGCGTACGCGTATGCC
The DNA here is from genome assembly GCF_023127765.1 of Pseudomonas sp. W15Feb34. Classification (NCBI taxonomy): domain Bacteria; kingdom Pseudomonadati; phylum Pseudomonadota; class Gammaproteobacteria; order Pseudomonadales; family Pseudomonadaceae; genus Pseudomonas; species Pseudomonas sp. W15Feb34. The sequence continues at coordinate 226,385 of NZ_SPKN01000029.1, forward strand.
ATCGACCGTGGCGACAGCAAGCAGCAGCAATTCCAGCAGATCCTGCGCAACCTGGGCTTTACGGTAAAACTCAAGCCGTATATCCAGCGCAGCGATGGCTCGGCCAAGGGCGACTGGGACGTGGGCATCACCCTCGACATCATGGACGCCGCCGACCATGTCGACGAAATCGTACTGGCTTCCGGTGACGGCGACTTCGACATGCTGCTCGAACGCATCATCCAAAAGCATGGCGTGCGGGCCGTGGCCTACGGCGTGCCGGGGCTGACGGCCAACTCATTGATACGCGCCGCCAGCCACTACGTGCCGATCGAAGGCGCGTTGTTGCTCAAATAGACTGTTGAACGGAGTTGGAACAGGTTTGGAACGTATAGCGGTCATCGACTTTGAAACCACCGGCATCACCCCCAGCAGCCACTGCCGGGCTACGGAGATTGGCGTGGTCATCCTCGAGCGCGGTCACATCGTGGACCGCTACCAGAGCCTGATGAACGCCGGTGTGCGCGTACCGGCCTTTATCGAACAGCTCACCGGCATCAGCAACGCCATGCTGCGCAGTGCGCCACCGGCTGAGCGGGTGATGAACGAAGTCAATGAGTTCGTCGGCACCACGCCCTTGATGGCGCACAACGCCGCCTTCGACCAGAAGTTCTGGGACTATGAGCTCGGCCTGATCCGCCGCACCCGCCTGCAGAAATTCGCCTGCTCCCTGCTGCTGGCCCGCCGCCTGATGCCGGCTGCGCCCAACCACAAACTCGGCACCCTCAACACCTACGCCAAACTGCCCCACACCGGCCAGGCTCACCGGGCGCTGGCGGATGCGGAAATGGCCGCCAACCTCACGGCCCACCTGGCCCAGCAACTGCGCCAGACCCACGGCCTGCGCGAACTGTCCCATGACCTGTTATGCACCTTGCAGAAAGTGCCTGCCGCCAAAATCAATGAGCACCTGAAAAAGCATCGCGGGTTCTAAACCAGCCACCCTCTCAAGCACACCAAAGATCCAAATGTGGGAGGGGGCTTGCTCCCGATAGCAGTGTGTCAGCTAAAAATAAGCTGGCTGATACACCGCCATCGGGAGCAAGCCCCCTCCCACATTTAGTGATGCGGCGCCTATCGAGGCTGTGTGCACGCCAACGCCTGGTCCACCACTCCCTTCGCCATCTCCACCAAATGCATCACCGCCCGCTGCGGCGCCTTCATCACCTCTCCCGAGGCATGTGCCGTCTCCACCGCGCAATGCAACAAATCCGCCGCATGGGCCAGGGCGTCTTCGAAGCTCAGGTTGTCATTCAGGATAAAAATGGGCGCATCCGGAGCGGATGCCTTGAGGTAGTAGTCGATGGCACGACGGTGGAGCAGGGCGTCTTCGCTGAGGAAGTCGGTTTTGTTTTCAGTTGAAGCAGAGGTTGCTTTGACCATGTTGAATCTCCGGGATCTTTAACGCTCTCCTTCCGTCAATTTCGGCTTGCACTTCCGGTCATCGAAGGGTCGATGACGCGTGGCAGATTAGCGGTCGCGTTCTGATGGAACAAGGCTTGAAATGCTGCTCGGAAACGTCCTGCAATTGATCGGGATGGGTCTTGCTGGCCAATAGTGGCAGGCTTATTGGACAACGTTTTGGAGAAGCGGCTAGAAATGAAGGATCATCCGACCAGAGCCGAAATCAGCGAAAAAGTGATCCAGCTGTTCGTCGATATCATCGGTTTTATCGACCGAAGCAAAGTGACGGAGCAAACCGATTTCATCCATGATTTCGACATCATTGATGACGACCTGACCTGCTTTGTCATGCAGATCAAGTGGCAGTTCAAGCTGCAAGCGACGCAGGAGGATTGGAATCACATCACGACCATCAAGCAGATCGTTGATTTGATCGTCCAGCGCAGATCAAGCCCACTGTATTTTCCCATTGCTTTTCGGTGAGGCCTCTGACGCCATCGCAGGCAAGCCAGCTCCCACAGTTGACCGCGTCGCTCGGGCAGTACGCGATCCCTGTGGGAGCCGGGCTTGCCCGCGATGGCGATCGCTCAGCCACCATTTTTCCCATTGGCTTCCAACTGCCCCAACGGCACCCGCCGTTCTATGGCGCTGGACAAAATAATCGAGGTCTTGCTGAACCCGAACTTCGCCACTCGATTAATCAGGTCTTCCAGCTGCGGCATGGTGCCTACCGCCGCTTGCATGATCACGCACGGGTCGCCCGTGACCCGGTGGCATTCGGTCAGCTCGGGAATTTGCGCCAGGGCGTCGTATACCTTCTGGCTGCCGTGATTGGTCAGCCGCAGTTCAATTACGCATTGAATCGGCAAACCGACCTTGGATAGATCCACTTTGGCCTGGTACCCGGTGATCACTCCGCTGGCCTCAAGCTTGGCCACGCGTTCGGCCACGGCGGGGGCGGAGAGGTTCACGGTGCGCGCCAGTTGCGCGTAGGAAGCACGGCCGTCTTCAAGCAGGGCGCTGAGGAGCATGCGGTCGTATTTGTCCATGGTAAGGCTCCGGTGGCGCGTGGCTTTCGAAAGCACGGGTTATAGCCCTCATAACCATGGTTTGAAAAGTGTATGGGCGGTTTAAACAGGTTTTGTAACTTAAGTTTATCCACCTTCGTTTCTAGAATAAGTCTCCCTTTTCCTGCCATTAGAGCCGCCCAATGCCTGGCCCACGTCGCTTTCCCTTACCGTTGATCGCCGCCTTTTTCGCGTTGTATGTGATCTGGGGTTCCACTTACCTGGTGATCCGCATCGGTGTGGAGTTCTGGCCGCCGCTGTTGCTGGCGGGGATTCGGTTTTGCACGGCGGGTGTGTTGATGTATGGCTTCCTCAGGTGGCGCGGGGTGCCGGCGCCAACCTGGCCGCAGTGGAAGGCCGCCGGGATGATCGGCATTTTGTTGCTCACCGTGGGCAATGGTGGTGTCAGCGTGGCCGAACACATGGGTGTGTCGTCCGGTGTGGCGGCATTGGCCGTGGCGACCGTGCCGTTGTTTACCCTGCTGTGTGGGTTTTTCTGGGGCGCGCGTAATACGCGGCTGGAATGGGCCGGGGTGATCCTGGGCATCATCGGCATCGCCATGCTCAATATGGGCAGTACCTTGCAATCAAGCCCATCGGGTGCAGTTTTGCTGTTGGTTGCGGCGGCCTCCTGGGCTTTCGGCTCGGTGTGGAGCCGCCACCTGCCACTGCCCCAGGGCGCCATGGCCAGTGCCGCAGAAATGCTCGTGGCCGGCGTGGCGCTGCTGATTGTCAGCGCGCTGTCGGGCGAGCACCTGCAGGCCATGCCGCCGCTGGAAGGCTGGCTGGCCCTGGCCTACTTGACGGTATTCGGTTCGATCATCGCCTTTAACGCCTACATGTATCTGCTCAAGCATGTGCGTCCGGCAGCGGCGACCAGCTATGCCTACGTGAACCCGGCTGTGGCGGTGTTGCTGGGGATTGTATTCGTCGGTGAGACCATCGGCCTGGAAGAAGCCTTGGCGATGCTGGTGATCATCAGCGCCGTGTTGCTGATCAGCCTGCCCCAGTGGCGCAAGCCCAAGCCGGAAATAAGGTAAACTGCCGCGCATTACGCCCTTGCGCTGAATTTTTCCTACGGTAACTACATGACTTTCGCCACCCTTGGCCTGATCGAACCCTTGCTGCGCGCCCTTGAGACGCTTGGCTACCAGACCCCGACGCCGGTGCAGGCGCAAGCCATTCCGGCGGTGCTGGCCGGTCGCGACCTGATGGCCGCAGCCCAGACCGGCACCGGCAAGACCGCAGGTTTCGCCTTGCCGCTGCTGCAACTGCTGACCATGGAAGGGCCGAAAGTCGCCGCCAACTCGGCGCGTGCGCTGATCCTGTGCCCGACTCGCGAACTGGCCGAGCAGGTTCACGCCAGCGTCGCTGAATATGCCCAGCACCTGCCGCTGACCACCTACGCGGTATACGGCGGGGTAAGCATCAACCCGCAGATGATGAAGCTGCGCAAAGGCGTCGACATTCTGGTCGCCACCCCTGGCCGCCTGATCGACCTGTTCCGCCAGAACGCGCTGAAGCTCAACCAGCTGCAAACCCTGGTGCTGGATGAAGCCGACCGTATGCTCGACCTGGGCTTCTCCGAAGAGCTTGCCAACATTTATCGCATGTTGCCGAAAAAGCGCCAGACCCTGTTGTTCTCTGCGACCTTCTCCGATGACATCCGCCTGTTGGCTGGGCAGATGCTCAACGACCCGCTGAGCATCGAAGTCAGCCCGCGCAACGTCGCTGCCAACACCGTCAAGCAGTGGGTGGTGCCGGTGGACAAGAAGCGCAAGCCTGAACTGTTTGTGCACCTGATGCGCAAGGGCCGTTGGAAGCAGGTATTGGTTTTCGCCAAGACCCGCAACGGCGTGGACGCCCTGGTGGACAAGTTGCAGGGCCTGGGCATCAACGCCGACGGCATCCATGGCGACAAGCCCCAAGCTACCCGCCAACGCGCACTGGACCGCTTCAAGACCAGCGAGGTGCAAATCCTGGTGGCCACTGATGTGGCGGCCCGTGGCCTGGATATCGAAGACCTGCCGCTGGTGGTCAACTTTGACCTGCCGATCGTGGCCGAGGACTACATCCACCGTATTGGCCGTACCGGGCGCGCGGGCAACACTGGGGAGGCGATTTCCCTGGTGTGCGCTGATGAGGTGAACATGCTCTCGGCGATCGAGATGCTGACCCGCCAGACCCTTACCCGCAAAATGGAAGCGGATTTCGAGCCGGAGCATCGTGTACCGGATACCGATGCCAGCGGGCAGGTGGTGAAGAAGCCGAAAAAACCGAAGAAACCCAAAGCGTCCGGTGGTGGCGGTAAGCGCAACCTGGGCAAGTGGGTGGACAGTGGCGAAGTGGCGCCGGCTGAGCCGTCGATTAAGCCAGTGCGCAAGGTGCCGGTGTTTAATACTGGGCCGCGTAAGAAGAAGTGATTTTGCGCTGTGGCTGATGGCCTCATCGCAGGCAAGCCAGCTCCCACCTTTAAATTGTGAATACAGTCAAAGGTGGGAGCTGGCTTGCCTGCGATGGCGGCTTTGAACCCACCCCAGATCTCAGCGATTAAGCCACTCCAACATCCCCAGCCCAGCCGCTCTGCCACTGGCAAAACACCCCGTCAGCAAATACCCACCAGTGGGCGCCTCCCAGTCCAGCATTTCCCCCGCACAAAACACCCCAGGCAATGGTTTGAGCATCAACCGCTCATCCAGCGCTTCAAACGGCACACCCCCCGCTGTGCTGATCGCCTCATCCATCGGCCGCGTCCTCACCAATGTCAGCGGCAACGCCTTGATATCCACTGCCAACTGCGCCGGATCGGTGAAGTGTTCAGCGGGCGTCAGCTCGCGCAGCAGGGCTGCTTTCACACCATCCAACCCCAACTGACTGTGCAAGTGCTTGCTCATCGACCGCGAACCCCGGGGCTTGGCCAATGCGGCCTGCACCTTGTCCAGCGGCTTGCTCGGCAGCAAATCGATATGCACCGTGGCTGCACCGCTGCGGTTGATCGTTTCGCGAATTGGCGCCGACAAGGCGTAAATCAAACTGCCTTCAATACCGGTGGCGGTTATCACGCATTCACCCAGCCGAGGCTTGTCATCCCCCAAGCCAATGGCGACGTTTTTCAACGGTGCGCCAGCGAATTTGCTGACCATCAACTCGCTCCACGCCGACACTTCGAACCCGCAGTTGCTCGGTTGCAGGCGCACATAGGGCAGGCCTTTGCCTTCAAACAGGTTAAGCCAGGCACCGTCAGAGCCCAGGCGTGACCAACTGCCGCCGCCCAAGGCAAGCAACACCGCGTCGCTGTGGACAACTTTGTCGCCGTCCGGGCTGTGGATAAGTAAATCGCCTTCGGCATTCCAACCGGTCCAACGATGCCGGGTGTGGATAACCACACCTTGATCCCGCAGGCGCTTGAGCCAGGCGCGCAACAGCGGTGCGGCTTTCATATCGGTAGGAAATACGCGGCCGGAGGTGCCGACAAAGGTCTGGATACCCAGGCCATGGATCCATTCGCACAACGCCTCGGCGCCAAAGCTGCGCAACAGCGGCGCCATGTGCGGGGCGCGTTCGGCATAGCGCGACAGGAACGCGGGGTAGGCTTCGGAGTGGGTGATGTTCATGCCGCCGACACCGGCCAGCAGGAACTTGCGCCCCACCGAAGGCATGCCGTCGTACAGGTCGACCCGCACGCCCGCTTGGCTCAAGACTTCGGCAGCCATCAGCCCGGCAGGGCCACCGCCGATAATGGAGACGTGGTGGGCAGAAGTCTGAGGCATGGGCAGGGCTACGGTGATGTGAATAGGCCGAGCATTCTACCCGACCACGACGCCGCTGCCTGATCAAAAAACGTACACTTTCCTACAGGCCATGCGGCCACTCGCGTGCAGCCGCTTACGCTCAAGTTATCCACAGGCCGTTCCACAGGCATTGTGGGTAACGCCCATAGTTCAATGACAGCCTGATGACGTCCACACCCGTTGCGCGCTGTGATGCAGGATGCCGTGACGACGGGCGAGGGCGGGGCGGTCTTTGCTGTAACCGCCGCCGATCACGCCCATCACCGGTATGTCGCGGCCCAGGCAGTGGCGCATCACGCTCTCATCGCGGGCGGCGACGCCTGCGTCTGTCAGCTTGAGGTAACCGAGGGCGTCGTCCTTGTGTACATCCACGCCAGCGTCGTACAGCACCAGGTCGGGCTGGTAGAGCGGCAGCAAATAGTTGAGCGCGTCATCCACTACCTTGAGGTAGTCGGCATCGCCCATGCCCATGGGCAGCGGGATGTCCCAGTCGCTTTGGGCCTTGCGTGCCGGGAAGTTCTTTTCGCAGTGCAGCGACACGGTGATGGCCTCCGGTGTGTCGTGGAGGATGCGTGCAGTGCCATCGCCCTGGTGCACGTCGCAATCGAAGATCAGCACGCGATTGACCCGGCCGCTGGCCAGCAGATAGCGGCTGATCACTGCCAGGTCGTTGAAAATGCAGAATCCCGCCGGATAATCGTAATGGGCATGGTGGGTACCACCGGCCAAATGGCAGGCCAGGCCATGTTCGAGGGCCTGTTCAGCCGCCAGTATCGAGCCACCCACCGCACGCACGGTGCGCCTCGCCAGGGCTTCGCTCCAGGGCAGGCCGAGGCGGCGCTGGTCTTCGCGAGACAGTTCGCCGCCCATGTAGCGTTCGATATACCCAGGTTCATGGGCCAGGGCCAGGATGTCTGCCGGGCACAGCTGCGGGCGCAGCAATTGGCTGTCCTGGGTCAGGCCACTGTCCACCAGGTGGTCACGCAACAGGCGAAACTTGTCCATGGGGAAGCGGTGGTCCGCCGGGAACTCAGGGCTGTAGTCTTCGTGGTAGATCAATGGCAAGGGCATGGGATTTTCTGACGGGAACCTGCGAAGGATCTTAACAGCGCTGTACACTCACGCACATGGCAAGGCAGGGGGACCCATGGAGCCGATACTGGAATTGGAAAGTGCACGGCTGGTGCTGCGTCAATGGCGCGACAGCGACCTGCCGGAATTTGCGCGCATGTGCGCTGACTCGCAGGTGATGCGCTACTTTCCGGCTAAATTGAGCCACTTGGAAAGCGCCGCGCTGATCGGCCGGATTCGCGGGCATTTCGCTGAATATGGCTTTGGTTTCTGGGCGTTGCAGCGCAAAGACACCGGTGAATTTATCGGCGTGACGGGCCTTGCGAATGTCAGCTTCGAAGCGGGTTTCACCCCGGCGGTGGAGATTGGTTGGCGCCTGGCCCGTGAGCATTGGGGCCTGGGCTATGCCAGTGAGGCGGCCTGGACCGCACTGCGCTGCGGCTTTGATCGCTTGCAGTTGGACGAAGTCGTCGCCTTTACCACCGAGGCCAATCTGCCGTCACAAAAAGTCATGCAGGCCATCGGTATGCATTACGATCCGCAGGCAGATTTCGAACACCCCAAAGTCGCAGCCGGTGACCCGCTGCGCCCGCATGTTTTGTACCGCATCACCCGCGCCCAATGGTTGGACACGCTGCACGGATAAGCAGCCCGGAATGCCCTATTGATTGTAGGAGTTGCTCTATGAGCCAAGTATTGGAAGATCTGGTGGACTTGCTGACCCTGGAGCCGATCGAGGAGAACCTCTTTCGCGGCCGCAGCCAGGACCTGGGCTTTCGCCAGTTGTTCGGCGGCCAGGTGCTCGGCCAGTCGTTGTCGGCGGCCAGCCAGACCGTAGAAGAAGCGCGGCATGTGCATTCCCTGCACGGTTATTTCTTGCGCCCTGGCGATGCCGCGTTGCCGGTGGTGTATTCGGTGGACCGCGTGCGCGATGGCGGCAGCTTCAGCACGCGCCGTGTCACCGCGATTCAAAAGGGCCATCCGATCTTTACCTGTACCACCTCGTTCCAGTACGACGAAGCTGGCTTCGAGCACCAGACCACCATGCCGGTGGTGGTGGGCCCGGAGAATCTGCCGTCGGAGCTGGAGCTGACCCAACAGCGTGCGCACCTGATCCCCGAGCACATGCGCGACAAGCTGCTGTGCCCCAAGCCCATCGAAGTGCGCCCGGTCACCGAAAAAGACCCGTTCAACCCGCAGCCGTCCGACCCGGTCAAGTACGTGTGGTTTCGTGCCGACGGCGCCCTGGCGGATTCGCCGGCGCTGCATAAGTACCTGCTGGCCTACGCCTCGGACTTCGGCCTGTTGACCACCTCGTTGCTGCCCCACGGCAAGACCGTGTGGCAAAAAGACATGCAGGTGGCCAGCCTCGACCACGCGCTGTGGTTCCACGCCGACCTGCGTGCCGATGACTGGTTGCTGTACGCCATGGATAGCCCATGGGCCGGCAATTCCCGGGGTTTCTCCCGCGGCAGCGTGTACAACCGCGCCGGGCAACTGGTGGCATCGGTGACCCAGGAAGGCTTGATCCGCCATCGCAAGGACTGGGCATGAGCCTGTCAGACGTTAAACATTGGGTGTTCGACATGGACGGCACGCTGACGGTGGCAGTGCATGACTTTGCCGCCATTCGCGTGGCGTTGGAGATTGCGCCTGAGGACGACATCCTCACGCACCTGGCTGCATTGCCGGCGGATGTCGCGGCAGCCAAACATGCCTGGCTGCTGGAGCATGAGCGCGAGTTGGCGCTGGGGTCGGTCGCGGCCGAAGGTGCCGTTGAGTTGGTAAGGGAATTGGCCGGGCGTGGTTATCGCCTGGGCATCCTGACGCGTAATGCGCGGGAATTGGCCCATATCACTCTGCAAGCGATTGGCTTGGCGGACTGCTTTGCCATTGAGGATGTGCTGGGGCGGGATGACGCGCCGCACAAGCCTGATCCGGGTGGCCTGTTGAAACTGGCTGCGGCCTGGGGGGTAGCGCCGAGCGAGATGGTGATGGTCGGGGATTATCGCTTTGACCTGGATTGTGGCCGGGCGGCGGGGGCCAGGACGGTGTTGGTGAACTTGCCGGATAACCCGTGGCCGGAGTTGGCGGATTGGCATGCCGAGGATTGTGCGGCGCTGCGCCGAATGATCTAACCCAGGCGACGGAGATCAAATGTGGGAGGGGGCTTGCTCCCGATTGCAGTGTGTCAGCCAGCCTATGTTTAGCTGGCACACCGCTATCGGGAGCAAGCCCCCTCCCACATTTTGATTGGGTTCCTTCAGGTGCTACTGGGCAAACAGCACCTTTTCTCCCTCTGGCGAGGTAAACATCTTATCCCCGTCATGCCCCACCCCTGGCACTTCCACCAGCTTGTGACTCAACTGCGGATGGCGCAGTTTGAGGTAGCCAAAGTAGTTGTGCCCACGAATCAGCCGATACGCACCCTGGGTTTCGGCCTCGCAGCTTTTATCCAGTGCCGGGTGGTTGGGGTCGGTGTCCTGCTGGCCCAACAGGTAAGTGATGTCGCGTGAGACGTAGGCTTTTTCCAGTTGCTGGGCGCCTCGGCCACCCACGTAATCGGGCAGCTTTTGCATGCCGTATTTCCAGTCGTTGAAGCTTGGGCAACTGGCCGTATCGAACGGCACCGGCCGCTGCGGGCTGAAGTAGGCGTAGGACGATGGGTTGGCCACCACGTACCGCAGGCTGATGCCTTCACTCTGCAGCAATGGGTGGTCATGGCCGGTGAGGGCGAAGCGTTGGACGACCTGGCCGCCACCGGAATGCCCGGCGATCACGATTTCCTTCAGCGCCGGGAACAGCTTGCGGTTGCCCAGGTGCTTGATGATCTGGTCCAGAGCGCCATAAGAACTGACCTGCCCAGGCGCGGTGGAAGCTTCGCCAGCCATCCAGTCGTTGCCCTTCCAACGCAATACCTGATTGCCCAGATGGTTACGCTTCACGTCCGATTGATTCAGAAACTGCGGCGCGATCACCAGCGTAGTGCCGCCAACCCCGGCATGGGTGGCGGCGTCTATACCGCTTTGCAGATAGGTCTGCGCATTGCGCAGGCGGCCGTGCACGATGATCAGCGCACGTGTGACCTTGGGCAGCGGCTGGCGCCAGTCCTGGCTTACGCCGAGGCTGAGGTCGCCGGCCTCCAGATGAAAGCGATCGGGGCTGACCACCTTGACGCCGTGTTCAGCCGCCAGGGTGCAGCAGGACACGAACAAACCCAGCAGCAACCCCAATCGTTTGATCATTTAGAGACTCTTGGCCGCGAAGGTATCGCATTGAGTGATCTGGCCCTGTGCGAAGCCAGTCTTGAACCAGCGTACCCGTTGCGCCGAGGTGCCGTGGGTAAACGAGTCCGGCACCACGCGCCCTTGCCCCTGTTGCTGCAAGCGGTCATCGCCAATGGCGTTGGCTGCATTCAGGGCTTCTTCGATATCGCCGGGCTCCAGCCAGTTCAGGCGTTTTTGCGCCCGATTGGCCCACACCCCGGCAAAGCAGTCGGCTTGCAGCTCCTGGCGTACCAGCAGGCCGCCATCGCCTTCCATCTGCCGACCCTGTTGGCGCGCCGCCTGGATCTTGGACGAGATGCCGAGCAGGGTTTGCACGTGATGCCCGACTTCGTGGGCGATCACGTAGGCCTGGGCGAAATCGCCGGCGGCCTGGAAGCGTTGCGACATTTCGCGGAAGAAATCCAGGTCCAGGTAGACCTGCTGGTCAGCCGGGCAATAGAACGGGCCGCTGGCCGAGGTGGCGCCACCGCAGGCGGAGTTCACCCGGCCACGGAACAGCACCAGCTTGGGGTTCTTGTAGGCCAGGCCGTTTTCCTGGAACACCTGGCCCCAGGTGTCTTCGGTATCACCCAACACCGCGCGCACAAAATCGGCGTGCTCATCATTGGCCGGTGGCGCCTGGCGCGATTGCGAACTCACCGACGGCGCCTGTTCCATCTGGCCGGTCAACTGGCCAAGGATCTGCATCGGGTCCTGGCCGGTCAGCCAACCAATGCCGACGATCAGCACAATGGCCGTCAGGCTCAGGCCCTTGCCGCCGCCAAAGCGCATACCGCCACCGCCGCCGCCACTGTCATCGCGGGCATCCACCACGTTGTCGCTGCGTCGGCCTTTTTTCCATAGCATGGGAGCATTCCTCTGTGTGCTAACCGTGATTGATTATGGTCGGTATTAACGGCAATAGCCTTCGCCGGTGGTCACGATCAGGCAGTCTTTTTTATCCGCCAGCCATTTCAGGCCGGTGGCGGCGCCGTCTCCGGCGCGCAACAGCTGCGGGCCGTCGGGGCGGGTGAAGGCGATGCCATCTTCGTTCGCTTCACCTTTGAAGGTGCCGGCATCGTCGGCGTCGAGGCCGTATTGCATGGTCAGAAGGTAGTGGCCGCGGCCGATGCTGTCGTCCTTGGCGATGGTCAGGTGCAAGCCTTCGACGCCGATCCATTTGCCGACCCATTGATCGGTGGGCGGCGTTTGCGGCACCAGGGTCGCCTGTACAGACGGCGGCGCGGGCTTGGGGGCTTCCTTGGCTTTATCGCAGGCGGTAAGCAGGGCGAGGGCAGACAGAACAAACAGGATTTTTTTCATAGCGGCAAGGCCTTGATTAAAAAGTGTGCAACGCCTGGGCGAGCGTGCAGGGTTGGACTCGATTCCAGTGATTTAGTGCGCTGTTCGCCCGCTGTTTGGTTATGCTCTTGGAGCAGGCGCTGGCCCGGCTGCTAGATTACCGGGTTGAGTACCATCGCGTTCAGCCCGCCAGCAAGAGAATTCCATGACTGTCAGTACCCCCCTCTCAGGCGTCAACCATCCCTTCAAAGGCATCCTGCTGATTGTGGTGGCGACGTTCCTGTTCTCCAGCCACGACGCCTTGTCCAAATACCTGGCCGGGTTCTACCCCATTGTGATGGTGGTGTGGGCGCGCTACCTGGTGCACACCCTGCTGATGGCCGGGATCTTCCTGCCGCAATCAGGCTTGCGCGTGCTGCGCAGCAAGCGTCCGGGTATGCAGGTGGTACGTGCCTTGTGCCTGTTGGGCACCAGCCTGTTTTTCACCGCCGCATTGCACTACATCCCATTGGCCGAAGCCACGGCGGTGAACTTCCTCGCGCCGATCCTGGTGACAGCGCTGTCGGTGCCGCTGTTGGGCGAACATGTGACACGCGGCCAGTGGCTGGCGGTGATCTGCGGCTTTATCGGGGTGCTGGTCATCATCCATCCCGGCGGCGAACTGTTCACGCCGGCGGTGCTGTTGCCGTTGTGTTCGGCGACGTTCTTCTGTTTTTACCAACTGTTGACGCGCATCCTCAGTAAGTTCGATACGCCGACCACCAGCAACTTCTTCGCCGGGCTGTGCAATACCCTGGTCATGAGCGCCATGGTGCCGTTCTTCTGGCAGGTGCCGAGCCTGTGGCATGGCGTGCTGATGCTGGCACTGGGGACCTGCGGGATGACGGCACACCTGATGCTCACCCAGGCGTTCCGCTTTGCGGCGCCGGCCTTGCTGGCGCCGTTTGGCTATTGCCAGATTGTGTTTGCGGGGTTGTTGGGCTGGCTGGTGTTCAGCCATACCCCCGATACAACCACGGTGGTCGGTATCGGGGTGATCTGCATGAGCGGGTTGGCCGCTGCCTGGCAGCAGCGGCGCAGGTAGGTCAAAGGTCGACGGTAGGAATCTTGCGCGGTGCCATGAAGTACATCCAGGTCAGCGCAATGAAGTACATCGCCGGGATCAGGGTGAATAACACTGTGTAGTTGTTGTTGGTCACCGTGAGGATATGGCCGACGATCTGGGTCATGAACATGCCGCCGATGGCCGCGCACATGCCGCCGAAGCCGAACACCGTGCTCATCATGTGCTTGGGCGTGTAGTCCATCACCAGGCTCCAGATGTTGGCGGTCCAGGCCTGGTGGGCGCCGATGGCCAGGGAGATGGCGAACACCGCGACCCACAGCTGGCTGGAGCCGGCCGCCATGATCACACCGACGATGCAGCAGGCGAACAGCAGCATCGACAAGAGCCGCGCCTTGATCGAGTTCATCCCGCGGCCGATCAGGAATGACGACAGAATCCCGCCTCCCACGCTGCCGAAGTCGGCGGTCAGGTAAATGATGATCAGCGGAATGCCCATCTGCGTCACGTTGATGCCCAGGTTGTATTGCTGGTTCAAAAACGGCGGCAGCCAGTACAGGTAGAACCAGAACACCGGCGCAGTCAGCGCGTAGGCGATGGCGAAGGCCCAGGTGCCACGCATACGCAGGATGCGGCTGAACGGCACGCGGGGCTGTTCGGGCTCGACTTCCTGTTGCACGTAGTCCAGTTCCGATTGTTTAACGCTTGGGTGGTCTTCCGGGTTGTAGTACTTCAACCCCCAGAACACCAGCCAGATCGCACCGAGTGCCGACATGCACAGGAACGCCGCCTGCCAGCCCCACACGTGCAGGATCAACGGCAGCAGCATCGGCGTCATCATCGCGCCGACGTTGGTGCCGGCGTTGAAGATGCCGGTGGCCACCGCACGTTCACCCGCCGGGAACCACAAACGTGTGGTCTTGACGCAGGCGGGGTAGTTGGCGGCTTCGGTCAGGCCGAGGATAAACCGGCAGACCATAAAGCCCACCGCCGAAGTGGCCAGACCGTGGGCGCCGGTGGCCAGGCTCCACAGCAGCACGGCGCAAAAGAACACGCGCTTGACGCCTACGCGGTCGATCAGGCGACCTTGCAGCACAAAGCCGATGGCGTAGCCGACCTGGAACCAGAAGTTGATGTTGGCGTAGTCCATCGCCGTCCAGCTCATTTCTTTGGCCAGGATCGGTTGCATCACGCCCAGGGCGGCGCGGTCGATGTAATTCAGGGTGGTGGCAAAAAACACCAGGGCCAGCATGCCCCAGCGCGTTTTACCCACGGCCAGGGCACCGCGGATCTTGTCGCCGATGCCGGCGTGCGGGTTGCCCGGGCGCGTGGCCAGGGCTGGATTTTGCAGAGGCATGAGGTCGTACCCGTTTTTTTGAAATTCTTATGGTGTGTTCTGGGTCTTTGTTACGTGAACGAATTGCCCGGTCGATGGTGCGCAGTGGTTAAAAAGTCGTCAATTCGCCAAACGGGCATAGTGTTCGATAATCGCACCAAAAACTAACCGGTTCGTACATTTTAATTGCTGCCTGTAGGCTGGGAGCGAATAATTTGCCACAAACAACAATTGCCGGGAGTCTTCCATGCAACGTTCTATTGCCACTGTGTCCTTGAGCGGCACCCTGCCGGAAAAGCTTGAGGCTATTGCCGCCGCCGGGTTTGATGGGGTGGAAATCTTCGAGAACGATTTGTTGTATTACGACGGCAGCCCCCGGGAAGTCAGGCAGATGTGCGCCGACCTGGGCATTGCCATCACCTTGTTCCAACCGTTTCGCGACTTCGAAGGATGCCGCCGCGACCGCCTGGCGCGCAACCTGGAGCGCGCCGAGCGCAAGTTTGACTTGATGCAAGAGCTGGGAACCGACCTGGTATTGGTGTGCAGTAATGCCTCGGCCGACAGCGTGGGCGACGAACGTATTCTGCTCGATGACTTGAGCCTGCTGGCCGAACACGCGGGCAAGCGCGGCCTGCGCATCGGCTATGAAGCATTGGCCTGGGGCAAGCATGTGAACACCTGGCAGCAGGTGTGGAACCTGGTGCGCCAGGTCGATCACCCAAGCCTGGGCGTGTTGCTCGACAGCTTCCACACCTTGTCGCTCAAGGGCGACCCCAGCGCCATTGCGCAGATCCCCGGCGACAAGATTTTCTTTGTGCAAATGGCCGACGCGCCGATCCTGGCCATGGATGTGCTGGAGTGGAGCCGGCATTTCCGCTGCTTCCCGGGGCAGGGCGAGTTCGACCTGGCGGGCTTTCTTGCTCCAATCATCCAGAGTGGCTACACCGGGCCGTTGTCCCTGGAAATTTTCAACGACGGTTTCCGCGCCGCGCCGACTCGGGCGAATGCGGCGGATGGCTTGCGGTCACTGTTATACCTGGAAGAAAAAACCCGCCAACGCCTGGCTGAACAAGCCCCCGCTGCGCCCGTGGACATCCTGTTTGAAACCCCGGCGGCCAGCGAATATGACGGTATCGAGTTTCTTGAATTTGCCGTGGATGAAAGCCTCGGCGCCAAACTGACCCACTGGCTGGAGCGCCTGGGTTTCGCCAAGGCCGGTCAGCATCGCTCGAAGAATGTGAGCCTGTTGCGCCAGGGTGACATCAACCTGATCCTCAACTGCGAACCCTATTCTTTCGCCCACAACTTTTTCGAGGCCCATGGCCCATCGCTGTGCGCCACCGCGATTCGGGTCAAGGACAGCGCCAAGGCCCTGGAGCGGGCGGTGGCCTACAAGGGCCAGCCGTATCGCGGGCTGGTGGGCCCCAACGAGCTTGAGTTGGCGGCGGTGCGTGCGCCAGATGGCAGCTTGATCTACCTGGTGGACCCCAGCGAAGGCGGGCTGTACGACACCGATTTCAACCTGCAAGTGGCCACACCTGCCAGCGGTGGCTTGTTGCGCATCGATCATATGGCCATGGCGCTGCCGGCGGACAGCCTCGACAGTTGGGTGCTGTTCTACAAAAGCCTGCTGGATTTCGAAGCCGATGACGAAGTGGTGCTGCCCGACCCCTACGGCTTGGTGAAGAGCCGTGCGTTGCGCAGCCGTTGCAGTTCGATTCGCCTGCCGCTGAACATCTCCGAAAACCGCAATACGGCGATTTCCCACGCGCTTTCCAGCTATCGCGGTTCGGGCGTGCACCATATTGCCTTCGATTGTGCGGATATTTTCGCCGAGGTGCGCCGGGCCAAAGAGGCCGGCGTGCCGTTGTTGGATATTCCACTCAACTATTACGACGACCTGGCGGCGCGCTTCGATTTCGACGATGAGTTCCTCAGTGAGCTGGCGTATTACAACGTGCTGTACGACCGCGACGCCCAGGGCGGTGAGTTGTTTCATGTGTACACCGAGGCGTTCGAAGGGCGGTTTTTCTTCGAGATCATCCAGCGCAAGAACGGCTATGCCGGCTACGGCGCGGCCAACGTAGCGGTGCGTCTGGCGGCGATGGCCAAGTCGCGCAGTGGGGCGGTACGCCAGGCCCGGCTATAACCGCAGGCAGGTGCTTCCTTCGGGAAGCGCCGCGGCCCATAATCAGCGCTTGCAAACAATGGCCGTGAGCGCACCATGACCCCGAGTCCCGATCTCCCCGCGGTAGCTGACGCACCGCGCAAGAGTCGCAAGAACAATCCGGAAAAGACCCGCGAGAATATTCTCCAGGAAGCCATTGTCGAGTTTGTTCAACAGGGCCTGGCCGGCGCTCGCGTGGACGCCATCGCCGAGCGCATCCACACCTCCAAGCGCATGATCTATTACTACTTCGGCAGTAAAGAGCAGTTATACGTCGAGGTATTGGAGAAGCTCTACGGCGATATCCGCAACACTGAAACCCGCATGAACCTCACGGCCCTGGAGCCGCGTGAGGCGATTCGCCGGCTGGTGGAATTCACCTTCGATCACCATGACCAGAACGTGGATTTCGTGCGCATCGTCAGCATCGAAAATATCCACAACGCCGAGTACGTCAAACGCACCGAGACCATCAAGGCGATGAACAGCAAGATCCTCGAAGGGCTGGGCGAGACCTTGCGCCGTGGCGCCGAACTGGGGTTGTTTCGCGAAGGGCTGGAGCCGTTGGACGTGCACCTGTTGATCAATTCGTTCAGCTTTTACCGGGTCTCCAACCGGCATACCTTCAGCGAGATATTCCAGATCGAACTGTCGGATGAGGCGATCAAGCACCGGCACCGGGAGATGATCTGCGAGTCGGTGTTGCGCTACCTGCAAGCCTGAGTTCAGCGCTGGGCCAATGTGGGAGGGGGCAAGTCGAATCGTCGCACCGCCCCTCCCACATTTGAACTCTGTTTCGGCAGTCAGCCATTCATGCTCTGGAAGTGCGCCAGCATCCTGTCTGCATACGCCACTTCACCGCTGAACAACTCAAACGCCTTCACCGCCTGAAACACCGCCATGTTGCCGCCATCCAGGGTGCGGCAACCCAATGCGCGGGCGTCGCGCAGCAGTTCGGTTTCCAGCGGGAAATACACGATTTCCGCAACCCACAACCCTGCCCGCAACAACGCAGCGGGGACCGGTGTGCCGGGCAGCTTGGTCATGCCCATCGGCGTGGTATTGACTAAACCATCGGCCTCGGCCATCGCATTTTTCAGATCAGTGCCGACCTGGGCACGACCAGGGCCGAAGCGCTGCGCGAGGTTATCCACAAGGTCGCGGGCGCGGGAGGCGTCCACGTCGAAAATGCTCAAGTGCTCGACCCCCTCTGCCAGCAGCGCATGGGCCACCGCTGCGCCCGCGCCACCGGCGCCCATCTGCACCACGTGTCGGCGGGCAACGTCATGCAAGTTGCGGCGAAACCCTTCGGCGAAGCCCAGGCAATCGGTGTTGTGGCCGATGCGTTTACCGTCCTTGAACACCACGGTGTTGACTGCACCAATGCCCCGGGCCTCGTCGGACAAGTCATCAAGCAGGGGCAGGATCGCCTGCTTGCACGGGTAGGTAATGTTCAACCCGTTGAAGTGCATCAGCTCGGCGGCCCGCAGTAATTCCGGCAGGGCGTCGAGGTCCAGGTGCAGCGGCTCAAGGTCGATCAGGCGATACAGGTAGCGCAGGCCCTGGGCGTCACCCTCGAGTTCATGCAGGGCAGGGGTGCGGGAAGCCTGGATACCGGCGCCGATCAGGCCGGCGAGAATGCGCGGTTTCATCAGGCGCGTCCCTTGAGTGTCTGGCTGAAGTGCTCAAGCGCCAGGTGGTAGCCGTGGCTGCCAAACCCGGCCAGCACGGCCTTGGCGATGGGCGATACAAATGAATGCTGACGAAACGCTTCGCGCGCGTGCACGTTGGATAAATGCACTTCGATCACCGGCACTTCACTGGCCACCAGCGCATCGCGGATCGCGACCGAGGTGTGGGTCCAGGCTGCCGGGTTGATCACGATACCCGCACAACGGTTACGGGCGCCGTGGATCCAGTCGAGCAGTTCGCCTTCGTGGTTGGTCTGGCGAAACTCGATTTTCAGCCCGAGTTCAGTAGCGCTGCGACCACACAGGGCGGCGATGTCAGCCAGGGTTTCATGGCCATAAGTGGCCGGCTCGCGGGTGCCGAGCAGGTTGAGGTTGGGGCCGTTGAGCACCAGCACGATGGGCGGCATAGCGGGATCTCCACAGTTCTTATTGGTTATGTGGGTAAAATGTACTGGTTGGTTAGTTTGGTCAATTGATCGCAGCGGATCTGTGCGGTTATCGAACTGTTATCAACAACCTCTTACGGCCCGATCAGATTAGATATCAATTGAAAATCATTCTCGACAACGCTTAAGATGCCCGCCTGTTTCCTATACATTCCAGGGAGCCGGTTTGTCGGACGTGGATCTCAAGGGCCTGTTTCTCAAGCACGCCGATACCCTGCGCGGGTATCTGGCGCGCAAGGTACGGGACCCGCAATTGGCCGCAGACCTGGTGCAGGAGAGCTTCCTGCGGCTGGCGGAAAAACCGGCCGGTGAGCGCATCGACAACTCCCAGGGCTATCTCTATCGAACGGCAAGCAATCTGCTGATCGACCATATTCGTCAGGAAGCGCGGCGCAAGACCGACACCGTGCCCCATGAGGCGCTGGCCGAGATCGAAGATGACGTGGCCGGGTTGGAGGCTCAGGCAATGGCGCAGCAACAGCGACAGGCATTGAAGCAGGCACTAGCGGAACTGCCGGAGCGCACCCAGCAGATTTTCCGCTTGAACCGTATCGAAGGCATGACCCACGCCCAGGTCGCCCGGCACCTGGCTATCTCCGACAGCTCAGTGCAAAAGCATCTGGCCAAGGCGTTGGCCTATGTGATGCAGCGCTTGCAGGAAGGCGAGGTGGCGCCATCCGACGAATGAATTACCGAAAAATGCCAGGCCAGACGTCAGAGCGTCTACATAACGAAAATTCGAGATTCACACGTGAATAGCCAGGGTCCGCAACAGCACAGCATTATCGAGGCGGCTGCCGAATGGGCGGTGCGCCTGCACGCCGGTGCCCTGAGCGAACAGGAGCAGGCCGAGTTGCGCCAGTGGATCGCCCGCGACAGCCGTCACGAAGGGGCGCTGCGGTTTGCCGAGCAGACCTGGGCGGCATTGGGTGAAGTACATAAGGACGAGCCCGTACACCGACAACGGCCAGCCGCGCCGACCCCGCCCGTGCGCCGCACCAAACGCAGAAGGCCGTGGCAACGTGCAGCCGCTGTGGCGCTGGTCGTGGTGGTGGCCGGCGTCGGCTGGCTACGCGGGCCCGACGTGTTGCTGCACATGCAGGCCGACTACGTCACGCAAAAGGGAGAGGTGCGCACGGTGCACCTGGCGGACGGCAGTAGGGTGGAACTGGATTCCGCCAGCGCCATTCGCCTGGATTACGATGGCGTGCAGCGGGGTATCAGCCTGCTCCAGGGCTCGGCGGTTTTTGATGTGGCGCCGATGAAAGGCGAAGAAACCCGGCCGTTCGTGGTGCACAGCGCCGGGGGCCAGACCCGGGCGCTGGGCACGCGGTTTGTGGTCGAGCGTGAGGGCCAGAGCCAGGCCTGGGTCGGTGTGCTGCAGCACAGCGTCGAGGTGTCTATGCAGGCCTCACCGACCACAGGCCCGGTCGAGCGCGTTGTGCAGCAAGGCCAGGCTGCGCGTTACAGCCCCGTTGAAGGTGTGGTCAGCCTTGATCAGTTTGATGTGGATCGCGCCACCAGTTGGCGGCGCGGTGTGTTGATCTTCGACCGCCAGCCGTTGGCCAAGGTTATCGAGCAACTCAACCGTTACCGCCCCGGGCGGGTAGTGTTGACCGACGCGGCCTTGGGTGAACGCGAAGTCAGCGGTGTCTTCCGCCTGGACATGCTCGACAGCGCACTCGCCACCCTGACCCAGGAACTTCAAGTGCAACGCTTGGACCTGGCCGGCCTCAGCCTGATCTATTGACCTTTCGCGTTATCGGCAGCAGCTCTGTCCTGTGGCGAGCAAGCTTGCTTGCGACTGCTGCGCAGTCGAACGGGAGCAAGCTCCCCCGCCACACGCGGGCTGGTTTTCAAACCCTCATTAAAAATTTCTAAAAAGCCTTACTGACTTCTCGCGTCTCGCGCGTCTTGCTAGGTGAGAAGCATTCGCATAAACAAAAAACGCTTAGCGCAGGGATAACCATACATGTCAGCACTCACCAAGGGGCGTATCACCGGCAGCCGGTTGGCCCTGGCCATTCACTTGGGATTGTTTGCCGTCGCCGCGCCGGTGCATGCCGTGCAGCCTGCGGCTGGCGCAGCCCAATCTGCTGTGTTGAGGTTCGACATTCCTGCGCAATCCCTGGGCAGTGCAGTACTGGCGTTCGCCGATCAGGCGGGCCTGCAAGTGTTGTTCGACAGCCAGCGCCTGCAAGGGTTGAGCAGCTCCGCGCTCAAGGGCAGCTTCGACGTGCAGGAAGGTCTTGGCCGCCTGCTGGGTGCCGCACCGGTTGAATATCGTTTCACCGGCGAGCGCCAGGTCACCTTGACCCGCGTCGAGCAACAGGCCGGAGCGCTGGCCTTGGGGACCACCACCATCACCGGCCTGCACAAGCAGGACTGGGTGTATTCAACACCACGTTCGGTCAGCGTGGTCGATCGCGAGCAACTGGACCGCAACCCGCCACGCCATGCTGCCGAGATGCTCGAAGAGGCGCCCGGCGTCTACTCCGCCGTCAGCCAGCAAGACCCTGGCCTGTCCGTGAATATCCGCGGTATCCAGGACTATGGCCGGGTCAATATGTCGGTCGATGGCATGCGCCAGAATTACCAGCAGAGCGGCCACCAGCAACGCAATGGCACGCTGTATGTCGACCCCGAGTTGTTGTCCGAAGTGGTGATCGAAAAGGGCGCGACCTCAACCCAAGGCGGGGCGGGCGTGATTGGCGGGGTGGCCAATTTCCGTACCGTGGAGGCCGCCGACCTGCTCAAGGACGGCAAGCAAATCGGCGGGCGCATTCGCCTCACCACCGGGTTGGGCGGGCGCAGCAACGGCACGCACTTTATCGGCAGTTCGGCGTTTGCCGTGGGGACCGACGTGTGGGACATGTTGGTGGCCGCCAGTGAGCGTCACCTGGGCGATTACAACCCCGGCACCAAGGGCAGCATCGGCGAGCTGCGTACCGGTGCGGCGTACATGCCGGCCAGTGAAGAGCGCATCAAGCACAGCACGGTCGCCTATTCAGGCTCGGTGATGCGCTCGCGCCTGCTCAAGCTGGGGCTCAACCTGCCAGTTGATCAGCGTCTGCAACTGAGCTACCTGGTCACCGAGGTCGACTACGACGACGTCAACATGATGACCGCCGAAAAGTCCCAGTTGTGGGAAAAGCTCGGCAGCAGCAACGTCAAGGCGCAGAACTTCGCGCTGGATTACAGCTATGCACCCGACAACCCGCTGATCGACTTCAAGGCCAAGCTTTACCATGTGGATACCCGCAATGACCAATCCACGCTGGCCAGGGGGATCAGCAAGGGTTACGACGTTACCTATCAAACCAATACCTATGGCGTGCAGGCGCAGAACACCTCGACCTTTGCCCTGACCGAGCTGGCCGCACTCAAGGCCAACTACGGGCTGGAGTTTTTCTACGATAAGGTTCGGCCCGATTCCAACCAGGCCGTAGAAGCCGGCTCGGCGCTGACGGCGTCGGCGGCGGAAAGCATCACGCCCAAAGGCGACCGCGCGATGGGCAGCGTGTTCGGGCGCCTGGATCTGGACTACGACGGTTGGCTGAACCTCAACGCCGGCTTGCGTTATGACCGCTATCGGCTGCGCGGCGAAACCGGCTTGAACACCCGCACGTTCATCCTCGGCACCACCCGCCAGATTGGGGTGCCGGTCAATTACGACGTGGATCGCGAGGAGGGCCGCTTCTCCCCGACCTTCGGGCTGTCGATCAAGCCCGGCGTCGATTGGCTGCAGCTCTTCGCCACCTACGGCAAGGGCTGGCGTCCGCCGGCGGTGACCGAGGCCCTGGTCAGCGGTCGGCCCCATGGCGGTGGTTCGGAGTCGATTCTCCCCAACCCCTACCTCAAGCCGGAGCGATCCACTGCGTGGGAAGTCGGGTTCAATGTGCTCAAGCAAGACCTGCTGTTCGCCGATGATCGCGCGGGCATGAAAGTGTCGTACTTCAACACCCGGGTCGATGACTTTTCCTATATGGCCCTGGGCGTGCAGCCACCCGGTTATGGCAACGTCAATATCGGCAGTGCGGCCTACGTCAACAACCTGGAAACCACGCGTTTTCGTGGCCTTGAGTACCAGCTCGATTACGACGCCGGCTTTGCCTACGGCCAGTTCAACTACACGCGGATGCTCGGCAGCAACAAGTTCTGCAGCAAAACCGCCTGGCTCGGCGGCGTGACCAAAACCCAGAAGCGGCCCGGCAACCGGGCGCCGGTGGATGCGATGGTACCGGACGATGCGGCCAATGCCGGCGTGGGTTGCAGCGCGATCCTGGGCTCTTCCGAACACATGCCCATGGACCGTGGCACGGCCACCCTGGGCGCACGGTTCCTTGAACGCAAGCTGGATGTGGGCGTGCGCGCTCGCTACAGCGCGGGCTACTACGTCAAAGGCGCCGCCGGGGTGACCACCGCGCAAACCGGCGTCTACCCCGCCGACTGGAAGCCCTACACCGTCTATGACCTTTACGGCAGTTACCGCGCCACCGATCAACTGACCCTGCGCCTGGCCATGGAAAACGTCACCGACCGCGCCTACCTGGTGCCGTTGGGCGACGTGCTGGCCTTCACCCTGGGCCGTGGGCGCACGTTGCAAGGCACCGTTGAATATCAGTTCTGACCGCTTTTGCCCAGTAACGGGCAAAACCACAGCAGGCACTGGCTTGCTGCGGAGTGACCACCCAATGACTTGGAGTTTTGCATGAGCATTTCTATTTCATACAGCACGACCTACGCCGCCAACACCGTCGCTCAGTACCTGAGCGATTGGTCGGCCTACTTCGGTGATCTCAACCACCGTGAAGGTTCGGTCAAAGAGGGTGTGAACACCGGTGGTTTCAATCCTGGGCCGTTCGACGGCACCCAATATGGCGTTTCGAGCAGCGTCAGTGATGCGGCAGTGGTTGCCGAAGGCAGCCTGCATTACACCTTGTTCAATCCGCCGACCCACACCCTGTGGGGCTCGCTCGATGGCCTGACCCTGGGCGATACCCTTGCCGGTGGCGCAACCAGCGGTGGCTACAGCATCGCCAACCAGGAAGTCAGCTTCACCAACCTGGGCCTGTCGAGTCTGCAATCCGAAGGCCGTGACGGCCAGGTGCACAAAATCGTGTACGGCCTGATGAGCGGTGACAGTTCGGCGCTGGCCTCGGCAATCGACACCTTGCTCAAGGGCATCGACCCAAGCCTGTCGGTCAACTCCACCTTCGACCAACTGGCCGCCGCCGGTGTGGCGCATCAGGATTCGGCTGCGTTCGCCGCTGCCGATGTGGGCCTGGTCGGGATTCAGGATGCGCCGCAAGACTTCGCCCTGGCCGCCTGATGCAAAAAAGCCGATGAAAGCTCACGCCTTCACCGGCTTGGTTGAAACCCCGTCGCCGCCCGAGTTTTCGAAGGCCAGTGCGGCGGCGGGGGCAAATTCTGTGGGTGCGCCGCAGGTGCTGTCAACGCACCGGGCGAGCCCTTGCTTGACTCTTCAATGGGACAACCTCCATGACTCGGCCCGGTGCCAAGCGCGCGAATGAGATGCTGGCTGCACTCACGGCCTATAAAAGCGCCTTCTTCAACATCGGCCTGTTCTCAGCGGTGATCAACCTGCTGATGCTGGCCCCGGCGCTGTACATGTTGCAGGTGTACGACCGGGTATTGGCTTCCGGCAACCAGATGACCCTGCTGATGCTGACGCTGATGATCCTCGGCCTGTTCGCCTTGATGGGGGCGTTGGAGTGGGTGCGCAGCCAAGTGGTGATTCGCCTCGGCACGCAAATGGACATGCGTTTGAACCAGCGGGTGTTCGACGCCGCTTATGAAGCGCAACTCAAGGGCGGCACCCAGGCCGCGGGCCAGGCCCTGCACGACCTGACCACCTTGCGCCAGTTCGCCACCGGCCAGGCGCTGTTCGCCTTTTTCGATGCGCCGTGGTTTCCGGTGTACCTGCTGGTGATCTTCCTGTTCCACCCTTGGCTGGGCCTGCTGGCGCTGGGTGGTGCGCTGCTGCTGATCGCGCTGGCGTGGGCCAACCACCATGTCAGCCAGGCGCCGATGGCACTGGCCAGCCAACTGTCGATCAGTGCCAGCCAGCAGGCCACGGCCAACCTGCGCAATGCCGACACCATCGAGGCCATGGGTATGCTCGCCACACTGCGCGGGCGCTGGTTCAGCCAGCACCAGGCGTTTCTGGTGCAGCAGAACCTGGCCAGTGAAAAGACTGCGGTGGTCACAGCCTGGTCCAAGGGCGTACGCCTGGCCCTGCAATCGCTGGTGCTGGGTTTGGGCGCCTGGTTGGCGGTCAACGGCGACATTACGCCGGGGATGATGATTGCCGGGTCGATCCTGATGGGGCGCGTGCTCAGCCCCATCGACCAGTTGATCGGCGTGTGGAGGCAGTGGGGTTCGGCGCGCCTGGCCTATGAGCGTTTGTCGTTGTTGCTGCAGGATAACCCGGCGCGACCGGCACGCATGAGCCTGCCAGTGCCCAAGGGCCAGGTAAGCCTGGAGCAGATCAGCGCCTGCGCCCCCGGCAGCCGCCGGCCCGCGCTGGCCAACCTGGGCTTCAGCCTGCCGGCGGGTGACGTGCTCGGTGTGATCGGCCCCTCGGGCTGCGGCAAGTCCACCCTGGCGCGGGTGCTGGTGGGGGCCTGGGCCCCGCTGGCCGGCAAGGTGCGCTTGGATGGCGCCGACCTGGCCGTGTGGGACAAACAGCAACTGGGCCCGCATATCGGTTACTTGCCCCAGGACATCCAGCTGTTCGCGGGCAGCATTGCGCAAAACATCGCGCGTTTTGAAACGGTGGAGGCCGACAAAGTCCTCGCTGCGGCGCAAATGGCCGGCGTGCACGAGCTGATCCTGCAACTGCCGCAAGGCTACGACACGCAACTGGGCGAGGGCGGCGCAGGCTTGTCCGGCGGGCAAAAACAACGGGTGGCCCTGGCGCGTGCGCTGTACGGCCTGCCGGCGCTGATTGTGCTGGATGAGCCCAATGCCAACCTCGACGAAGTGGGCGAGCAGGCGCTGCTGCAAGCCATCGCCCTGCTCAAGCAACAGCGCCGCACCCTGATTCTGATCACCCACAAACCCAACGTGCTGAGCCTGACCGACCAGTTGCTGATCCTCAAGGACGGCCAGATGCAGGCGTTCGGCCCGACGGCGCGGGTGTTGGAGGCGCGGCAAAAACCTGTGGCCAGCAAGCCGGTGTCGAGCATGAGCATGAGCTACCGCTTCGGTGAAGGAAAACCCGCATGAACCAGAGCAAACCTGCGTTGATCAGCGACCAGCCACACAACGTGCTGGCGCTGGATGACAAAAAATACTCGCGCCTGGGGTGGTGGCTGGTGCTTGGAGGCTTTGCCGGCTTTCTTGGCTGGGCGGCGCTGGCACCGTTGGACAAGGGCGTGGCGGTGCCGGGCAAGGTCATGGTGTCGGGGCATCGCAAGACGGTGCAACACCCGGCGGGCGGGATCGTGGAGCGTATTGAAGTGCGTGACGGTGACCGGGTACGCGCAGGCCAGGTGTTGTTGCGCCTGAAAGAAACACCGTTGCGCGGGCAGATGCAGTCACTGCGCAGCCAATACCTGGCGTCGCTGGCCAGCGAAGCGCGCTTGAGTGCCGAGAGCGAAGGCTTGCCGGCCATTGCATTTGGCCCCGAGCTGCTGGCCGATCCCGACGTCGCAAACACCCTGACCCTGCAACGCCAGTTATTCCAGAGCCGTGCCCAGGCCCTGGCCACCGAACAGGCGGGCCTGCGCGAAACCATCGCCGGCTTTGAGGCGCAGTTGCGCGGCACGCGGGCCTCCCAAGCGAGCAAAGTGCAACAGCGGGCGGCGTTGAATGAGCAGCTTCAGGGCCTGCGCGAGTTGGCGCGTGACGGCTACATCCCACGCAATCGCCTGCTCGACAGCGAGCGGCTGTATGCGCAAATCGACGGCGCTATCGCTGAGGATTTCGGGCGTATCGGCCAGTTGCAGCGCCAGGTGCTGGAGTTGCGTTTGCGCATCCGCCAGTTGGGCGAAGACTTCCAGAAAGACCTGCGCACCCAGTTGGCCGAGACTCGCACCCGCAGCGAGGACTTGCGCAATCGCCTGGCCTCCGCCGAGTTCGAACTGGCCAACAGCCTGGTTCGTGCTCCGGCATCCGGCGTGGTGGTGGGGTTGCAGGTATACACCGAGGGCGGCGTGATCAAGCCCGGTGAGGCCCTGATGGACATCGTGCCCCAGGGCGAGCCGTTGTGGGTGGAGGCGCGGGTGCCGGTACAGATGATCGACAAGGTGCACCCGGGCTTGCCGGTTGAGTTGATGTTTTCGGCATTCAACCAATCCACCACGCCACGGGTGGCGGGCGAGGTCACGTTGGTCTCGGCCGACCGCCAGGTCGATGAGCGTACCGATGAGCCGTATTACACGCTACGGGCCCAGGTCAGCGCAGCGGGTATGCAGCAACTGGACGGCGTGCAGATCCGTCCGGGGATGCCGGTGGAAACCTTCGTCAAGACCGGCGAGCGCTCGATGCTCAACTACCTGTTCAAACCCTTGCTGGACCGTACCCATATGGCCCTGGTGGAAGAATGAAGGCGTTGTTGTTCACCCTCTGTTTAAGTTGCACGCCAGCGGCAAACGCCCTGGGTCTGTTGGATGTGTATGAGTTGGCGCTACGCAACGACCCGACCTTTCAGGCGGCGATCCAGGAGCGTGAGGCCGGTGAAGAAAACCGCGTGATTGGTCGAGCCGCGTTGCTGCCGAACCTTTCATGGAGCTACAACAACTCGCGCAATGAGTCCGAAGTCACCCAGAGTACGGCGGTGGGTAATGTCACCAGCGACCGCAATTACCGCAGCTACGCCTCGGCCCTGACCTTGCAGCAACCGCTGCTCGATTACGAAGCCTATGCGCGTTTTCGCCAAGGTACTGCCCAGGCGTTGATGGCCGACGAGCGCTTTCGCGGCAAGAGCCAGGAGTTGGCCGTGCGGGTGTTGAGCGCCTACAGCCAGGCATTGCTGGCACAAGAGCGCATCGAGTTGAGCCGCGCCCAGAAACGGGCGTTTGCCGAGCGCCTGCAACTCAATGACCGCCTGCTCAAAGGCGGTGAAGGCACGCGGACCGATGTACTCGAAACCCAGGCGCGCCTAAGCCTGGCCCAGGCCGAAGAGATCGAAGCCGTGGATGCCCAGGACAGCGCTTTGCGTGAGTTGGAAGCCATTGTCGGCCAGCCGCTGCACATCGAAGAACTGGCACCCCTGGCCCGCTCATTCGAGATCGCGCCGCTTGAGCCCAACCGTTTCGAAACCTGGCGTGAACTAGCCATGGCCAACAACCCCGAACTCAAGTCCCAGCACCACGCGCTCGACGTGGCCTCTTATGAAGTGGAGCGCAAGCGCGCCGGGCATTTGCCCAAGGTCAGCCTGTACGCGACCAGTCGCAAGACCAGTTCCGACTCAGAAAGCAGTTACAACCAGAAGTACGACACCAACAGCGTCGGCATTCAGATCAGCCTGCCGCTGTTTGCCGGTGGCTCGGTCTCAGCCTCTACCCGTCAGGCGGCCAACCAATTGTCCCAGGCTCAATACGAGCTGGACGCGCAAACCGCCGCAACCTTGGTGGAGTTGCGCAAGCAATTCAACCTCAACACCAGCGGCGCGGCCAAGGTGCGGGCCTATGAAATGGCAGTGAGTTCCGCCACGGCGCTGGTGAGCGCCACGAAGAAAAGCGTCAGTGGCGGCGAGCGGGTCAACCTTGATGTACTCGACGCCGAACAACAACTGTTCACCGCCCGCCGTGACCTGGCCAATGCACGCCACGCGTACCTGCTGGCGCGCATTCAGTTGAAGTATTACGCGGGGTTGCTGAGCGAGCAGGACTTGCGGGCGTTGGCCGGGTATTTCCGGCCCTCGGCATGAGTGGTTACAACCCGGCATTCGCCGGGTTTTTTGTGGTTACTAGTCTGTGAAACAGCTTCGGGAATCAGGAGCCGGTTGTCGGGTGGCAGAGGGAAATTGTTACCTGGCGGAAAATAACCTAACGGATGGGTTACGATGAGAGTAGGTGCTTACAAAGGCTACGTGATTTCAGTGTTTATCAGGGATGAGCATTGCCCGCCCCATGTGCATGTCAGGGGCAAGGGATGGGATGCACGCTTTCGCTTCAGTTTTTTGGGTGGGGATGTTGAGTTGTGGGACGTAGAGCCTGAACGGAGGCGGCCACCCATGTCGGTACTGAAGGAAATACGCGAGGCGATCATGCAGCGGCACTACTTGGCGCGGGCACGCAGGATTTGGTGGGAAAAACTGCAGACGGTTTGTCTGGAGAATCATTCCTGGGATTGGGACGCTGGTGAGTTGGTTCCAGGGTTGGTCATTCGACCGGGCGTCTACGTCATCGCAAGCGCCCGGCACGACGTTGTCGAGCAACGGACTATTTTGAATCTGGTAAGAGCGCCAGATTGCGTGGGGATTAATTTATGAAGATCGTAAAAGCTAAGGTCAAACCTTATGTACCTCTCACTGAGGCCGACGTTGACAAGGCAATCGCCCGAGGGCGCAGGTTGAAGCGCCTGTACGCCAACGCCAGCAATGTGCGTTATGAAAACGACTGCCTCTCCATCGGCTTCAGCGATGGCAGCCGCGTGGTGTTGCCGGTGGCTGGCCTTCCGGAGTTCGAGGGGTTTTCAGAGAAAGACTTTCAGCAACTGGAAGTGACGTTCGGTGGCAAAGCGATAAGCTGTGAAGCTCAGGACCTGGACGTTTCGATTACCGGCCTGATCGCTACAAGCCAGCCGCTGATGGACCTGGCAACCAGCCTGGTGGCATCGCGCAATGGTCGCAAAAGCAGCGCGGCCAAATCCGCCGCCGCCCGCGCCAATGGCAAGAAGGGCGGGCGGCCACGCAAGGACGTACCAGAAACACCAGACACATGAGTAACCCCTGTGGGAGGGGGCTCGCCACAGCAAGCCCTCTCCCACATTATTGGGTCGATGCCCCGCGGTTTTATCGGCGGGTCAGCAACACACCCGATTCCATATGGTGCGTCCACGGGAACTGGTCGAACATCGCACATTGGGTAATCCGGTGCGTGTCATGCAGTTGCGCGATGTTGGCGGCCAACGTCTCCGGGTTGCAGGAGATGTACAGGATATTGTCGAAACGCCGGGTCAGTTCGCAGGTGTCCGGGTCCATGCCGGCGCGGGGCGGGTCGACGAATACGCTGCCAAACTCATAGCTTTTCAGGTCGATGCCGTGCAAGCGGCGGAATGGGCGCACTTCATTGAGCGCCTCGGTGAGTTCCTCGGCGGAGAGGCGCACCAACTTGACGTTACCGATCGCGTTTTCATCGAGGTTGCTCAAGGCCGCGTTCACCGAGGTCTTGCTGATCTCGGTGGCCAGCACGTTACGCACGCGAGTGGCCAGCGGCAGGGTGAAGTTGCCGTTGCCGCAGTAGAGTTCGAGCAAATCGTCCGGGCGGTCGCCCAAGGCTTCAAATGCCCAGTTGAGCATCTTCTGGTTCACCGTACCGTTGGGCTGGGTGAAGGCGCCTTCGGGCTGGCGGTAGCTGAAGGTGCGGCCACCGACCTCGAGTTTCTCCACTACGTAGTCCTGGCCGATCACATCGCGCTTGCCCTTGGAGCGGCCGATGATGCTCACATTCAGCTCAGCCGCCAGCTTGTTCGCGGCGGTGTGCCAATGCTCGTCCAGCGGGCGGTGATAGCACAGGGTGATCATCGCGTCGCCGGCCAGGGTGGTGAGGAACTCCACCTGAAACAGCTTGTGGCTCAGGGCGGCGCTGGCTTGCCAGGCGGCCTTGAGTTGCGGCATCAACTGGTTGATGCGCTGGCTGGCAATCGGAAACGCTTCGATCAGGATCGGCGTGCGCTTGTCGTCCTGGGAAAACATTGCGTAATGGCGATCACCGCCTTCGCGCCACAGGCGGAACTCCGCGCGCAGGCGGAAGTTTTGCAAGGGCGAATCGAAGACCTGCGGTTCGGGCGCGTCGAAGGGTGCCAGCAGGTCACGCAAACGCGTGACCTTGTCTTGCAGTTGAGCGGTGTAGCTTGCGGCGTCAAAAGTCATGCGTTGAACCAGCCCAGCTTGATCACAAACAGAATCGACAGGATTACCAGTGCCGGGTTCAGCTCACGGTAGCGGCCCGAAAGCAGCTTGATGGCGGTCCAGGCGATGAAACCGAAGGCGATGCCATTGGCGATGGAGTAAGTGAAGGGCATCGCCAGGGCAGTGATCACCACCGGCGCTGCAACCGTAATGTCATCCCAGTCGATTTCGGCCAGGCCCTGGCTCATCAGCACCGCTACAAACAGCAGGGCTGGCGCGGTGGCATACGCGGGCACGCTGGCGGCCAGCGGCGAGAAGAACAGCGCCAGCAGGAACAGGATCGCGACCACGATGGCGGTCAAGCCGGTGCGGCCACCGGCGCTCACGCCTGCGGCCGATTCGATGTAGCTGGTGGTGGTGGAAGTACCCAGCAGCGAGCCAGCCATGGCGGCGGTGCTGTCAGCGATCAGCGCACGGCCCATTTTCGGCATATGGCCGTCCTTGCCCATCAGGCCGGCGCGCTTGGCGACGCCGATCAGGGTGCCGGAGTTATCGAACAGGTCGACGAACAGGAAGGCGAAGATCACGCTGACCAGGCCGATATCCAGCGCGCCCTTGATATCCAGCTGCAGGAACGTCGGAGCCAGCGAAGGTGGCACCGAGGTCACACCGATGAAGGGTGTGAAGCCCAATACGATGGAGGCGATGGTCACCGCCAGGATACCGATCAGCACCGCACCGCGTACGGCCAGGGCTTCGAGCGCGACGATCAGGACGAAACCCAGCGTCGCCAGGATTGGCGCCGGTTGTTTCAAGTCGCCCAGGCCCACCAGGGTGGCCGGGTTGGCGACCACGATCCCGGCGTTATGCAGGGCAATCAGCGCCAGGAACAGGCCGATACCGGCAGCAATTGCCGAGCGCAGAGGCAGTGGGATGGCGTTGATGATCCACTCGCGGATGCGGAAGATCGACAGCAGGAAGAACAGCACCGCCGAAATGAACACCGCGCCCAGCGCCACCTGCCAGGTGTGGCCCATGTGCAGGACCACGGTGTAGGTGAAGAACGCGTTGAGGCCCATGCCCGGCGCCAGCGCAATCGGGTAGTTGGCGATCAGGCCCATCACGGTGGAACCGATGGCCGCCGCCAGGCAGGTCGCGACAAATACCGCACCTTTGTCCATGCCGGTCTCGCCGAGGATGCTCGGGTTCACGAACAGGATGTAGGCCATGGCCAGGAAGGTGGTGATCCCCGCAAGAATCTCGGTGCGCACATTGGTGTTGTGGGCTTTGAGTTGAAACAGCTTTTCCAGCATGCCGGCTCCCTGTGACGCTATTGTGCGTCGTTATTTGTTGACCTCTAAGTCAAAGCACAAACTGCGCCAAGCGCCTGTGGTTTCAGAGAGGATCGGAAAAAGCGGCGCATCATACCAGCAGCCGAGGCTGTGTGGCGCATGGCCTTGAGGCATACTGCGCCGACGTTCAATACCGGGTCATTGCCAGCATGAAAAAAGCCAACGCGTGGAGTCTAGCTCTGATCGCCAGTATCAGCCTGTGGCTGGGCGAAGCACCGGCGTGGGGCGCGGCTGCACCGGCGTTGAGCGAGGTGCGGGTGTTCAAGGTGGAATCGGCAAAATGCAGCGAAACCATCCCCGAACGGGTGAACACCACCCAGATGTGCGAACACCGTGGGCCCACCCAGGTGTCGGTCATGGAAGTCGGCCTGGGCAACAGCCCGATGGGCCGCTTCAATGGCGCAGAGTTGAACGGGCAACGCACGGCGGTGTGCCAGGTGGGCAACATCAGTGAGGCGTGCAACGGCGTGGGCACCTTGATGGGCTACATCTATGTGTTCGACCTGAATGTCCAGGCCCAGGGCTGGTTCGAATTCACCAATACCTCGATCAACCCCCCGCAAAACACCTTGAAAGCCCAGCTCAATATCCGCTGATCAATCATCTTGAACGCTCAAAATCCCGGGAAGTCGTACCCCTAAGACGGCGATTTTCCTGAACGCCGCGGATGTACTTCAACCCGTGAGGTGTTTATGAGCGCAAACCCCAATGGCGCGGCGGCCCAGCCGTTTGCCCGCCACCCGATACGCATGACACTCAACGGCCAGCCGCGCCAACTGGATGTGCTGCCCTGGACCACCTTGCTCGACCTGCTGCGCGAACAGCTGGACCTGGTCGGCAGCAAAAAGGGCTGCGACCACGGTCAGTGTGGTGCCTGCACCGTATTGCGTGACGGCAAGCGCGTAAATGCCTGCCTGACCCTGGCCGTGATGTGCGACGGCGCCGAGTTGACCACCATCGAAGGGCTGGCCGAAGGCGACCAGTTGCACCCCATGCAGCAAGCCTTCATCAAGCATGACGCCTTCCAGTGCGGCTATTGCACCCCCGGCCAGATCTGTTCCGCCGTGGGCCTGGCCAATGAAGGCCGCGCCCACGACCGTGCGCAGATCCAGGAACTGATGAGCGGCAACCTGTGCCGCTGCGGTGCCTACAGCAATATCCGCGACGCCATCGAAGAGGCGCTGCCGGCGTGCCACCGCTCGGGAGGTGAACAATGAATCCCTTCCACTACAGCAAGCCTGCCGATGTTCAAGAGGCGGTGCACCTGAGCAACGCGGCCTCGCGCTTTATTGCCGGGGGCACCAACCTGCTGGACTTGATGAAAGAAAACATCAGCCGCCCGGAACACTTGATCGATATCACCGGCTTGCCCTTGCACGAGGTTGAAGAAACCGCCGACGGCGGCGTGCGGATCGGCGCGCTGGTGAGCAATGCCGACCTGGCCTGGCACCCGCTGATCGAACAGCGTTACCCATTGTTGTCCCAAGCGATCCTGGCGGGGGCCTCGCCGCAATTGCGCAACATGGCCAGTACCGGTGGCAACCTGTTGCAGCGCACCCGCTGCTACTACTTCTATGACGCTACGGTGCCGTGCAACAAGCGCGAGCCCGGTAGCGGCTGCCCGGCGCGTACGGGGTTGAATCGCATCCATGCGATCCTTGGCGCCAGTGAGCAGTGCGTGGCCACGCATCCCTCGGACATGTGCGTGGCCCTGGCGGCGCTCCAGGCACGGGTGCATGTAGAAGGGCGTGGTGGTGCACGTGTCATCGAGTTCGCCGATTTCCACCGTCTGCCCGGCGATGCGCCACAGCGCGACAACCAATTGGCCGATGACGAACTGATCACCGCGATCGAACTGCCTGCCGACCATCTGGCCCGGCACAGCCACTACCTGAAAATCCGCGACCGGGCCTCGTATGCCTTTGCTTTGGTGTCGGTGGCTGCGGCGCTGGAACTGGACGGCGACACCATCATCGATGCGCGCCTGGCCCTTGGCGGCGTGGCGCACAAACCCTGGCGCGACCGCGCAGTGGAAGCGGCATTGATCGGTCAGACCGTCAGCCGCGAAACCTTCAGCAACGCTGCCGATGCCCTATTGCAAGACGCCGAGCCGCTGGAGCACAACGGCTTCAAGATCAAACTGGCACGACGCGCAATCATCCGTGCCTTGAGCGACGCCGCTGTCGCAGGAGAACAGCCATGAGTGCCATCGGCAAACCCCTGGACCGTGTCGACGGTCTGCTCAAGGTCACAGGCCAGGCGCGCTATGCCGGTGAGTTCCCTGAGGATGGCCTGCTGCATGGCAGTGTCGTCTCCAGCACCATCGCCAAAGGCCGCGTTATCAAGATTGATGCCTCCAGGGCCCTGGCCTTGCCCGGCGTGGTCGAGGTCATTGATCACCTCAATCGCCCCAGAATCGCCAGCTATGACGACGCCTTCCAGGATGATGATGCCGCCGACGGCTCACCCTTTCGCCCGCTGTACAACGACCGCGTGCTTTACAGCGGCCAGCCCCTGGCCCTGGTGATCGCCGATAACCTGGAACTGGCCCGGCACGCCGGTTCACTGGTGCACATCGAATACGCGCCTGAAGATTTCGAGACGGACCTGCTCACCCAGCAGGAACGGGCCTACCCTTCACCGCAGACACCGCCCAAACCACGCGGTAACTTTCAGGCCGAGTGGGCCGGTGCGGCGATCAGCCTCGATCTGCATTACAGCACCCCCATCGAACACCACAACCCCATGGAGCCCCATGCCAGCACCGTGCTGTATCAGCCGGACGGCACGTTGCATATCCACGACAAGACCCAGGGCCCGCAGAACTGCCAAGCCTACGTGCAAAAAGTGTTCGGCCTGGATAAAAGCCAGGTGCGCATTTTTGCTGCCTTTGTCGGTGGCGCCTTCGGTTCGGGCCTGCGCCCGCAGTATCAACTACCACTGGCAGTGATGGCGTCCCTGGCGCTCAAGCGGTCGGTGCGCGTGACCCTGACTCGCCAGCAGATGTTCACCTTCGGCTATCGCCCACGCACTTTGCAGCGTTTGCAGATGGGTGCCGCCGCCAATGGGCGCTTGCTGGCCCTGGGGCATACCGCGATTGGCCAGACCTCGCGCTTCGAGGATTTCAGCGAGCACGTGGTGGAGTGGAGCGGCATGCTCTATCACTGCGACAACGTGCAACTGACCTACAAGCTGGTGCCGCTGGATGTCTTTACCCCGCTGGACATGCGCGCCCCCGGTGCTGCGCTGGGCGTGAACGGCCTGGAATGTGCCATGGATGAACTGGCCTGCGCCTTGGCCATCGACCCGGTGCAACTGCGGCTGATCAATTACGCCGAGCGCAACCAGAACGAAGACAAACCCTGGTCGAGCAAAGCCCTGCGCGAATGCTACAGCGAAGGCGCCGAACGTTTCGGCTGGAGCCAGCGCAACCCGGAACCGCGCAGTATGCGCGACGGTCGCCAGTTGATCGGCTGGGGCATGGCCGGTGGGGTGTGGGAAGCCATGCAGATGAAGGCCAGCGCCAAGGCACGCATCGATAGCCGCGGCAAACTCACCGTCAGCAGTGCCACCACCGACATTGGCACGGGCACCTACACGGTGATGACCCAGATTGCCTCTCAGGCCAGTGGCGTGGCGATGGGCGATATCAGCTTTCTACTGGGTGATTCGTCATTGCCCACGGCGCCGTTGCAGGGCGGTTCGTTTACCGTGTCTTCCGTCGGCACCGCCGTACAGCAAGCGTGCGAAGCGCTGAATGCCAAATTGCTGGAGATCGCCCGGCAGACTTACCCGGTATTCAAGGATGCCGATTCGGTTCGGTTTGAAGACGGCCAGCTACACAGCGGTGACGTGAGCGTGTCGTTGGCGCAACTGGTCAAGGACAGCGGTGAAGACGCCTTGCAGGTACAGGTCGACAGCGAGCCCGACAAGAAGCGCGAGGGTTATGCCAGCGCTACGCACTCGGCGGTGTTCGTCGAAGTGCGGGTGGATGAAGACCTGGGCACCATCAAGGTCAGCCGTGTGGTCAGCGCGATTGCTGCGGGGCGCGTGGTCAACCCGAAGATGGCCCGCAGCCAGATCCTTGGCGGCGTGGTGTGGGGCATTGGCATGGCGCTGCATGAAGAGACCCAGGTCGACCATCAATTGGGACGCTACATGAACCACAGCCTGGCCGAGTACCACATCCCGGTGAACGCCGATATCGGCGAGATTGACGTGCTGTTTGTCGAAGAACACGACGATGTGGTCAACGCACTCGGGTCCAAGGGCGTGGGGGAGATCGGCATTGTCGGCGTGGCGGCGGCGGTGGCGAATGCGATTTACCATGCCACCGGCAAGCGGGTGCGGGAGTTTCCGATCACCTTGGATAAAGTGCTCTAGCACCGGTGTTCCAAACACCGAAGCTCCAACTGTGGGAGCTGGCTTGCCTGCGATAGCGGTGCCTCAGCCACCAGAGAGTTGCCTGATACACTGTTATCGCGGGCAAGCCCGGCTCCCACAGGGTACAACGCTTAAGCTTATGGCTTGGTTTCTTCCACCAGCACATGCATACGATCGCGATTGGCCAGGGTCGGGAACAACTTGATCCATACCCCGGTCACCACCAGGGTGCCGATCCCGCCCATTACCACCGCCGGCACGGTGCCGAACCAATGAGCGGTTATCCCGGACTCGAACTCGCCCAGTTGATTGGATGCACCGATAAACAGGCCATTGACCGCGCTGACTCGCCCACGCATCTCATCCGGTGTTTCCAGTTGCACGAACGACGCGCGGATCACCATGCTGATCATGTCCGCCGCGCCGAGCACTACCAGCACTGCGAGGGAGAACCAGAACGAGGTGGAGAGGCCGAAGGCAATGGTCGCCACGCCGAATACGCCGACGGCGGTGAACATCACGCGTCCTACCTTGCGGTCTACCGAGAACCGCGCCAGCCACAGCGACATCAGCAAGGCGCCCACCGCCGGTGCCGAACGCAGCAGGCCCAGGCCCCAGGCGCCGGTCAGCAGGATGTCCTTGGCGAACACCGGCAGCAACGCGGTGGCGCCGCCCAGCAGTACGGCAAACAGGTCCAGGGAGATGGCGCCGAGGATGTCCGGGCGGCTGCGGATAAAGCGGATGCCGGCCAGCAGCGAGTCCATCGTGGCCTTGGCTTTGTTGAGCGGCGTCTGACGGGCGGGCAGGTTCAAGGTCAGGACGCAGGCAATCAGGTACAGCGCCACGGTCGGCCCGTACACCCACACGCTACCAAACGCGTAGAGCAAACCGCCAACGGCGGGTGCGACGATGGTCGCCAGTTGCTGGGCCGATTGCGATGCCGCCACGGCCCGTGGGAACAACGCGCTGGGCACGATGCTCGGCAGCAGCGCCTGGGTGGTGGGCATTTCAAATGAGCGCGCAGCGCCCAGCAGGAAGGCTAGGATAAAGATCATCTCGCGGGTCACGTTGCCGGTCAGGCCGCCGATGGCCAGGGACAAGGCAATCAGCGCCTGTAACGTCTGGCAAATGGCGGCGACCCTGCGTCGCTCATAGCGATCGGCTACATGCCCGGTGTGCAGCATGAACAGCACGCGCGGTACGAATTCCACCAGGCCAACCAGCCCCAGGTCCAGCACGTTGCCGGTCAGTTGGTAGAGGTTCCAGCCGATCGCCACGGTGAGCATCTGGAAACCGCTGGCGGTAAAGATCCGCGCCAGCCAGAACGCGATGAAAGGGCGGTGGTGACGTAACAGCAACGCGGGTTCACTGGGCATCGGCAATCAGGTCGGCAACGGGGGAATGGCGAGATTAGCATCAAGCTGTAACAAATAGTTGCAAGAACAGGGCTGAGGCAAGCTGTCACGCGGCAAAAGACCACACAGTCCTACAGCAAAAATGGGACTACTCTTTCAACGATGCTTGATCCAGATCAAAACCTGCCCCGGAATTGCTCTGGCGGCCGCAAGGCCAGAATCCCCACGAGATGGGTAAAAAAAGAAACGAATTGAAATTCGCCACACTCCATATCCGTGGGGGCAGTGGGTGCAGGCTCCCAGCCAGCAGCCGGTATTACCTGACAGAGGAAGACTTATGTTCGGTTTGGAGGCGCTAGATCTCGCCCGAATTCAATTCGCGTTCACCATCTCGTTTCACATCCTGTTCCCGGCGATCACCATCGGCCTGGCCAGTTACCTTGCGGTGCTGGAGGGCTTGTGGCTCAAGACTCATAACGATACCTACCGTGACCTCTACCATTTCTGGTCGAAGATCTTTGCCGTCAACTTCGGCATGGGTGTGGTCTCCGGCTTGGTCATGGCCTATCAGTTCGGCACCAACTGGAGCCGTTTCTCCGACTTCGCCGGTGCTGTCACCGGGCCATTGCTGACGTACGAAGTGCTCACGGCCTTTTTCCTTGAGGCCGGTTTCCTCGGTGTGATGCTGTTCGGCTGGAACAAGGTGGGGCGCAAGCTGCACTTTTTCTCCACGGTGATGGTGGCCGTGGGGACGTTGATCTCCACGTTCTGGATTCTCGCCTCCAACAGCTGGATGCAAACGCCACAGGGCTTTGAAATCATTGATGGCCGGGTGATTCCCACCGATTGGCTGGCGGTGATCTTCAACCCTTCGTTCCCCTATCGCCTGATGCACATGGCCACGGCTGCATTTGTTGCCACGGCATTCTTCGTCGGCTCGTCGGCGGCCTGGCATTTGCTGCGCGGCAAGGACAACCCGGCGATCCGCAAAATGCTCTCCATGGCGATGTGGATGGCGCTGATTGTCGCGCCCATCCAGGCGGTGATCGGTGACTTCCATGGCCTCAATACCCTCAAGCATCAACCGGCAAAAATCGCCGCGATTGAAGGCCACTGGGAAAACATCGGCAACGAGCCGACGCCATTGATCCTGTTCGGCTGGCCGGACATGAAAGCCGAGAAGACCAAATACGCGGTCGAGATCCCGTACCTGGGCAGTCTGATCCTGACCCACTCCCTGGACAAGCAGGTGCCGGCCCTCAAGGAGTTCCCGCCTGAGGACCGCCCCAACTCGACCATCGTGTTCTGGTCGTTCCGGGTCATGGTTGGCTTGGGTTTCCTGATGATCTTCACCGGTCTGTTCAGCCTGTGGCTGCGCCGTGGCGACAAGATGTACACCTCCAAACCGTTCCTGTACCTGGCGCTGTGGATGGGCCCGTCCGGGCTGATTGCGATTCTTGCTGGTTGGTTCACCACTGAAATCGGCCGCCAGCCTTGGGTGGTCTACGGGCTGATGCGCACCGCAGATGCCTCGTCCGGGCATAGCCTGGCGCAGATGACCATTACCCTGGTGTTGTTCGTGGTGGTGTACTTCGCGCTGTTCGGTGCCGGTTTGGGTTACATGATGCGCCTGGTGCGCAAGGGCCCTGTGACTCACGACAGTACCGAACCGGCCCATGGTGGCCCTGGTCAGAAACGCACCCCGGCGCGTCCGTTGTCTGCCGCCGACGATGGCAGCGATAACGACCACGACCACATCCAGCACAAGGGGAATTGAGATGGGTATTGATCTTCCGCTGATCTGGGCCGTGATCATCATCTTCGGCATCATGATGTATGTGGTCATGGACGGCTTCGACCTGGGTATCGGCATCCTCTTTCCGTTTATCCCCGGCAAAGTCGACCGTGACGTGATGATGAACACCGTGGCCCCTGTATGGGACGGCAACGAAACCTGGCTGGTACTCGGCGGCGCGGCGTTGTTTGGCGCGTTCCCGCTGGCGTATTCGGTGGTGTTGTCGGCGTTGTATCTGCCGCTGATCCTGATGCTGATCGGGCTGATCTTCCGCGGCGTGGCCTTTGAGTTCCGTTTCAAGGCCAAGGACCACAAGCGTCACCTGTGGGACAAGGCGTTTATCGGTGGCTCGCTGGCAGCAACCTTCTTCCAGGGCGTGGCGTTGGGCGCCTTTATCGATGGCATCCCGGTGGTGGACCGCCAGTTTGCCGGTGGTTCACTGGACTGGCTCACACCGTTCACGATGTTCTGCGGCGTGGCGCTGATCGTGGCCTATGCCTTGCTCGGCTGCACCTGGCTGATCATGAAGACCGAGGGCAAGTTGCAGGAGCAGATGCATAACCTGGCGCGGCCGTTGGCTTTCGTGGTGTTGGCGGTGATCGGTATCGTCAGTATCTGGACGCCGCTGACCCACCCGGAAATCGCTTCGCGCTGGTTCACCTTGCCGAACCTGTTCTGGTTCCTGCCGGTGCCGGTTCTGGTATTGGTCACGATGTACGGACTGTTCCGCGCCGTGGCCCGTCATGCGCACTACACGCCGTTCCTGCTGACACTGGTGTTGATCTTCCTGGGCTACAGCGGCCTGGGCATCAGCCTGTGGCCCAATATCATCCCGCCGTCCGTGTCGATCTGGGACGCTGCGGCACCGCCGCAAAGCCAGGGCTTCATGCTGGTGGGCACGTTGTTCATCATCCCGTTCATCCTGGGTTATACCTTCTGGAGCTACTACGTGTTCCGCGGCAAGGTCACCCACGAAGACGGCTACCACTAGGAGGGTTGAAACATGTCCGGTAAACCTTCACTGCACGAGATTGAACAGGCCGAGAAGCAGCCATTGTGGCGGCGCCTGGGATGGCTGGCGGGGATCTGGGTGGGCAGCGTGCTGGCCCTGTTCGTGGTGGCCAGCCTGATGCGCATGTTCATGAATGCGGCGGGCCTGACCACGCACTGACATACCGAACCGGCCTGCCAGCGTGAGAGGCAAGCCCTGCTCTTCTATTGGAAGGGCAGGGCTTTTTTATTTGCGCGCTTTGAGGATGACGAACTTTGGTGTGGCCGCCACTTGTTCGACGCCACGGAACAATCGCGCCAACTTGCTGTGGTAGCCCAGGTGGCGATTACCCACGATATACAACGCGCCGCCCACTACCAGGGCTTCGCGTGCCTGCTGGAACATGCGCCAGGCGAGGAAGTCACCCACCACTTGTTGTTGATGAAACGGTGGGTTGCACAGCACCACGTCCAACGATTGCGCCTCCTGACCGGCCAGGCCGTCATCGGCACGTACAATAACGTCGCGATTGCCCAGAGCGGCTTGCCAGTTTTCAGCCGCCGATTGCACGGCCATATAGGACTCATCCACCAACGTGTACTGCGCGTCGGGGTTTTGCAGAGCGCTGGCAATCGCCAATACGCCATTGCCGCAGCCCAGGTCTGCCACGCGGGCGCTGCCAAGGTTTTTCGGCAGGTGCGGCAGGAAGGCGCGGGTGCCGATGTCCAGGCCCTCGCGGCAGAAAACGTTGGCGTGGTTGAGCAACTCGATGGCTGGCGCGTCCAGCCTGTAGCGGGTGGGATAGGGCGAGACGGCGACAGGACGATCTGCCACGGTGGCGATCAGCAATCGCGCCTTTTTGACCGCAAGCGTCGCGTGCATCGGCCCGATGTAACGCTCCAGCAGTTCACCGGCGGCGCGGGGCAAGTGCTTGACCATCGCCCCGGCGATCACCTCGGCGCCCGGCGCCAATTGCCCTTGCAGGCGGATCAACTGTTCTTCCAGCAGCGCCAGGGTTTTTGGCACACGGATCAGCACCCGATCGAAAGGTCCCACCGGCGCGGTGCTGGCGGGTACGAATGGCACGGCATCAAACGCCTTGCCGTTGCGCACCAGGTTTTTCTCCAGGGCTTGGGCGGCGAGGAACGAGTCGCCGCTGGAGGTCACCAACATCTGGCCCGCAAGGCTGGCCGCGAGGGCACCGAAGCTGTCATTGAGTACCAGCACGCGGGTCAGCGCATTGGGTTGCTGTGCGCCAAGGTGGTTGAGCAGGTACTCGTCGGCGGCATCGAAGGCTTGCAGCGGATCATTGTGTTGCTCTGGCTGACGAATCAGATCGAGCTGGGCGAAGGGGCTGTCAAGCAGGGGCATGGGGGAAGAATGCTCTGGGTAATCGACGGAACCGTCTGAGTGAACGGCGACGCGACCCACTGAAGGGGGCGGCATCAACACTCAGAGTTGGCCGTAAATGTTACGTTTTTTTTTACGCAATGACATGGGGTGTTTAATTGACGATTACAGCATTCCGGCTTTGGCGAGGCAGAGCACAGCTTGGATCTTACTGGTGACCTTCAATTTGCTGAGTACTCTGCCGACATGAAAACCCACCGTGCGCTCGGACAGGCACAGAATGCGAGCGATCTCCGCGGCAGTCTTGCCCATGGCGCACCATCTGAGAATCTCCGTTTCGCGGGCCGTTAACTTGAATGGCGCCTCGTCGATGGGCTCGCCGGTGTATTGAAGCGCGACGACCGCATGCATCGCATGGCAGAGCCACAATACTTGACCGGCTTTTTCGTAAA
Source organism: Pseudomonas sp. W15Feb34 (assembly GCF_023127765.1). Lineage (NCBI taxonomy): Bacteria > Pseudomonadati > Pseudomonadota > Gammaproteobacteria > Pseudomonadales > Pseudomonadaceae > Pseudomonas > Pseudomonas sp. W15Feb34. Next base: position 268,749 of record NZ_SPKN01000029.1, read on the forward strand.
GCTCTTCAGGGCTGACCTCACCCTTGTCACGCACCAGGGTCAGCATACTGAATACACCCTTGAAATCATGCACCGCCTGGGACCAGCCCATATGCACCCCAAATGACTCAGCCAAGTCCCACAGTTCAGGTGCGTTACCGAAGGCTTGCTTCTCCCAGAGGATGGGCAGTACAGAGTGCTTGCAGTGAACTACAGCCGGATCTTTGTCGAAGAAACCTGCTTGTTGATAGATTTTGTTCCATTCATTTGGGTAGTTGTTGCAGTTGAAAGGCTTTGCTTGGGTATTTTCGGATTGAGTACTCATTGTGAACGAGCAATATTTGAACCCCATTTCCTGAGTGCGGTTGATCACCATTTCATACACGGTGGTGATTTCGCTCTCGCCTTCCAGCTTGGGCAGCCGTGAATTGTGCCAATTGACCATCGGTAACTCTCCATGGGTTTCTTTGTGACTTGGGTACTTCCTGATCCCCAATCCAACACGAAAACAAGTGTAGGACACGTCGTACAAGCTAGTCTGAAAAAAAATTCATCAAGTGGTTGGTCTTCGGGTTTCAGATATGTACAAGCGTTATTGGTTTGTATGAAAAAACCGATGGGACATTTTTTTTGCACTGGTTTTAATGACTTGCAGGTGATATCAAAATGACGTCTTCGGACGGCGTAGTTTCATCTTGTGGCGCATTCCGGTTGGGTTAATAGCCAAATGATTAGTATGAGTGTGCGGCGCGTTGTTTGCTGCGGATTGCGGGTGAACCGCTGGCTCACTTGCGTCACTGACAGGCGGTGCGCGATGGGTAAATGCAATGCCAGTACAAATCAACGGTGTTTGCGTCATCTGCTTTGAGAGACACTAGCAGCCTGTGCAAAACGGAGCCTCCCATGACGGCCAGTGCTGAGAAATTTACCCGCCAGACCTTGCTCGACGTGCAATCGCTGACCCCCAGCCTCTTCACCCTGCGCACCACTCGCGACCCAGGCTTTCGCTTTACCGCCGGCCAGTTCGTGCGCCTGGGTGTAACCAAGGCCGATGGCAGCACCGTGTGGCGTGCCTATTCTGTGGTGTCATCGCCTTTTGATGAGCATCTCGACTTTTTTTCCATCGTTGTCCCTGGCGGGGAGTTCACCAGCGAACTCAGCCGGCTGCGGGTTGGCGATACCTTGTTGGTAGAGCGCCAGGCCACCGGCTTCCTGACCCTTAATCGCTTTGTCGACGGGCGCGACCTGTGGCTGCTGGGCACCGGCACAGGGGTTGCGCCGTTCCTGTCGATCCTGCAGGACTTTGAGGTCTGGGAAAAATTCGAACGCATCATTCTGGTGTACAGCGCGCGGGAAGCGAAAGAGCTGGCTTACCAGGCGCTGATCAAGGAACTGGGGGAGCGCGAGTACTTGGCCGAGTACGCGCATAAACTCACCTACATCCCCATCGTCACTCGCGAGCAATATCCGGGTGCGCTCAACGGGCGCATTACCACGCTGATAGAAAATGGCGAACTGGAGCGCGCGGCCGGCCTTGAGTTAACGCCGGAACACTCCCGCGTATTGATTTGCGGTAATCCGCAGATGGTCGATGACACCCGCCAGCTACTCAAGCAACGGGACATGCAACTGAGCCTGAGTCGACGCCCTGGTCAGGTTGCAGTAGAAAATTACTGGTAGAAAAAAGGCGCCTCACGAGGCGCCTTTTTGCAACCGCTGATTAAAGCGGTTTGTTGTTATTTTGAGCCTTGAGCAGATCGCGGATCTCACCCAGCAGCACTTCTTCCTTGGTCGGCGTCGGTGGCAAGCTAGGGGCTACGGCCTCTTCTCGCTTCAGGCGGTTGATGGCCTTCACACCCATGAAGATCGCAAAAGCAACGATCACGAAGTCGATGATGCTCTGGATGAACTTGCCATAAGCCAGCACCACCGCCGGTACGTCACCCTGTGCGGCCTTGAGCGTTATCGCCAGGTCGGCAAAGTCCACACCCCCGATCAGCAGACCGATAGGCGGCATAATCACGTCGCCTACAAACGAGGAAACAATTTTGCCGAAGGCGGCGCCGATGATGATACCGACGGCCATGTCGACCACATTACCTTTGACCGCGAAGGCCTTGAACTCACTGATCACGCCCATAGGTTATTCCTTGTTACAGTTGAGAAGGGTGGAGGTCAGTGTAATTCAGTCGTACAAGGCTTGCTCGACACAACTGTTAACACTGTCGATTTTTATCGACACATTAAAACGCAAATAGTTTGCAAAGTGCCACCAGTCGCGCGCGAATTAACCGTCATTTCAGCCAGTTACCAGATTATTTTATTAATCGGGCCTGTGGCGTTTTTCTATTTATCTTCTGACTCGCAGGTCTCTAGCCTCTGACAAGCACAACAGAATGTGCGCTAAAAAAACCAGAGGAAACCTCGATGAACACTCCAATCCGCCGCAGGCCCGTGTCCGCGCGTCACGCGTTGGCACTGGTGACCGCCAGCCTGCTGTCCCTCTCCGTGCAAGCCGCCAACCTGACCCGCGATAACGGGGCCAACGTCGGTGATAACCAGAACTCGCAAACGGCCGGAGCGAACGGCCCGGTATTGTTGCAGGACGTTCAGCTGATCCAGAAGTTGCAGCGCTTTGACCGCGAACGCATCCCCGAGCGTGTGGTACATGCCCGCGGTACCGGCGCCCATGGCACCTTCACGGTGACCGACAACCTCAGCGACCTGACCAAGGCCAAGGTGTTCGCCGCCGGTGAAACCACGCCAGTGTTCGTACGCTTTTCGGCGGTCGTCCACGGTAACCATTCCCCTGAAACCCTGCGTGACCCAAGGGGTTTTGCCACCAAGTTCTACACCGCCGAAGGTAACTGGGACCTGGTTGGCAATAACTTCCCGACCTTCTTTATCCGCGATGCCATCAAGTTCCCGGATATGGTCCATGCCTTCAAACCCGACCCACGCACCAACCTGGATGACGACTCGCGCCGTTTCGACTTCTTCTCCCATGTTCCCGAAGCCACGCGTACGTTGACCGAGTTGTACTCGGACTCCGGTACCCCGGCCAGTTACCGCGAGATGGACGGTAATGGCGTACATGCCTACAAGTTGATCAACGCCAAGGGCGAAGTGCACTACGTCAAGTTCCACTGGAAGAGCCTGCAAGGCATCAAGAACCTGGATCCCAAGCAAGTCACCGAAGTACAGGGTCGTGACTACAGTCATATGACCAACGACTTGGTCACCCATATCAACAAGGGCGACTTCCCCAAGTGGGACTTGTATGTGCAAGTGCTCAAGCCCGAGGACTTGGCCAAGTTTGATTTCGACCCCCTGGATGCCACCAAGATCTGGCCGGATGTACCGGAGCGTAAAGTCGGGCAGATGGTGCTCAATCGCAACCCGGCCAATGTCTTCCAGGAAACCGAGCAAGTCGCGATGGCGCCTGCCAACCTGGTGCCGGGCATCGAGCCGTCGGAAGACCGCCTGCTGCAAGGCCGGGTGTTCTCCTATGCCGATACGCAAATGTACCGCTTGGGTGCGAACGCCCTGCAACTGCCGATCAACGCTCCACGGGTCACCGTCAACAACGGTAACCAGGACGGTGCGATGAACTTCGGCAAGACCACCACCGGCGTGAACTACCAGCCAAGCCGGCTGTTGCCACGCGAAGAGCCGCAAACCGCGCGCTACAGCCAGTCGCCGCTGTCGGGCAGCACCCAGCAGGCGAAGATCCAGCGCGAGCAGAACTTCAAACAGGCCGGTGACCTGTACCGCTCCTACACCAAGAAAGAGCGTCAGGACTTGATCGACAATTTCGGCGGCTCGCTGGCCACCACCGATGACGAAAGCAAGCACATCATCCTGTCGTTCCTTTACAAGGCTGATCCGGAATACGGCACCGGCGTCACCAAGGTGGCCAAAGGTGATCTGGCTCGCGTGAAGGCGCTGGCGCAAAAACTGACTGACTGATTCGTTGGTTGCGGTCGGCGCCTCTACGGGCGTCGACCTTTGGCAGGAGAAGCCCCTATGCGTATCTCTATCGGTTTACTGATGGCCATGCTGGCCTTTGTCGCCCATGCGGAGTCTCCCGACCCGGTGGCGCTCAAAGCCCAGTTGCAGGATTACTACTTCGACGCCGCTCGCCGTGGCGACCTCGACATGCTCAATACCTTTATCGACTCCGGCTACAGCCTCAACATCCAGGATGACAAAGGCTACACGGCACTGATTCTCGCCGCTTATCACGGCCAGGGCTCGTACGTGGAGCGTCTGCTCGACGCGGGTGCCAACGCCTGCGTACAGGACAAACGCGGCAACACGGCGCTGATGGGCGCGATCTTCAAGGGTGAGCTGAAAATCGCCCAGCGCCTGCTGGCCACCGACTGCAACCCGGACCAACGCAATGGCGCGGGACAGACTGCCGCCATGTACGCCGGGCTGTTCAAACGCGTCGAGTTGCTGGGTGAACTGCAAGCCAAAGGCGCAGACCTGAACGCCGAGGACCCCGTCGGTAACAGTGCTTCACGTTTGGCCAGTGGCGAAATCCGGACCCCGGCGTCGCGCTGAGCTATCATCGCGGTTTTTCGGTTGGAGGTTCTCACATGGCAAAGGCCAAGCGCATGTACGGCTGCACGGAGTGCGGCGCGACCTTTCCCAAATGGGCGGGCCAGTGCTCCGAATGCGGTGCGTGGAACACCCTGACTGAAACCATGATTGAAAGCGGTGGTGCCGCAGCCCCTACCGGCCGCGCCGGCTGGACCGGGCAACAGGCACAGATCAAGACCCTGGCCGAGGTCAGCGTCGAAGAGATCCCGCGTTTCTCCACCGCGTCCGGCGAACTGGACCGCGTACTTGGCGGTGGCCTGGTCGATGGATCGGTGGTGCTGATCGGCGGTGACCCGGGCATCGGCAAGTCGACCATCCTCTTGCAAACCCTGTGCAGCATCGCCAGCCGTATGCCGGCGCTGTACGTCACCGGTGAAGAATCCCAACAGCAAGTGGCCATGCGCGCCCGCCGTTTGGGCCTGCCCCAGGACCAACTGCGGGTCATGACCGAAACCTGCATCGAAAGCATCATCGCCACGGCGCGGATCGAAAAGCCCAAGGTCATGGTGATTGACTCGATCCAGACGATTTTCACCGAGCAACTGCAATCGGCGCCGGGCGGCGTGTCCCAGGTGCGCGAAAGTGCGGCGCTGTTGGTGCGCTACGCCAAGCAGAGCGGCACGGCGATCTTCCTGGTCGGCCACGTGACCAAGGAAGGCGCGCTGGCCGGGCCACGGGTGTTGGAGCACATGGTGGATACCGTGCTGTATTTCGAAGGTGAGTCCGATGGCCGCCTGCGTTTGCTGCGGGCGGTAAAAAACCGCTTTGGCGCCGTGAACGAGCTGGGTGTGTTCGCCATGACTGACCGTGGGCTGAAAGAAGTCTCCAACCCCTCGGCGATTTTTCTCACTCGCGCCCAGGAAGAAGTCCCGGGCAGTGTGGTGATGGCGACGTGGGAGGGTACCCGGCCCATGCTGGTGGAAGTCCAGGCGCTGGTGGATGACAGCCATTTGGCCAACCCGCGGCGGGTCACGCTTGGCCTGGACCAGAACCGTCTGGCGATGTTGCTGGCGGTATTGCACCGTCACGGCGGCATTCCGACCCATGACCAGGATGTTTTCCTTAACGTAGTGGGCGGCGTCAAGGTGCTGGAGACCGCCTCCGACCTGGCGCTGATGGCGGCGGTGATGTCCAGCCTGCGCAATCGGCCGCTGCCTCATGATCTGCTGGTGTTTGGTGAGGTCGGCCTGTCGGGCGAAGTCCGCCCGGTGCCCAGTGGGCAGGAGCGGTTGAAGGAGGCGGCCAAGCATGGGTTCAAGCGGGCGATCGTGCCCAAGGGCAATGCGCCGAAGGAAATGCCGGCAGGTTTGCAGGTGATTGGGGTGACGCGCCTGGAGCAGGCGTTGGATGCACTGTTCGAATAATCACCAGCATTGCAGATCCAATGTGGGAGGGGGCTTGCTCCCGATTGCGGTGAATCAGTAACAGATAGGCTGACTGACCCACCGCAATCGGGAGCAAGTCGAATCGTCGCACCGCCCCTCCCACATTTGAGTTGTGTTGGCTTCTAGATTTCCAGCAATGCCGCCAGCTCTCTGTGTAGCTCTTCCTCATCCCCCAGGTTCAACTCAATCAGTCGCCGCAAATGGCTGATCGAATCCAGATCGATATGTTGGCACACGAAGCCCAACTGCCCCTGATCCTCGTGGCTCAGCTTCACTTGCATCTTTATATGCGCTTTCGGATCCAGGCGTATGTCTACGTCGAACGGCAGCGCCTTGTTCCCCTTCCAGTCTTCGGGGCGCTCGACCAGTAGACCCTTTAGCGAGAGATCCACCAGTTTCACCGGAAAATCCCATCCGTTTTGCCGAATTTCGGTTTTGGCATCAAAAGCAATCCGGCGAAAACGGCGGCGATCAGACGGTTGCTCAGTCATGGTGAAGTCCTCGGTGGATAGGGGGATTGTAGCCTTGCGCCATCATTTGGCATTTATTTCGTTTTTTTGCCGCATAGAAGGCTCTAGACCAACGTAGGGGGCTGGTCTTTGAGGCCAACAGCGCTAAACTCGGGCTGGCTGTCCTTTCTGTCCACCCTGGCTGGAATACAAAAATGAAAAATAATAATAGCCTGCTACGCCACCTACCCTGGCTGGTGCTGGCAATCGTAGGAGCGTGCGCCCTGGGCGTAGTGGCCTTGCGCCGCGGCGAGGCGATCAACGCCTTGTGGATTGTGGTCGCTGCTGTGGCCATCTATCTGGTTGCGTACCGTTACTACAGTCTGTTCATCGCCAATAACGTGATGCAACTCGACCCTCGGCGGGCCACCCCCGCAGTGGTCAATAACGACGGTCTGGACTACGTGCCGACCAACAAACATATCCTTTTCGGTCACCACTTTGCGGCGATTGCCGGTGCAGGCCCGTTGGTCGGTCCGGTGCTGGCGGCGCAGATGGGCTACCTGCCCGGCACCCTGTGGCTGATTGCCGGTGTGGTGCTGGCGGGTGCGGTGCAGGACTTCATGATCCTGTTCCTGTCCACTCGTCGCAACGGGCGTTCCCTGGGTGACATGGTTCGCGAAGAGATGGGCCGCATTCCCGGGACCATCGCCCTGTTTGGCTGCTTCCTGATCATGATCATCATCCTCGCGGTGCTGGCACTGATTGTGGTCAAGGCCCTGGCCGAGAGCCCGTGGGGCATCTTTACGGTGATGGCGACCATCCCGATTGCGATGTTCATGGGCATCTACATGCGCTACATCCGCCCGGGCCGCATTGGTGAAATTTCGATCATCGGCGTGCTGTTGCTGCTGGGTTCGATCTGGCTGGGCGGGCAGATTGCCGCTGACCCGGTCTGGGCCAAGGCCTTCACCTTCACCGGGATCCAGATCACCTGGATGCTGATCGGCTACGGCTTCGTTGCCGCTGTTCTGCCGGTATGGCTGATCCTGGCGCCGCGTGACTACCTGTCTACCTTCCTGAAAATCGGCACCATCATCGCTCTGGCGATCGGCATCCTGGTCACCATGCCTGACCTGAAAATGCCAGCACTGACCCAGTTCATCGACGGCACTGGCCCGGTGTGGAAGGGCGGCCTGTTCCCGTTCCTGTTCATCACCATCGCTTGTGGCGCGGTCTCGGGCTTCCACGCGCTGATCTCTTCGGGCACCACGCCCAAGTTGCTCGCCAGTGAAAGCCACGCCCGTTACATCGGTTATGGCGGCATGTTGATGGAGTCGTTCGTGGCCATCATGGCGATGGTTGCCGCTTCGGTGATCGAGCCTGGCGTGTACTTCGCCATGAACAGCCCGGCGGCGATTGTCGGTACTGACGTGGTCACCGTGGCGCAAACCGTTAGCAGTTGGGGCTTTGCAATTACCCCTGAAGCGCTGTCGGCTGTTGCCCACGATATCGGTGAAACCACCATCCTGGCGCGTGCCGGCGGTGCGCCGACGCTGGCAGTCGGTATCGCACAGATCCTGCACAGTGTGCTGCCAGGTGAAAACACCATGGCGTTCTGGTACCACTTTGCAATCCTGTTCGAAGCGCTGTTCATCCTCACGGCGGTCGATGCCGGTACCCGTGCCGGTCGCTTCATGCTGCAGGACCTGCTGGGTTCGTTCGTGCCTGCGCTCAAACGCACCGAGTCCTGGACCGCCAACCTGATTGCTACCGCAGGCTGCGTGGCGATGTGGGGTTACTTGCTGTACCAGGGCGTAATCGACCCGCTGGGTGGTATCAACACCTTGTGGCCGCTGTTCGGTATCTCCAACCAGATGCTGGCGGGTATCGCGCTGATGCTGGCGACCGTTGTGCTGATCAAGATGAAGCGCCAGCGCTACATCTGGGTGACCATGTTGCCGGCCGTCTGGCTGCTGATCTGCACCACCACCGCAGGCTTCATCAAGCTGTTCGACGCCAACCCGGCGATCGGCTTTCTGTCGCTGGCCAAGAAATACAGCGATGCCCTGGCCAACGGTCAGATCCTCGCCCCGGCCAAGAGCATCGACCAGATGCAGCACGTGATCTGGAACGCCTACACCAACGCAACGCTGACGGCGCTGTTCCTGTTCGTGGTATTCAGCATCCTGTTCTATGCGCTCAAAGTCGGCGTAGCCGCCTGGGGCAACAAAGAGCGTACGGATAAAGAAGCGCCATTCCAGGCCGTACCGGACGCATAAGCGAGGATTGCCACTATGTTCAATGACATCAGTCGCCTCGGTAAATACCTCGGTCAGGCCGCGCGCCTGATGGTCGGCATGCCCGACTACGACACCTACGTCGAGCATATGCAAACCAAACACCCGGACAAGCCGGTGATGGACTACAAGGCGTTCTTCCGCGAACGCCAGGAGGCCCGTTACGGCGGCAAGGGTGGGCCCAAGTGCTGTTGACCCGGTAACGCGGGCCAATGCGATACCCCTGTGGGAGCAGGGCTTTCTTTGGGAGCTGGCTTGCCTGCGATAGCATCACCTCGGTCTGACTGAAGCACCGAGTTGTCTGCATCGCAGGCAAGCCAGCTCCCACAGGGGCCTTTGCTCCCACATTTGTTTTGTGTTTATTCAGTTATCAGGAGAATAGTTTTGTCCTCTCCCATCCCCGTCACCATCCTCAGCGGCTTCCTCGGTGCCGGCAAGACCACCTTGCTGCGCCATCTGCTCAAGGCCGAGCACGGCTTGAAAATCGCCGTGATCGAAAACGAATTCAGTGACGCCGGCATCGACACCCAGCTCTTGGGCGACGAGCCGGTACAAGTCATGACCCTGTCCAACGGCTGCGTGTGCTGCACCATCCACACCGACCTGACCAAGGCCCTGTACCTGCTGCTTGAGCGTCTGGACAGTGGCGAAATCGCCTTCGACCGCCTGGTGATCGAATGCACCGGCCTTGCCGACCCGGCACCAGTGGCCCAGACTTTTTTCATCGACGAAGAACTGCGCGAGCGCTACATCCTCGACGGCATCATTACCCTGGTGGACGCCGCCCACGCCGAGCATCACCTGACCCAGACCATCGCCCAGGCCCAGATCGGCTTTGCCGACCGCCTGCTGGTGAGTAAGCGCGACCTGGTGGACAACGCCACCTTCGACGCCCTCAGTCAGCGCCTGACCCGTATCAACCGGCGTGCGCCGATCCGTGTGGTGGATCACGGCAAGATCGACTTGGCTGAGTTGCTGGATGTGCGCGGCTTCAACCTCAATGCCGGCATGAGCCTGCGCCCGGTCAGCGCTGCGCCATCGGTCGACCGTATTTCCAGCCTGGTGCTGCGCACCGACCAACCGCTGGATATCGACCGCCTCAGTGAGTTCATGAACGAACTGCTGGAAGACCACGGCAAGCAGCTGCTGCGCTACAAGGGCGTGCTGAATATTGCCGGGGAGGATCGACGCATGGTGTTCCAGGGCGTGCTGAAACTCTATGGTTTTGACTGGGACACCGAATGGGCCGAGGGCGAGGCGCGGGAGAGTGTGATTGTGTTTATTGCCGATGAGCTGCCGGAGGACAAGATCCGCGAAGGTTTTGCCAAGGTCTACCAAGCCTGACTTGAAATGCGATCAACTGTGGGAGGGGGCTTGCTCCCGATTGCGGTGGGTCAGTAAACATATAAGTGACTGACACACTGCTATCGGGAGCAAGCCCCCTCCCACAATTGAATGCATTTCAAATTGAAATAAAAAAGCCCGGCTCAAGAGCCGGGCTTTTCATTCAAGCAACTGCAATCAAGCGCCGTAAACCGGCAGCTTTTTGCAGATGGCCTTGACCTTCTCACGTACCGCGTCGATCACGGCTTCGTTGTTCAGGTCAGCCAGGATGTCGCAGATCCAGCCGGCCAGTTCCTTGCACTCTGCTTCCTTGAAGCCACGGGTGGTCACTGCCGGGGTGCCGAAGCGCAGGCCGGAGGTGACGAACGGCGAACGTGGGTCGTTCGGCACGGAGTTCTTGTTCACGGTGATGAAGGCTTTGCCCAGGGCGGCGTCAGCGTCTTTACCGGAAATGTCCTGTTTGATCAGCGACAGCAGGAACAGGTGGTTTTCAGTACCGCCGGACACCACGTCAAAACCGCGCTCGATGAACACAGATGCCATGGCCTGGGCGTTCTTCACCACTTGTTGCTGGTAGGTCTTGAACTCAGGCTGCAGTGCTTCCTTGAAGCAGATCGCCTTGGCGGCAATCACGTGCTCCAGCGGGCCACCCTGGGCGCCGGGGAATACCGCGGAGTTGAGCTTCTTCTCGATCTCGGCGTTGGCGCGAGCCAGGATCAGGCCGCCACGTGGACCGCGCAGGGTCTTGTGGGTAGTGGTGGTCACCACGTCAGCGTAAGGCACTGGGTTCGGGTACACGCCCGCTGCCACCAGACCGGCCACGTGGGCCATGTCGACGAACAGGTAGGCACCGACCTTGTCGGCGATTTCACGGAAGCGTGGGAAATCCAGGATCTGCGAGTAGGCAGAGAACCCAGCCACGATCATTTTTGGCTTGTGCTCTACCGCCAGGCGCTCGACTTCGTCGTAGTCGATCAGGCCGTTGGCATCGATACCGTACTGGACGGCGTTGTACAGCTTGCCGGAGGAAGAAACGCTGGCGCCGTGGGTCAGGTGACCGCCGTGGGCCAGGCTCATGCCCAGGATAGTGTCGCCGCCTTGCAGCAGGGCCAGGTACACGGCGCTGTTGGCCTGGGAGCCGGCGTGTGGCTGGACGTTGGCGTAATCGGCGCCGAACAGCTCCTTGGCACGGTCGATGGCCAACTGCTCAACCACGTCGACGTACTCGCAACCACCGTAGTAGCGCTTGCCCGGGTAGCCTTCGGCGTACTTGTTGGTCAAAACCGAACCTTGAGCCTCCATCACCGCAGGGCTGGTGTAGTTTTCCGAAGCGATCAGCTCAATGTGCTCTTCCTGGCGCACGGCTTCTTGCTCCATGGCGGCGAAGAGATCGGCGTCGTACTTGGCAATAGTCAAATCACGGCTGAACATGGCGGTCCTCAAGGATCGGGGGCAGAAAAGGAGGGCATTCTAACCCAATGGGTTTTGGATGGCATATGAAAGGACATCATGTCGCGGACAAGTGGGGCTCATCTGGGGATGAGTGGTGACTGTGCTGGCCTCATCGGGAGCAAGCCCCCTCCCACATTCGAAGGTATTCACAGTTCAAAGGTGGGAGGGGGCTTGCTCCCGATGGAGCCATAAGCTTCACAACAGCAGGTCAGTCGAACATGAAGAGAGCATCATTGCTGAACTGCGCCTCGAACCGATTCGCCGGCATCGGCCGCCCGAACAGGTAACCCTGGACCTCATCACAGCCATGCTCGCGCAAAAAGTCCAATTGCTCGTGGGTTTCCACACCTTCGGCGATCACCGCCAGGTTCAGGCTGTGGGCCATGGCAATGATCGCCCGGGCGATCTGTGCGTCCTGCTCACCGGAGGGCAGGCCATCGACGAAGGTGCGGTCGATCTTCAGCACGTCGATGGGGAATTGCTTGAGGTAGTTGAGCGATGAATAGCCAGTGCCAAAGTCGTCTACCGCGATGCTCAGGCCCAGGTTCTTCAAGCTGGCGAGGATTTGCAGCGCTTCGTTGACTTCGCGCATCAGGATACTTTCGGTCAGTTCCAGCTCCAGGCACGCTGGCGGCAGGCCAGTGTCCTTGAGGATGGTGGCGATGCGCGTGCCCAGCTGGCCGTCGGAGAACTGTCGCGCCGAGATGTTTACCGAGACTTTGGGCACCCGCACCTTGTTCTGGTGCCAGGTCTTGAGTTGGCGACAGGCTTCGCTGATCACCCAATCGCCCACGTCCACCACCAGCCCGAGTTCTTCCAATACCGGAATGAAATCCCCCGGCGGCACCAGCCCGCGACGCGGGTGGCGCCAGCGCAGCAGGGCCTCGGCGCCGGTCAGGCGTTTGCCGTCCCCGCTGAATTGCGGTTGGTAATACAGCACGAATTCGTTCTGGTCCAGGGCGTGGCGCAGGTCGCTCTCCAACTCCAGACGCTCCAGGGCGCTGGCGTTCATGTCGGCCTGGTAGAACTGGAAGTTGTTCTTGCCGCGCTCTTTGGCGTGGTACATCGCCGTATCCGCGTTTTTCATCAGTTGGCTCAGCTCGTTGCCGTCTTGGGGGCTGAGGGCGATGCCGATACTGGCGGTCACGAAGAACTCGCGGCCTTCGAGCACGAATGGCTTCACCAGGCTGGCCAGAATCTGCTCGGCCACATGAATCGCGCGGTTCAGCGCCATTTCGCGGCTGACCCGTGGTTGCAACAGCAGGGTGAACTCGTCGCCGCCCATGCGCGCCACGGTGTCGTCTTCGGCCACGCAACCGAGCAGGCGCGTCGCCATTTCCTTGAGCATACGGTCGCCGGCGGCGTGGCCGAGGGAGTCGTTGATCGGCTTGAAGCGGTCGAGGTCGAGGAACATCAACACCACCCACGACTTCTGCCGTTCTGCCGATTGCAACGCCGTGTGCAGACGGTCCTGGAACAGCGTGCGGTTGGGCAGGTGGGTCAGGGCGTCGTAGTAGGCCAGGCGGTGGATGCGCTGTTCGCTGGCCTTGCGCTCGCTGATATCGCTGAAGAAGCACACATAGCTGGCCAGGTCGCCTTCATCGTCGAACACCGCCGTAATGCCGACCCAGGCCGGGTAATGCTCGCCGTTGCGGCGCTTGAGCCACACTTCGCCTTCCCAGGTACTGTGCTGGTGCAGTTGCTTGAGCACATAACGCAGGTGGGCTTCCTGCTGCTCGTCGACGGTGAGCATGTTCGGCAATTGGTCGAGCACGTCCGCCACTTCATACCCGCTGACCCGGCTGAACGCCTCGTTGGCTTGCACGATATAGCCGGCCGGATCGGTGATCAGGATCGCCGAGGTGGAGTGCTCGAAGACCGTGGCCGCCATGCGCAGGTCTTTTTCGGCGCGGCGTTGCTGGCTGATATCGCGGCCCACGCCGAGGATGCCCTCAAAGGCGCCATGTTCATCCCACACCAGCACCAGGCGCAGTTCGATCGGTACTTTGCGCCCGTCGGCGCGCAGGCAGTCGAACAGGAACAGTTGGGTCTGGACTTCATCGCGCAAGGTGTTCAACGCCTCGGGGTTGCCGAGGGCGCGACTGACCTGTTCCATCAGGCTATAAATGCCGGTCAACTGTTGCGGGTTGGCAACGATCGACTGCCAGCCATGCTTGAACACCCAATCCACGTCATAGCCCAGCACGGTGTTGACCGATGGGCTGATGTAATTCAGAGCCAGTTGGCTGTCGGTAGAGCAGATCACGTCGCTGATGCTTTCAGCCAACATGCGGTAGCGCTGTTCGCTGTCGCGCAGGGATTCGCTGGCTTCGATCTGGTCGGTAATGTCCTTGGCCACACCGATGATCCGAGTGACCACCGTGGACGTATCCCGTGCCAGGGCCTGTTCGCGAATATCAAAGCGGCGCCATTGGTTATTGCGGTGGCGAAAGCGCAGTTGGCAGTGCAACTGGGTCGTGTAGCCGACCTGGCGTTGCTGCTCACGCGAGTCATGGTAGTGCTCGGCGTCTTCGGGGTGCAGCAGGATTTCCCAGAAGTACTCACCCATTTGCTGCAGTTCGGCTTTGTTGTAGCCCAGGGTGTGGCCCAGATGATGGTTGCTGAAAATCATGCGCTGGCTGATCACGTCCTGCACATACAGGTGATCGGGCACCGTGCGCACCACATCCGACCAGAAGCTCTCGCGCTCCACCAGCGACAACTCGATCAGCTTGCGGCTGGTGATGTCGCTGATGCTGAGGATCACTGCCTTGACGTCATCCTGCTGCTCCGGCAAACGCATCACCAGCCACAGGTACTGTTCGTTGCCGGCCATGTCGTTGAGCTGGATTTCCAGCTCCAGCTGTTTTTGCCGGGTCAGTACAGCTTCCAGCACCTGATAGCCGATGGACGTGGCATTGCGCGGGCAATCATCGATCAGGCGTTCCCACGCCTGCTCGCAGGACGCGACGTTGAGCAGGCGCACGGCCATCTGGTTGACCTCGGTGACGCGCAACTCCCTGAGCAGTTGCTTGCGCTCGGCGGGGTTGGCCTGCAACCAGGCGTGCAACTGTTCGCGGCTTTGTACCTGGGTCTTGTTGCAAAACGCCTTGAGCCCCGCCAGGTCAAGCACGCACAAGGCCACGCCTGTGCCTTCGAAGATGTCCTGATAGCGTCGCCGGCCTTCATTCACCTGGCGTTGGCGGCGGCGCATGTTGAGCAGCACGATCACCGGGACCAGCGAAAATGCCAGGCCCAGCAGGCACTTGCCGATAAAGGCAGGCAGCAGTTGTTCCAGCACCGCGCTGCGGTCAAACAGGCCGCGCAGTTGCCAGTCGCTTTTGCTCAAGGGCGTGACCAGCACACTGCGGTTCAATTCTTCTGGTGTCAGAGCGCTGGGCCACTGCGCGGGCATCCCGCTGTCACGGCTGACCACACGATGGTTCAGGCTGTTCTCGATCGCCCACATCGGGCGCTGGCCCTGAATGTCCTGCCGTGTGAGGTTGGCCAGGTAATTGGGGGCCAGGCGCAAGGCCCAGTACACCTTGGAGCCACCGCTGGGTTGGTGCAGCAACAGATAGATGACCGTGCCGTCATTGTCGTTGCTCAGGTAGTAAGACTGGGCGTGACTGCGCTTGACCAGGTCTTCGAGCAGGGCACTGTCTTGGCTGCCTTCGGCAGTGTCGCTGATCAGTGCGCCGTTGGGGGTGAGCAGGGCGAAGCTGCGTAGGTCCGGCAACGAGCGCTGCAATGTGCGCATCAAGGCCTGCTGCTGTTCGGCATTGCGCGGCGGCTCGACAATGGGCAGCAGGTTCAGGGCGATCTGCGCGCTCAGTGCCATGCTCTGGCTGATCTGCTCGGCCAAGTCAGCACTGTAGTCGATGGTGTATTGCTGCTGGTTTTTCTGGTTTTGCTGCAACTGGTCAAGCAGTTGCCAGAACAATAACGCGAGCAACATCAGCACAAGCGTCGCCAATGCGCCCTTCAAGGTACCGTGCAGGGGCGCTCCCGGCGCAATATGAGCGGCGCGCAAGGGAGTGGGCGGCGTGACTTTGGACAAGCTGTGATCCTGCGGTTGGCTGGACTGGCGCGCGACGTGCACTATAAGCCGGACGCCCGGAGGGCGGCTAGCATGCCTTGAGTTGTGGCAAAGTGCCAGTCCTCCCTGGCTGGACTGCCCCAGCGCATTCAGGTAGCTTTGCCGGTTACGCGGGGGCGTTCCAGCCCCAGACATTCAGGCTTTTTCCCCACGCAGGCATTGATGATAGTCAAAGGCCCGCGCGGCGCATGGCCTGGCACGGGCTTCGTCCGCTTAATTCATCAGTCACTGACGCTAGGTTCACCATGGCTCAATACGTCTTCACCATGCATCGGCTGGGAAAAGTTGTTCCGCCGAAGCGGGAAATCCTGAAAAACATTTCGTTGTCCTTCTTCCCAGGCGCCAAGATCGGCGTGCTCGGCCTCAACGGCTCGGGTAAGTCCACGCTGCTGAAAATTATGGCCGGCGTCGATACCGAGTTCGAAGGCGAAGCCCGCCCGATGCCGGACCTGAATATCGGTTACCTGCCGCAAGAGCCGATCCTGGATCCGACCAAGACCGTGCGCGAAGTGGTTGAAGAGGCCGTCAGCGTGATCAAGGACGCCCAGGCGCGCCTCGACGAGGTGTATGCCGCCTACGCCGAACCGGATGCCGACTTCGACAAGCTGGCCGCCGAGCAGGCCAAGCTCGAAGCCATCCTGCAGGCTGGCGACGGTCACAACCTGGAGCGCCAACTGGAAGTCGCCGCCGATGCGCTGCGCCTGCCGGCGTGGGACGCCAAGGTCGAGCACCTGTCTGGTGGTGAAAAACGTCGTGTGGCCCTGTGCCGCCTGCTGCTGTCGGCTCCCGATATGCTGCTGCTCGACGAACCGACCAACCACCTGGACGCCGATTCCGTCGCTTGGCTGGAGCACTTCCTGCACGATTTCCCGGGCACCGTGGTTGCGATCACGCACGACCGGTATTTCCTGGACAACGTCGCCGGCTGGATCCTCGAGCTCGACCGCGGCGCCGGTATCCCTTACGAGGGCAACTACTCCGGTTGGCTGGAAGCCAAGTCCGACCGTCTGGCCGCCGAATCCAAGCAGCAATCGGCCCACGAAAAAGCCATGAAGGAAGAGCTGGAATGGGTGCGCAAAGGCGCCAAGGCCCGCCAGTCCAAATCCAAGGCCCGTCTGCAACGCTTTGAAGAAATGCAGTCGCAGGAATTCCAGAAGCGCAGCGAAACCAACGAGATCTACATCCCGGCCGGTCCGCGCCTGGGTGACAAGGTCATCGAGTTCAAGAACGTATCCAAGGGCTATGGCGACCGCGTGCTGATCGACAACCTGTCGTTCTCCATGCCAAAAGGCGCGATCGTCGGCGTCATTGGTGGTAACGGTGCGGGTAAGTCCACGCTGTTCCGCATGTTGATGGGCAAGGAAACGCCGGACTCCGGCAGCATCGAGATCGGCGACACCGTGCAACTGGCCTGTGTAGACCAGAGCCGCGACGACCTCGACGGCAGCAAGACTGTATTCCAGCAGATCTCCGACGGCTCCGACCAGATCCGTATCGGCAACTATGAAATCCCGTCGCGCACCTATGTCGGCCGTTTCAACTTCAAGGGCGGCGATCAGCAGAAGTTCGTCAAGGACCTGTCCGGTGGTGAGCGTGGTCGCTTGCACCTGGCCCTGACCTTGAAAGAGGGCGGCAACGTGTTGCTGCTCGACGAACCGTCCAACGACCTCGACGTTGAAACCCTGCGTTCCCTGGAAGAAGCCCTGCTGGACTTCCCGGGCGCCGCCATTGTGATCTCTCACGATCGGTGGTTCCTTGACCGCGTCGCGACCCACATCCTGGCGTACGAAGATGACTCCCAGGCGGTGTTCTTCGAAGGTAACTACACCGAGTACGAAGCAGACCGTAAAAAGCGCTTGGGCGAAGCAGCTGCCCAGCCGCACCGTGTGCGTCACAAAAAACTGGCCTGATTCGGGCTGGTTTGAAAAAAGCGGAGCCTTCGGGCTCCGTTTTTTTTTGGGCGCTGTTCAGGTGGACCGAGGCGACTTCATCGCAGGCAAGCCAGCTCCCACATTAGATCGAGTACCTCTGCTACGACACGGTCCAATGTGGGAGCTGGCTTGCCTGCGATAGCGGTTTAACTATTGGTGCATATCTCGCGTTGAAATCCCTGTTAGAGGGCAAAAATCCTGATTATTTATATCCAATGCACCATTTAAATTCACAAAAGCGACATTTTGCCCTGTCACGGTGCGAAATGAATTGATAAAGTCCGGCTCATTCTCTGTTTAACAACAATCAATTTGCCGAGACTTTTCATGATCGAATCCGTCGAATCCTTCCTGGCCCGCCTCAAGAAACGAGACCCCGACCAGCCGGAATTCCACCAGGCCGTGGAAGAAGTCCTGCGCAGCCTGTGGCCTTTTCTTGAAGCCAACCCCCACTACCTGACCTCGGGCATTCTGGAGCGCATTTGCGAACCGGAACGCGCCATCACCTTCCGGGTATCGTGGGTGGATGATCACGGCAAGGTTCAGGTCAATCGCGGTTTCCGTATCCAGATGAACAGCGCCATCGGCCCGTACAAAGGTGGCTTGCGCTTTCACCCTTCGGTCAACCTGGGCGTGCTGAAATTCCTCGCCTTCGAGCAGACCTTCAAAAACTCCCTGACCTCGCTGCCCATGGGCGGCGGTAAAGGCGGCTCGGACTTCGACCCCAAGGGCAAGAGCGATGCCGAAGTGATGCGCTTCTGCCAGGCGTTCATGAGCGAGTTGTACCGCCACATCGGTGCGGACGTCGACGTGCCGGCCGGCGATATCGGTGTGGGCGCACGGGAAATCGGCTTTCTGTTCGGCCAGTACAAGCGCCTGAGCAATCAATTCACTTCAGTGCTGACCGGCAAAGGCATGACTTATGGCGGCAGCCTGATTCGTCCGGAAGCCACCGGTTTCGGCTGTGTGTATTTCGCCGAGGAAATGCTCAAGCGCCAAGGTCAGCGGGTCGAAGGCAAGCGGGTGGCGGTGTCCGGCTCCGGCAACGTGGCGCAATACGCGGCGCGCAAGGTCATGGACCTGGGCGGCAAGGTGGTTTCCCTGTCGGACTCCGAAGGCACCCTGTACGCCGAAAGTGGTTTGACCGAAGAACAATGGTCGGCCCTGCTGGAGCTGAAAAATGTACAGCGCGGGCGTATCAGTGAACTGGCTAAACGTTTCGGCCTGGAATTCCGCAAAGGCCAAACCCCTTGGGAGCTGGCGTGCGATATCGCGCTGCCATGCGCCACCCAGAACGAACTCGACGCCCAAGCCGCACGCACGCTGTTGCGCAACGGCTGCATCTGCGTGGCCGAAGGCGCCAACATGCCGACCACCCTGGAGGCTGTGGATATCTTCATCGACGCGGGCATCCTGTTTGCGCCTGGCAAGGCGTCCAACGCCGGCGGTGTGGCAGTGAGCGGCCTGGAAATGTCGCAGAACGCCATGCGCCTGCTGTGGACCGCCGGGGAAGTGGACAGCAAACTGCACAACATCATGCAGTCGATTCACCATGCCTGCGTGCATTACGGTGAGGAAAACGGCCGGGTCAACTACGTCAAGGGCGCCAACATCGCAGGCTTCGTGAAAGTGGCTGACGCGATGCTGGCCCAGGGCATCGTCTAAACCTCGGGTTCGATGCTCAGCACTTCGATCAACTGATCGCCGACGGGGCGCTTCCACAGCACCTCGTCGCCCACCTGGGCCCCCAACAAGGCGCGGCCCAGAGGCGAGCCCCAGTTGATCAAACCGGCGTTGGCGTCGGCTTGATCCTCACCTACCAATTGAATGCGCTGTTGCTCGTCCTGCTCATTGGCGAACGTGACCCAGCTGCCGATCTGCACCTTGTCGGTGGCTGTCGCCGGCGCGACCACCTGAGCGCTTTGCACCCGCTGGTTGAAGTAACGCAGGTCCCGCTCAAGATCCGCCTGGCGCTGCTTATCGGCCTGCTCACCTTTGGCGGACTCGGCGCTGTACTCAAGCTGCAATTGCGCCACCTTGGCTTGCAACTGCGCCAACCCTTGCGCGGTCAGGCGGTTGGGCTGTTCGCTGACCTGACGCTCCACCGGCTGGTCGGCCTGGGCGGCGGCGTTGTCTTCATTTACAAAAGCTCGGCTCATGGTGTTCTCCCTCTATGGCATTTGGGCCATGTTTGCCGTGCTTTAGTTTCGATGGATGTCTGCAAACGACCTATTGCGAGCGATACGCCTTGGCCGCATCGCGGTCTTTTTCCTGCTGCCACTCGCGCTCGCGGTCGTTGTTGCGGTTTTCCTGGTAGTCGCGCAGCTCTTCGTTCTCACGCATGGCTTTGCACTGGCGAAACCCGTCTTCCCAGCCTTCGGCGTATTGCCGGTCTTTCAAATAGCGTGGAACGTTCTTGCGAAACTCCCCGGTAATCACCCCAGCGGCCTGGCGGCCACTGCTGCAACCATCGTCAAAGCCGTCAGCGAAGGCGGGTGGATAACCCTTGGCCAGCAACTCTTGGTGAGTGGATTGGCAGCCTGACAAACACACCATTGCACACAGCATTACCGCATACCGCCACATGGCGTACTCCCTGGCCGATTCACGGCTGATAAGGGGAGTCTAGTCAGTGATTTGTGGGGGCGGTGTGAAAGGGCGGTGAGAAATGTGTTGGGTTAAAAGGCCTCGTTGACCGTCAGAGCGGCATGTTCAGCCAACTCCTGCTGGATAAACGCCGCAATCATCGCGCGATACACCTGCTCAGTTACCTCTGGGTTAGCGCCTACTACCTCGGACAACCCCCGCACCTTGGCGATCACCTGTTCAACTCGTTGCGGCGCCTTGACGCTATCCGAATCTTTTTTGAAGCGCGCTGCTTGAGATACGTAGTGGCCTCGCTCGGCGAGCAGGGTGACGATTTGTTGGTCAAGGTGGTCGATGTTTTCGCGGACTTCTTCGAGGGTGGTGCAATTAACGGCCATGTTGATAGAGCTCCTATTGGACAGGCAACGCGATGGTTTTGAAAGCATGCGGTCAAGTGTGGGAGCGGGCTTGCCCGCGATAGCGTTGTTTCAGCCTCGTATTCGGTGACTGACACTCTGCCATCGGGAGCAAGCCCCCTCCCACATTTTGATCTTCGCCAGGCCTATGTCAGTAGTGGTACCACTTCACTTCAAGCATCACTTCATTCACGGGCGTGGATAAGTGGCTGTATTCACGCTGCGCACTCAGGCGCAGGCCCAGGTTGCGCGACAGTTCCCACTGCTGGTTGAGGCTGATGCTGCGCCGCACTTCACCATTGGTAAAGAAATCCCCCTTGGCTTCCAGGCTCAGGTTGCCCAGTGGGTTTTTCCACAGCACGCCGGTGTTGAAGCCGGCGGCGGGCGAGATGGCTTCGCTGAAATCGTTGTTGTGTTCCACGCGCACGGTGCCAAGGGCGAAGCCGAGCATGTCGTCGCTCAGTTGCCAGGTGCCGCCGGCGCCGCCGTTGACGTGGGCGACCAGGGTTTCGTCGTCGTGCTTGCCCGGTACCCGTTCCAGGCCGCCAGTCACTTGCCATGACCAGGGTTGCAGCAGCGCGTTACGCGGCGTCAGCGAGCGGATGGTGGCCAGGTCCAGTTGCTGCAACTGCCAGTGATTGCCTTCGTACTGGCGCAGTTTCATTTGCAGGATTTCGATCTGGGCGCCGAGGGGGAAGCCTTCGGCGTTGTCGTTAAGGTCGTGATAGGCCATGCGCAGGCCATATTCACCAAAGGCTTTGTCGCCACGGGTGCCGATGCCGGCTTGCCAGGTGCGTGACTGGTGGCCGTTTTCCGGCAAACCAGGCGGCGTGATCTTGAGGTCTGGCGCAGGGTTCTGGTTGATCGCGCGCAGCAGTTCGAAGCTACGTTGGGAGCGTGCGGTGTCACGCTCCAGGCCGTTGGCGCGGTAGCGGCCAAGGCGATAGGCGGCATCCACAATCAGTGCCTGGCGATCACGCGCCAGAGCCTTGAAGGCCGGCTCTTGCAGTTGCTTCTGATCGTCGCTGATTTTCAGTACCCATTGCTGCTCATCACTATCCAAAGGTTTAGCGCGTTCGAGCAACTCGCGTTCACGGGAGGGCCGATAGTCGATCTTCTCCACCAAGCCCGCTTCCTTGACGGCCTTGACCGTGTCGGTAGGGATCGCGGTGAGCGGGAATTGCTCGGTCAGGCGCAGGCCGGGGCGGGCCACTTGCAGCAGTTCCAGCAGGCGATAGGAGCAGTTTTCGTCGAAGAAGAAATAGTCGAACTGGATCTGCTTGAGCTCCCACACGTGCTCGACCATGCGCTTGGTCTCGACCTCGGTGAGGTTCAGGCGGTATTCCCACAGGTCGCGGTTTTCCAGGCTGCGGTATTCGGAGAGTTTCTCCTGATAGGGCACCAGGGCGAACAGGCCGGGGTAGCCGCCCATCAGGCCCTTCCAGGCATACAGAATGCTGTTGTCGGAGCCTTCGATATAGGCACCGAAGTTGATGGCATAGCTGAGCAGCGCAGTGTTGTTGCTTTGCACGTCGGCCTGGTCGATGCGCAGCAGGGTGTGGCCGAACATCGACGACGGGCTGTTGAGATAGGCCGCGGGGAAGATCATCACCGCGCTATGGGGGGCGACGTCCTTGAACCATTGGGTGAATTCCTTGCAGTCCAGGGCGGGTAGGTCAGTCAGGTGCAACTGATCCTTGAGCCAGCGGGTACGTGCGGGGTACACACACTGGGCGTGCTTCTCACCCAGGCTGGCCGGTGCATACAGCGCTTGCACGGTGGCCTTGAGTTCGGCGTCCGGGTGATGGGCGCCGTCGGCGGCGAGGAAGAATTTCTTGTCGCTGACATAGCTGCGCCAGCCACTGATCTTGCCGGCTTCGTAATGCCCCAGCGACAGCCAGAACGGATCATTGGCCAGTTGCTGCAAACGTTGATCGTCGAGGTGCGGTGCCGCATGCAGCGGGGCGCAGGCGAAGAGAGCCAGGCAAGCGAGGCGTTTGAGCATGGGGGCTACTTAAGTCGGACTGAAAAAAAGACCCAAGGGGGGCAGGTCGAAAAAATAAAACCCGCGCCTCGAAAGACGCGGGCGGGTCGAGCTTAAGCCTGGGTAGCGTATTTCGCCAGACGGGCATCGCTTTTCAGTACAGCAATGGTGTTGTTGTGCACGTCGTCAGCGGTCACGTCAGCCTTGCTGAAGATCTGCTGGAAGTGCTCGTGGGTCACGGCCGCGAAGTGATCGCGATCTTCCGGGGCAACACCCAGTACCACGGCATAGGTGGTCAGTGCTTCGCCGTTGCCTTTGGCCATGTCTTCGGACAGCTCGTTCATCATGCCATTCATGGCAATCCAGGACTTGCCGCCGTAGGTCAGGGCGCTGTTGGTGCTGCAACCATTGGTGCCCGAGGTCATGCCGAAGGTGGCGTTACCCGAGGTGCCGTTGGTGGTGGAAGCGAGGAAGTGAGCCGGAGTACCGCGCTGGCCTTCGAACAACATGTTGCCCCAACCGCAGTTCGGGCCACCTGGTGCTTCTGCCATTGCATTGAGGGAGACGACGGTGAAGAGAGTACCAAGAAGGATCCGTTTCATAGCTTTGTTCTCTTTGTGTGCAAACCAATGGACAAGGGTTCAGGTGCTTCTCAGCACCCTAGGGGCCAGTTATTAGTCCAACCCGCGCAGTTTGGAGTTTAGGCACGTTCCTAGGGTTCCGTGTTTTTTTATAAACATTAAGTCTCAGGCGATTTTTTTGTAGGACGCGTGCGGTGGCTATGCTTTCCCGAAAGCGCGCCTTGCCAGAGCGCTCAACCCGGAGCCAGAATGCCCCCATCTGCCCCGCCTGATGTAAGGAAGCCCGATGCCTGATCCTGTTGCTGCCAGCTTGCGTCTAGCGCCCGAAGCGCTGACTCGCCCTTTCTCCGCTGAACAGTTCAGCTTCTCGACCACCAATGATTTGGAGCCCTTTCGCGGTGTGCTTGGCCAGGAACGTGCGGTTGAAGCCTTGCAGTTCGGCGTGGCCATGCCACGCCCCGGTTACAACGTGTTTGTGATGGGCGAGCCCGGCACCGGCCGCTTTTCGTTCGTCAAACGCTACCTCAAAGCCGAAGGCAAACGCCTGCAGACCCCGGCGGACTGGGTCTATGTGAATAATTTCGATGAGCCACGCGAGCCCCGCGCCCTGGAATTGCCAGGGGGCGGCGCCGCGGCGTTTATCGCCGATATCAACGGGTTGGTCGACAACCTGGTGGCCACCTTTCCGGCAGTGTTTGAACACCCCACTTATCAACAGCGCAAAAGCGCCATCGACCGGGCCTTCAACCAGCGCTACGACAAGGCGCTGGATGTGATCGAACGCCTGGCCCTGGAAAAGGACGTGGCGTTGTACCGCGACAGCTCCAACATCGCCTTTACGCCGATGCTCGACGGCAAGGCGCTGGACGAAGCCGAGTTTTCGCAACTGCCGGAAGCCGATCGCGAGCGTTTCCACAACGATATTTCCGAGCTGGAAGAGCGCCTCAACGAAGAGTTGGCCAGCCTGCCGCAGTGGAAGCGCGAGTCCAACAACCAGCTGCGCCAGTTCAACGAAGAAACCATCACCCTGGCCCTGCAGCCGTTGCTGGCACCGTTGTCGGAAAAGTATGCAGAAAACGCCGGCGTTTGCGGCTACCTGCAAGCGATGCAGGTGTACCTGCTTAAAACCGTGGTCGAGCAACTGGTGGACGACGCCAAGACCGACGCCCAGGCGCGCAAGCTGCTTGAAGAGCAGTACTGCCCGAGCCTGGTGGTGGGTCACCCGGTCAACGGTGGTGCGCCAGTGGTGTTTGAACCGCACCCGACCTACGACAACCTGTTCGGCCGTATCGAATACAGCACCGACCAGGGCGCGCTTTACACCACCTATCGCCAACTGCGTCCGGGCGCCTTGCACCGCGCCAATGGCGGCTTCCTGATTCTGGAAGCCGAAAAAATGCTCAGCGAGCCGTTTGTATGGGATGCGCTCAAGCGTTCCCTGCAATCGCGCAAGCTGAAGATGGAGTCGCCCCTGGGCGAACTGGGCCGCCTGGCCACCGTGACCCTCAACCCGCAAATGATCCCCTTGCAGGTGAAGGTGATCATCATCGGCTCGCGCCAGTTGTATTACGCGCTGCAAGACGCCGACCCGGACTTCCAGGAGATGTTCCGCGTACTGGTGGACTTCGACGAAGACATCCCGATGGTCGACGAGAGCCTGGAGCAGTTCGCCCAGTTGCTCAAAACTCGTACTTCGGAAGAAGGCATGGCGCCGCTGACCTCGGATGCGGTCGCGCGCCTGGCGACTTACAGCGCACGCCTGGCCGAACATCAGGGCCGCTTGTCGGCTCGTATTGGCGACCTGTTCCAGTTGGTCAGCGAGGCGGACTTCATTCGCCACCTGGCCGGCGACGAAATGACCGATGCCGGGCATATCGAGCGCGCCCTCAAGGCCAAAGCCACACGCACCGGTCGCGTGTCGGCGCGGATTCTCGACGACATGCTCGCCGGCGTCATCCTGATCGACACCGCCGGCGCCGCTGTGGGCAAGTGCAACGGGTTGACGGTGCTGGAGGTCGGCGACTCGGCATTCGGCGTGCCGGCGCGGATTTCCGCCACGGTGTACCCGGGGGGCAGCGGTATTGTCGACATCGAGCGTGAAGTCAACCTCGGCCAGCCGATTCACTCCAAGGGCGTCATGATCCTCACCGGTTACCTGGGCAGCCGTTATGCTCAGGAATTCCCGCTGGCGATCTCCGCGAGTATCGCCCTGGAGCAGTCCTACGGTTATGTGGACGGCGACAGTGCGTCCCTGGGCGAGGCATGCACCTTGATTTCGGCCTTGTCGAAGACGCCACTCAAGCAGTGCTTTGCCATCACCGGCTCGATCAACCAGTTTGGTGAAGTGCAGGCGGTGGGCGGGGTCAACGAGAAGATCGAAGGTTTCTTCCGCCTTTGCGAAGCACGCGGGCTGACCGGTGAGCAGGGTGCGATCATCCCTCAGGCCAACGTCGCGACGTTGATGCTCGACGAGAAGGTGCTGCAGGCCGTGCGCGCCGGGCAATTCCACATCTATGCGGTACGCCAGGCCGATGAGGCGCTGAGCCTGTTGGTGGGCGAGGATGCCGGTGAGCCGGACGCCGAGGGGCAATTTCCGGAAGGCACCGTGAATGCGCGGGTGGTGGAGCGTTTGCGCGCGATTGCCGAGATGATCAGCGAGGAAGATCTGAAGGAGGCGGAGAAAGAGCTGGCGCAGCAGGCGTTGGCAGAAGCCAAGCCAAGCTGATCCCTGAAGCTCAATGGGAATCAAATGTGGGAGGGGGCTTGCTCCCGATAGCAGTGGGTCAGTCAAAATTACTTAGACTGGCACACCGCAATCGGGAGCAAGCCCCCTCCCACATATAGAATTGTTTATGCCACAAAATTGACTCCATTCTCGGGGACCGACGCCCGTTGGTCCCTACAACCTTGGTTTGTGGTGTTTTTCTTCTATTCTCAGAGTCAGGGATATCCACAGGAGTCGCAGGATAGAAACAGCCTCGCCCTGCGCTGGGGCTGAACACCGATCTACCGAGGGGCGCCGCCATGTCGCGCAACCTTTGCCTTACCCGCCAGTGCTTGGGCCTGGTCACCCGTATCGAATGCTCCATTCGCCCCCTCGCCGGGGATAACGGCATGTGGACGCTATTGTTTGCCGCCGGGATGTCGGGCGAGCAGCCTTCCACCATCAAATCCCAGGGCCCGTTCCATGGTCCCTTCGTGGCCGAAAGAATGCTGGGCACCATCGTTGATAGCCTGACCTTGCATGGCTACGAGCAAATGGACGAGCCGCAGATCTGGTGCCTGCACCTGCAAGCCCATCTGCGCCAACTCAATGGCGGCCAGGAGCAGTTGGCCCTTTAGCGCCGGCTATTTGCTCTCTGGTTTGTCCAGCTTGACCTCGAAGCCGTACTGCACGGTGCTCAGGTCGGTGCGCTGGTAACTCTCCAGCGTAGTCGGCTGGCCGTAGAAGTAATGCACGTCGAACAGCGCGGTGCCGTACTCCTCGGCGCGGTGGCTGACATTGAGGATTTCCTTGAGGTAATTGCCGCTGGCGTCCTTGGCGTAGATGCGCCAGCTGTCGGAGGGGAAGTCCTTTTGATCGACGATCAGCGCGTTGTCCTTCAGCGACAGGCCCTTGGGCAGCTTGGCGACATCAATCACGGCTTTCTCGATAGTCGCCAGGAACAGCGGCACCGAGCCCACCACAAACGCCGGGGTCTCCGGGAACAGATTAAGGTCGTAAGTCAGTGTGCCGTTTACTGCGTTCAGCTCGAAAGCCTCGGTCGGCAGCTCGATGGGCTCGCCGCGCTCGCCCTTGTCGTCGGCGGTGAAGAAGGTGATAGGCGCATCACTGTTGTTACGCTCGGCGCCGACCAGGTCGTCGTTGAAGGTGAAAGGGTGGTCAAAGATGATTTTCGCGGCGCTGGCGTCTTCGGTCGATTGGCTGATGGTCACGCTGCTTTTAAGTTGGTCCTCGGTCATCGAGGCATCTTTGAGCCAGCTGGCGGCGTCGTCGTCATACACCGTGACCGGCATCGGCAGGGCCTGCACCGTGGTTTGCAGGCTGTTCCTGTCGAAGCGTAATACCGGCAGATCCAGGTCTTTGTGGGTAACCGTGGCCTGGGAGAAATCCAGGACATTGACCTGCAGGTTGTCGATCAGCCCGTTGAAATACACCTTGGCGTAATGGCTGGTTTGCTTGTGTTCGAAGGCTTTTTGCTCATCGGTGAGCTGTTTCTCGAAGGCGTCGGACCAGGCTTTTTGCTTGTGCATTTCAGCCAGTTGCTTCTCGTAGAACGCCACTTGCGCGGCACTCTCGTTGATCGAGCCCGAGCGGGTCAGAAATTGCCCGGTAGTGTCCCGCGCTTGCACCAGCAAAGGGTTCGGTGATTCGTCGCCCACGTCTGCGGCCAGGGGGGCGCTGTTGGTCAGTTCGATTTCGGCGTAGTTCTTTTCCAGCAACAGCAGATTGAGGGTGATGTTGCCCTCGGTGCGTTTATGGCCCACGTCCTTTTTGCTCAGGTCGAAGGTCAGCACTTTGCCCGGCGTGATCACTTCAACCGCGCCCTTGAGGCTGACGGGCTGCGGCTGGCTTTTGTTTTCCGTCTCGATGCCTTCGATAAACGGGTAGGTCACCGTCAGGTCATCGGGGTTGGTGAGGTTGGAGCTGCTGGGGCTCAATTGGATGCCCGGGTCGGTTTCCGACCATTCCGGCTGGAAGGGAATGACTTTGTTGTTGCTCAGTGTCACCGACTGCCATTCCAGGCCATGGGGGAAGGGGAACTGGTCAGGGGCGTTGAAATTGAACGGGAAGACCGGCTGCAAATCCGTCAGATAGTCCGAATGAGAGCTTTTGCGCAGCACGAACAGGCCATTGATATAGGTATCCACCAAAGCCTGGGGCGTGGGGTAGTGCTTGAGCAAGGCCAGGGTGTCTTCGCCGTACTCGGCCTCGATGGGCTTGGTGGCGAGCTTGAGGCGCGCACGTTCCAGTAACAGCAGCGAGCCGCCCAGATCTGCGATGGCATCGCGCAGCTTGGGGTCCTGGATGGTGTCCAGGGACTGTTCGAACTTCGCGGTTTTCTCTTCGAGGGTCGCCTGCTTCTGCTCTTCTTTGGGGGAGCAGCCGCTGGCCATCAGCAACGCCGCACACAGGCCGAGAGTGGCCAAAGGGGATCGCACATCCATCATCTGAGTTTTCCTGTCCGACATCATCGAGCCGAGTTAATGGCCTCGACACTAGCAGAAAAATTCTCTTACAGATGCCACTTGGGTCAGTTTTCTCGCGGTGACAGGGGCCGGGTGGCGGCTGGTATACTCGGCGCCATTTTTAGCCAAGCTGTGTGAGATTCAATGGAACGCTTTATCGAAAATACGATGTACGCCTCGCGTTGGCTGCTGGCGCCGATCTATCTGGGGCTGTCCCTGGGCTTGCTGATCCTGGCGCTGAAGTTCTTCCAGGAAATCATTCACGTGATTCCCAACATCTTCACCATGTTGGAAGCGGAAGTGATCCTGTTGCTGCTGTCGTTGATCGACATGGCCCTGGTTGGCGGCTTGCTGGTGATGGTGATGATTTCCGGCTACGAGAACTTCGTCTCGCAACTGGATATCGATGAAAACAAGGAAAAGCTCAACTGGCTGGGCACCATGGACTCTTCGTCGCTGAAGATGAAAGTGGCGGCCTCCATCGTGGCGATTTCCTCCATCCACCTGCTGCGCATCTTCATGGACGCCAAGAACGTCGATCCGCAACACCTGATGTGGTACGTGATCATCCACATGACCTTCGTGGTCTCGGCGTTTGCCATGGGCTACCTGGACAAGCTCACCAAGCACTGATGCCCCGCGCCGGCCTTACTGCTCGACGAAGTAGTAAGGCTGGCGGTTGATCGCCATTTGCTTGATCACTGTGACCGGCTCTTTCAGTCGGTCGGTGTGGTCCGTCAGCGCAACGTTGCCGGGCTTGGCGCTGAGGAAGGCGCGCAACTCGGGTTCGGTCTTGAGGATCGGCAGGTAGGCTTGCAGGTAGAACACGCTGGCGCCGGCGATCCGCTCGTTGGGCTGAAACATCGCCACCGTTCGGCCTTCGTCTTGCAGGGTCTGGACCTGGCTGATCACCGGCACGAATGATTGGCGCACATCGGCTTTTGGTGCAAACCAGAACGCTGCGCTCAGGTAGCAGGCGATGGCCAGGGTGAAAACCCCGCCGATGATCTGCCGGTGGTAGCGGTACAGCGCCGGCTTGCGGTCTTTGGCCCACTCCAACAGCACCCGCGCATATTCGGCGGCCAACACCGCCGCGGCTGGCGTCAGCGCCATCAAATACACCGTGCGTTTGCTGGAAGCCAGGGTTAGCAGGGTGAACTGCGCCACCAGCCACACGCTGAAAAACAGACGATAGCGGTTGCGCACCAGGCTTTTACGGAAATGCCACAGGCCCAGGTACACCAGGATATTCCAGGGCAGAAAGGCCTCGGGCAGTTTCGCGAGGTAATAGTAGAACGGTTCGTAATGCCCGGCTTCGGCAAACGAACCGCTGAAGCGCCCGACGCTATTGGTCCACAACACCTCGCCCACCGCCTGCATCCCACCGCGCTGAAACAGAAACCCCAGCCAGATCAGCAACGGCACCAAGGCCAGCAGCGTGAACAGTGCCGGCTTGAGCCAGTCGCCGATGCGCAGGCGTTTATCCATCAGACTGGTACTGAGCAGGTACACAAAGATCACGATCCCCGGCAGCGCCAGGCCCAACACACCCTTGCTCAGGGTGGCGATGACCATGCCAGCGGTAAACAACGCCCACGCCCACACACTGGAGCCATCGCGCTCGGGCCGCACAGCCTGGTAGAACCCCAGCAATGCCATGGTCACACCGAGGCTGAGCAACGAATCCTCACCCACCCCCCGCACATTGCCCCAGTAACTGGCCATGGTCGCCAGAATCAGTGCGGCACTGAACGCCAGCGTCTGCGGCCGCTTGAAGCGACGCAGCATCCCGTACAGCAGCATCACGCTGAACAACCCGGCAAACGCCGACGCTAGGCGCACCGCCCCGGTGCTGGCGCCGAACAAGCGAATCGCACCGGCATCCAGCCACAGGCTCAGGGGTGGTTTTTCCAGGAAGGGTTCACGAAACAGGCGCGGCACCACCCAGTCATTGTCCAAGTGCATCGCCATGGCGATCCCGGACACCCGAGCCTCGGTGGAGCCTTGCAGCTCGTGGTTGCCAAGGGCGAAGAAGAACAACAGACCAGCAAGCAGGAGCAGCAGGGGAGCGGGACGCGTCATGGAATCTGGCTACCGGGGCATGAGACCGATCGGGCGACCGGTCATGGGTAGTCAGGGAGTATACGAGCGCGATTCTTAACCTTTGGTGAACGGCCGTGGGGTTTTTCTCCGGCGGATCAAGGCAGTTTCAAGCTGGGCACTGCCGCTTTGCCTTGTGCGGTCAGCACCGGCTCCAACTGCTCCCAGGTGAAGGCCAAGTCGTTGTCGCAACCGTCACCATTGGCCGGTGTCGAGAGTTGCAGGCCCTGGGTGTTGAAGCTGAGGTGAAAGTTGGAGTAATCGGTGATCGCCGGGCAACCCTCGTCGGTAGTGGTTTGCTTGGCCAGCCAAGTGCTGAAGGCGGCCGGCAGCTTCAAATGGCCGGAATAGGCGTCATGCCATTGCTGATGGCCGCCGAGCCAGGTCCATGGGTCCACACTCTCCCCGGTTTGCAGGTTCCAGGAGTGCAGGCCCCAACTGATGCCCATGGCGCCCTGGCCTGCGGCCCAGCGGTAGAACCGCACGGTGAGAAATTGCGATGACCAATAGGCGGGCTCAACCTCGATCTCACTGGTATAGACCGAGCCGTTTCGACCCAGGTATTCACGCCGTTCATAAAAATAGTCGGTTAGATCTTCGTCATTGACGGCCAGAGCGGCGAGTTGCTGGTTGATCTTCTGCACCGCCGGGCTGTCTCCCTCCAGCTTGAGCGTGACGCGGGGGCCTTGGGTCTTGAGTTGGTAGGTGTGGTTGTGGAAAGTCTTCTTCTCGGTCTTGATCGGCAGCGGCGCGGCTTCCATGGGCGCGTTATAGGCATCGCTGCCGCAGCCGTCCGTGCCAATGCGGCGCAGGGCCAGTGGCAGCGGCGTACCGCCATCGGTTTTGCTCCAGGCACCCGAAAGGGTATCGCCCTGAGGTTTTTGCAGAGTCCAGAAACCGGTGTTTCCTTCCTCTACCCAAGGGGCGTTGTCGTTGGCCTGGGTCAGTTGAATCGGGGTACGGATGCGCTGGTAGTAATAACTGCCATGCTCCCCTTCGGCGCCGTTGAAACACACGGTGATAGCGGACTTGCCCAAGGTGCCTTGCCAGACCCCATCCAGCTCGGCAGCGGTGGCGAATGAAGGGATGAAGGCGAGGGCGATGACGGCGAAAGGCTTGAGCACGGGTATCTGACTTCCGATTGTCTGATAAAGGCCGTCAGGGTAATGGGAAGTATGAGGGGATGCCAGCGGGCGAGGTGGGCGTTAAGGCTTCTCGCCCTTTTTATAGGGTGGCGACCGTACGCGGGTTAGCAGACCAGGAATCAAGGAGCCCGGCGCACCCGAAAGTGCCCCACGCACAGCCGCCATGATACGAACCAGCGGATGCTGAAAGCATCGCTCGAACGGATGGTGGCTTTGCAGGCCTTGATATCAACCGAGCTGCTAAACCCGGTCGCTGATTTTGCAGCGACAGGGGAAGGCTAGGCTTGTTGGTTGGGGTGCGCCAGTTCACCGACAGCGCGGCATCTTGCAGGAAAGTTCCGAAGCCCGGCCCTGTTGACCTCCCCGTCGTCAGGCTCTGTTAAAAGCTCCAGTCCTCAGCCTGAACCAACTGGCAGAACGGCCCATTGAGCGTGGCATTGTGATGAGCCACGATGGCCTCGGCTTTCATCAAGGGCGTGTCAGAACAGGTATGACCGTCGGCGATAAGCACCGCATCGAAGCCAAGATCACGCGCGGCACGGCAGGTGCTGTCGACGCAGTATTGCGTTTTCATCCCAGTGACTACCACGCCGGTGGCGCCGCTGGAGCGCAGATTGTCCGCCAGGTCAGTCATTGCAAAAGCGTTAGGCCGGCGCTTTTCGAACACCACTTCTTCACCCTGCAACTTCAGTTCCTCTGCAATAAGCGTAAGCGGGCTGCCTGGTTCGATTGGCGAGCCAACGGGGCCGATGTGGCGAGCGAGAAAAATCGGTGCGCCTGCACTGCGAGCCTTGTCCATCAGGGCATTCAACGTCTCCAACAGATCGTCGCAGCGCCAGGGTTTTTCCGGGCCGTGGATGAGTCCGACTTGGATATCCAGTATCAACAGGGCGTACATGGGTGCATCTCCTTGCGTGTGGACCAGCGACACAAGGGCATAAAAAAGGCCCTGTCCATCGCTGGCGGGCCTTTGAAGTGTTTGTTATTGGCTCACGACACCTCGCACGCTCCGCTTGATGCGGTCGTGGTGGTCGTTGTCGAGGTGAGGCAAGAGGTAGTCATGCATCGACACTAGCAATATCGCCGCGGGCTGACAAGGCAGAAACCTGGGCGGGGCACCGGGGTAATCTGAATAGGCCAGCCGTGTACGATCAGGCACCTCGCGGCGGTTCGTCATGACTTTCGCTCAATCAACATCCTTTCCAGCGTGTTGTCCTTCATCCAATAGTGATGAAACAGCCCCGCTGCCGCATGCAAACCAATCAACCAATAGCCCGTAGTGCCGATCAGCTCATGCCAGTACTTGAGCTGTTTGGCGAAGTCCGGGTCGACGGCTACCGGTGCCGGCACGTGAAAGCCGAAGTACGGGAACGGTTTGTCGCCAGCGGCGAGCATCAGCCAGGCGAGAATAGGCGTGGCGATCATCAGCCCGTAGAGCGCAAGGTGTGTCAGATGCGCAAGAGCGGTCTGCCAGGCCGGTGGTTTTGGGGTGATCGGTGGCCGTGGGCTCAGGCGCCCGAGCAGACGAACCCAGACCAGGGCGAAAATGCTTGTACCAAACAAGCCGTGAAACCCCATGAGCAAACCCCGCGCTTCGCTGCCTTTGGGCAGATAACCCTTGATTTCGACACAGGCATAAACGCCGATGAACAGCGCCAGCATCAGCCAGTGCAGGGTTATTGAAAGCTTTCCATATCGGGTGACGACGGTGTCGCGGGTCATAAAAAGCGCCTCTTGATTATTGTGATGGACGGTCGATCCGGTTGCCTTGAACCGGCCACGTCACCCTGCTCGTGCTGTCTTAAGAGAGTCTGAAGATCGACTCTCAGGTTGACCTTCGTTCACCTTCAGACTTCGTTAAGAAATGGCTTGGATACTTCGCTCAAACCCATTGAGGGAGGCGTTCGGCCCATGCCCGATTTTGACTGGAACATACCCCTGCCGTTGCATTTCGGCCAAGCTGAAACGCCGCCGTTGACCCTGACGGGTGCGTTGCCGGACGACGCTTTGCGAGCGAAGTTCGAAGCCTTTATCCAGCAGCGTTTCCGCAAGGCCCACGGCGCCGACATCCGCCACTTCATGCCCGAGCTGTTCGGTATGCACAACGGTGAAGGCCAGTTGTGCGCAGTGGCCGGCGTGCGTCGCGCGCACCTTGAGCCGCTGTTTCTGGAGCGGTATCTGGACGAACCGATCGAGCCATTGATCAGCGCGGCGGCTGATCACGCGGTAGACCGAAATGCCATTGTCGAGGTTGGCAACCTGGCGGCCAGCGACACCGGCAGCGCGCGCCTGAGCATCATCGCCATCACCTATCTACTGGCCATGGGTGGCCTGGAATGGGTGACGTTCACCGGCAACATCGGGCTGGTCAACAGCTTCCGTCGTCTCGGCCTGAAACCGGTGACATTGTGCGCCGCTGATCCGGATCGACTGGGTGACGAGCGTCAACATTGGGGCAGTTATTACGAGAGCAAACCCTGGGTGCACGTCGGCGACATCCGCGCCGGGTTCGTCCACCTGCGCAATATCGGCCTGTTCAGCCGCCTGGGTTTGCCGATCCCGATTGAAGGAGCCAGCCATGTCGCTTGAACTGCAACGCTTTCAGGAAACCTTGCGCGAACATGCCCGGCGCAATGACAACGCGACCGCGCTGTGGGGCGATACGCTGAAACTCGATTACGCCACCCTGTATGCAGAAGTGCTGTATCGCCAGGAGCGCCTGCGCGATGAGCAGGTGCAAGTCGTCGCCCTGGCGCTGGACAACGGCGTCGACGCAATGCTCTGGGATCTGGCGGTATTGTTCGAAGGGTTGACCTGCGTAACGCTGCCGCCGTTTTTCAGCGCGGCACAACGCGCCCATTGTCTGGAGCAGAGTCAGGCCGAACGCGTGATTGCCGAACCGGAGCTGGAGCCCGAACTGCGCGCTGCCGGCTATGAGCAACGCGGCGAGTTCTGGTGCCGCGCCTTCAGTGGCCAAAGACGCATACCGATGGGCACCGCCAAGCTGACCTTCACGTCTGGCACCACCGGCACGCCGAAAGGTGTTTGCCTGAGTGCCGACAGCCTGTTACGGGTCGCACGTGAGTTGGATCAGGCGAGCGAAACCAGCAGCCCGCAACATCACCTGGCACTGCTGCCATTGGCCATTCTATTGGAGAACCTGGGCTGTTATGCCGCGCTGTATGCCGGTGCAATGCTCAGTTTGCCGAGCCAGAAAACCCTCGGCATCCAGGGCGCCAGTGGCGTCGATGTCCCGCACCTGCTGGGTTATCTCGCCGAGCGTGCACCGCAGAGCCTTATTCTGGTGCCACAGCTGTTATTGATGCTGGTCAGCGCCGCCGAACAGCAAGCCTTTGCCCCGCAAACCCTGCATTTTGCGGCGGTCGGTGGTGCACGTGTGTCCGAAGACTTGCTGCACCGTGCACAACAGGTCGGCTTACCGGTTTTTGAAGGTTACGGTTTGTCTGAATGCGCCTCGGTGGTGTGCCTCAATCGCCCCGGCGCGCACCGCCCCGGCAGCGTCGGTCGGCCACTGCCCCATGTCGAAGTGCGGTTGGCAGAGGACGGTGAAGTGCTGATCAAGGGCTCGATGCTGCTCGGTTATCTAGGGGAAGCACCGTACGCCGATGAGTGGTGGCCGAGCGGCGACCTGGGCGAGTTCGACCCGCAGGGTTTTCTTTATCTCAAGGGCCGCAAGAAGCATCAGTTCGTCACCAGTTACGGGCGCAACGTCAACCCGGAATGGGTCGAGTCCGAGCTGACCCAGCGCCGCCACATCGCCCAGGCGTTCGTTTACGGCGAGTCTATGCCGCGCAATCACGCCTTGCTCTGGCCGCATCGCCCGGATTGCACCGATGCCGAACTAGCCGCTGCCGTCGCCGAAGCCAACGAGGCGTTGCCCGATTACGCCCAGGTGCATCAGTGGACGCGCCTGCCGCACCCCTTCACCGCAGCCAATGGCTTTCTAACCGCCAATGGCCGCCCACGCCGCGACGCCATCGTCGCGCAGTACCACGCCCAATTGACCGAATCCGTTGTCCGGGAGGAATCCGCATCATGAGTTTTTTCGACACCCTGCAAGAAGCCACACAGCATGAACGCCACGAGCTGTTTAACCTGCCGATCATCCTCGATGCGCTGCACGGTAAGGTCAGCCTCGACAGCTATCGGGCTTTTCTCGCACAGGCCTACTATCACGTGCGCCACACCGTGCCGTTGATGATGGCGTGCGGCGCACGTTTACCGACACGTCTGGAATGGCTGCGCAAAGCGGTGTGCGAGTACATCGAAGACGAATACGGCCATGAACAGTGGGTGCTCAACGACATTGCAGCCTGCGGAGGTGATCGCAAGGCCGTGCATGATGGCCAACCCTCGCTGCCGATTGAGCTGATGGTGAGCTACCTTTATGACTTGATCGCCCGAGGCAACCCGGTGGGGCTGTTCGGCATGGTCAATGTGCTCGAAGGCACCAGCATTGCCCTGGCCACACACGCGGCAGGGAGCATTCGGGAGCATCTGTCGTTGCCGGAAACCGCCTTCAGTTACCTGAGTTCTCACGGTTCGCTCGACATCGAACACATGCAAACCTACCGCCGCCTGATGAACCAGTTGGACGATCCTCTGGATCAAGCGGCAGTGATTCATGCATCAAAAGTCGTGTACCGACTGTACACCGACATGTTTCGTGGCCTGCCGCGTGGCGCGGAGGCTGAACATGCAGCTGCGTAACGCGCGCGTGGTGTTGACCGGTGCCAGTGGCGGTATCGGCATGGCTATCGCTGAAGCCCTGTGCGCCGCGGGTGCGCGAGTATTGGCCGTGGCGCGGCATCAGGAAGCCTTGGCTGCGCTGCTCAAACGCTACCCCGACACCCTGTGCTGGGTCGCGGCTGACCTGACGTTTCTCAGCGACCGACGCAAAGTACTCGCTGCCGCCGAAGCGGTTGGCGGAGTCAATCTGTTGATCAACGCCGCCGGGGTGAATCACTTCGCCATGCTCGAACAGCTCGACGACAGTGACATCAATACGATGCTGGCGGTGAACATCAGCGCGCCGATCTGCCTGACCAAGCTACTGCTGCCGTTACTCAAGCAAGCCGACAGCGCCATGGTAGTCAATGTCGGCTCGACCTATGGCTCGATCGGCTATGCCGGTTATGCCAGCTATTGCGCGACCAAGTTTGCCCTGCGCGGGTTTTCCGAAGCGTTGCGCCGAGAGCTGGCCGACACCCGGGTCAGCGTGCTCTACGTCGCACCGCGGGCCACCCGCACGTCGATGAACAGCGCGGCGGCGCAAGCCCTCAACGATGCGCTCAAGGCCAACGTCGATGATCCGCAAACCGTGGCCGCGGCGGTGATGCACGCAATTGCCGGTGACCGCCGTGATCTGTATCTGGGCTGGCCCGAACGCTTCTTTGTGCGCCTCAACCATCTACTGCCGCATCTGGTCGATCGAGGTTTGCGAAAGCAGTTGCCCCTGATCCGGCGCTTTAGCGAAAAAACTGACAACGAGACCCTCAAGCCATGAAAAAAATCTTCGCGTGCCTGTTGATCGCCACCCTCAGCCAAAGCGTCTGGGCGCTGGAGGCCGCTGACCAGCAACGCCTGAGCAGCATTCAACAAAGCTGGGCGCATATCCAATATGAAGTGGCGGAAAAACAGCGCGCCGCCGCGTTCGAGCAGTTGTCCAGCGAAACCCAGTCGTTCACTGCGCAGCGTCCATTGGTGGCCGAAGCCTGGATCTGGAAAGGCATTGTCACCAGCAGTTGGGCCGGTGCCCAAGGAGGGCTCGGAGCGCTGGGCAAAGCCAAGGAAGCCAAGGCCGACCTGGAGAAGTCCTTGACCCTCGACCCCAAGGCTCTGCAAGGCTCGGCCTATACCAGCCTGGCGGCGCTGTATGATCGTGTGCCCGGCTGGCCCATCGGTTTCGGCGACAGCGACAAAGCTGAACAACTGCTCAAGCAGGCGCTGCAACTCAACCCCGATGGCATCGACAGCCTGTACTTCTGGGGCGATCACCTCTACCGTCAGAAACACTACGCTGAAGCTAAGGCGGCGCTGCAAAAAGCCCTGCAAGCGGCGCCGCGTCCCGGCCGTGAAACGGCAGATGCGGGACGTCGCAAAGAGATCGCCACTGTGCTGGTGGACGTCAACAAGAAACTCGACTGACAGGAGTCCGCGTGCGTTTATTACTGATTGAGGATGATGTGGCGCTAGGTGAAGGCATTCATCAAGCGCTGGGGCGCGAAGGCTACACCGTCGATTGGCTCAAGGACGGCAGCAGCGCGCTGCATGCCCTGCTCAGCGAAACGTTCGATGTTGCTGTGCTGGATCTCGGTTTGCCACGCATGGACGGTCTCGAAGTACTGCGGCGCCTGCGCGACAGCGGCTCGAACCTGCCGGTGTTGATTCTCACCGCCCGCGATGCAACCGAAGATCGCATCGCGGGCCTGGATGCCGGTGCCGACGACTACCTGATCAAACCGTTCGACCTGGCCGAACTCAAGGCGCGATTGCGAGCGTTATTGCGGCGCAGTGCCGGACGCGCGCAAGCGCTGATCGAACATGCCGGCATCATCCTCAACCCCGGCACCCAGCAGGTCAGCTACCAGGGCCATCCCGTAGCACTGACGCCCAAGGAGTATCAGTTGCTGCATGAACTGCTCTCACCTCCGGGCCGGGTGATGACTCGAGACCAACTGATTCAACTGCTCTATGGCTGGAATGAAGAAGCGGAAAGTAACACTCTGGAAGTGCACATCTATCACCTGCGCAAAAAGTTCTCTACTGAGCTGATCCGTACCATTCGAGGTGTGGGCTATCTGGTGGAGGAGCGCTGATGACTTCGATCCGCCGCCGTACATTAACGCTGATCATTGGTTTGCTGCTGGCCGGTCTGGCGGTGCTGAGCGTCTTTAACCTGCACGATAGCAATCATGAAATCGCCGAGGTTTACGATGCTCAACTGGCGCAGAACGCGCGCTTATTGCAAGGCGTGATGCGCATGCCAATGGCGAGCAAGCAGCACGCCGAACTGTACCGGGCCTTCAATACCGCACTGGGCGAAGCGGTGCCGCGCGGCGATGGTCATCCATACGAACGAAAAATTGCTTTTCAGGTGTGGAGCCCCGGCGGGGAGGTGTTGGTGCACACCGCCAGCGCACCCGCCTTCAGTTCACCGCCGACGCAACCGGGTTTCAGTGATGTGGTGGATTTGAACCATCGACATTGGCGCGCCTTCCTCCTTGAAGACCCACAAAACGGCATGCGCATCTGGGTTGGCGAGCGCGATGATGTGCGCGCGGATCTGGTCGACCGCATCGTGCGTCATACGCTATGGCCGAACATCGTCGGCAGTTTACTGCTCGCGGCGATGGTCTGGCTCGCTATAGGCTGGGGCTTAAAGCCCTTGGCAAACATGGCCGAGACCCTGCGTGCCCGCCACAGCGGTTCACTGGAGCCATTGCAACTGGCACCGTTGCCCAGCGAACTTGAGCCCATGCAAGCGGCGCTCAACCGCATGCTCGCGCAGATTCAAGAAGTGCTTGGCCGCGAACGACGCTTCATCGCCGACGCAGCCCACGAAATGCGTACACCACTCGCCGTGCTGCGAGTACACGCGCAAAACCTGCTGGAGGCAGGCACAGAACAGGAGCGTCGAGAATCGCTGGAATTCCTTATCTCAGGCGTTGATCGCACCAGCCGACTGGTCAACCAGTTACTGACCATGGCGCGACTGGAACCCAAATCCAATCCGCCACCGCTGCAGCGCATCGACCTCAGCGAAACCGTGCGCAACAGCCTCGTGCAACTGTCACCGTGGTTATTGAGCAAAAACCTTGAACTGATATTCGACGTCAGCGACCAGCCCTTTCACGTATTCGCCAACCCCGCCGCCATCGACATCGCGCTGAACAACCTGATCACCAATGCAGCCAATTTCTCTCCCGAACACGGCGCAATCACTGTGCAACTGAGCCAGGCGGATGGCTTCTGTCATTTGACCGTCGACGACCAGGGGCCGGGAATTGACGAGTCATGTAGAGAGCGATTATTTGAGCGTTTCTACAGCCGTGGCACGGCGCAAGGAGCGGGGTTAGGGCTAACCATCGTCAACACCATCGCCACGCGTTTGAATGGACGTATCGAACTGGCAAACCGGGCAGAAGGGGGGTTGAGGGCGACGTTATCAATTCCAGCTACGGAATAATTGCAAAGCATCCAGCCGATTATTTTTGTTTTGTATAGGCGGTGAAACATGTTGCGGGGCGGGGGGGGGGCAGGTTGGGGGGGACGCTTGGGATAACGAAGCGGCTGGGATGCGGGACGGTTTCAAAGTTTATCGTAGCTGTGAAATTCTTTTGGGGACTGGGTTTTAGGGATGGAAAAAGACGTCTGGGGACGTCTTTTTTGTTGAGTTGGTGGGCCGGGGTAATCTGAACAGATCATCCAATATATTGATTAATAAAGAAATTATCTGTTTAATTATTTTAATGGAATACCATTTGGAATACCGATTCATAGAGTGCGGGGAAATACGATGCGCCCCGTTTTTCTTAGGGATTCACTAGGTTAACGGTTTTCCGATTTCCGTCAGGTATTTCCCTGCTTTCGCTTCTGCTGTAATCAGCCGCTCCAAAAACGAGCCACGCTTTAGATCGTGCGTTTTTGCCAGCTCATCCAGGAGTGTGATTACGGTTGTCGACAACATAACGTTGACTTGCTTCTTGTCTGGTGTGCGTTCGCCGAACTGCTGGCGGCTCCATCGCTGCTTGATACGCTGAATAATGGCCTTCTGCTCGTTTCTTTCAATCTTCGCTCTGTCGAAGAAGATGAGCAGGTCTTCATAGCTGCTGATAGGCAGCTGTCTTCTCGGCATGGACTGATGGTTTCTCTCCAACCACTCCCATGCGCATTCGCAGCGTTTTGCGCCTGTCTTCTTATCTTCAAACCAAGCGAACGCGCCGTCCCCTGCTTTGTGCCTAAGCCACTCTCGACGGAGGCGTTCGATTTCGTCTGCCTTATCTGCAATATCGGCATTCCAGAGGTCGAGCATGGCTATCAGGCGGTTTCTTCCGGCGAGGTGTACTGCTCCTCGGGGCAGACCTCGAAGAGGCCCTAAATCCGTGATGTCTTCAATCCGGCCTAGCAGCCACTGATATTGCCTTTCGTCGCCGTCAATCCATTTGAGGTGTTCATCCAGGACCATAAACCGGTCTTTCTCCTGGCTCAATCTCCTGCGCACATCATTTTTCCGCGTCAGGCACTGAGCGATCGTATTCCTCATGGTCAGTCCGTTGCACGTGGCGGGTTCTAGGTCGGCCTTTTCAAAATGGTAAAGGTACAGCCATAACCAGATGTCGCGACGGGGGCTCTGTTTCGACTCGTTGAGTAGCTGAGCCAGCTCATCTCGCCCAGCATCCTTTACAGCAACGCCATCTCTTACGGCCATAGTTACATCCTATCAAGTACAACAAATATTAAGTTTATAGCTATGTTTATAGATCTCTATTCTAGGTAATTCTATGTCAGCTCTATGATTGCTCTATGAATATTCAATGAGAATTGTATATCTATTCTAGGTTAATTCTATGTTTTAAATAATCGTAAAAGGCTTCGTATTTATTGGAGTCTAGAAGGGTTTTAAAGGATTATTCGGTAAGCGGATGATGCATTTACCGTATGATTTTATCAATTTTAATAAGGATCTTTTTTTGGTGCTGCCACAAGGGCGCTGGCGGATGGTTGAAACAGAGGTTGTATCGAGTACCGATGAGGTCAGTCGGAGCCTGCGGAGGCGTTGATGGTGGTGCTCTCATTGCCAATGAGTTAGTGACGTCGACAGCACCTATGAGCGGTCACGGGAGAGGAGATAGGGTTTGCCTCTATTAGCCCGTCGCGGATTATCCAGGCAAAGGACATGGTCGAGGGAAGGGCTGATCGCGGCGGGGGCCATTCGTCGTCATGGCGATTGAGCGGCTAAGGTCTTTGCGGAGCGACTGACATCGGAATGGATAGATAGCCAATGAAATCCTCACGCCAATCGACTCGCCCTTGCAGGTAGGTTTTGCCTTGGCGGATTCAAGCCAGTTGAAGCATCAGGAAATGCTAGGGCGATTTACGCTGCGAGGGAAGTAACCAGTTTTTTCATACCGGCCCCGCCAATTCTCTGAACCAATCAGAGGGCTGCGACCATGAAGAAATTGCTCCGTAAGAAAGACGTGCTGGCGGCTACAGGCTTTAAGAACTCGACGCTGTACAAATACATCTCCGAGGGCAGATTCCCGAAACCTGTGTCATTAGGGGAGCGTGCGGTCGCGTGGGTAGAAAGTGAGGTCGAGGCTTGGATCGAAGCGCGGATCAGTGCGCGTGATTTGGCTGAAGAGATGTAGGCCGGCGACCACGGTGACGGGTCTGAGTCACGATTCCTCATGATACGCCATGACCGGCTCGCTGCCGGTCATGGCGTTTATGCGGCCTGGGGTGGATGTACTCTCGGCTAACTCCCTCAGAAGGCGGTTGGGTAAATTTCTCGGCAGGCTTGGGAACTTTGATCCTTATTGCCCTGCCTGGTCGGGAGCGTTCACTTGAGTCGGAGCTGCATCTATTTATATAGCTCCTAGTTAGACATTCACTACCAATCTACTAGCCATGAAACACTCATCAACGACCTATGAATAATTTCCCTATGGTCAGTCATCGCTGGCCATCAAGGGGGTAGGTCACCGGTTATAAATTGCACAGTCGGTATCTGGTATGTGAACAACGAACCAGGTACTCAACCATGAGCCATAGCACCCCCTACACCAGTCTCCCCCAGTCCGATATCGCCATCCAGATTGAGAGACTCGTCAAGTCCATCGAGCGGCACGACACTCCAGCGTTCCGGCTGCCAGGCGCACGCTCAAGGAGCCAGCAGATTCAATCGACCTGGCTTTCCAGGTACCTCAAGCACATCCGGCAAATGATGGACTTGTTCGATGATCGCTGCGCATACCAATACAGTGAGCACCTGCAAGCGTTCTGGGACGCCTGTCAGGACATTGGGCTGGAGCGGAGTCCTGCCGGGCCTGTGTGCTTGAACGAGAGCGCTACAGCTTACCTGGATCATCACCGCAGCATGAACGTACTCGTCGAGCGCATCCGTCAGCTAACAGGTGAGCTATGGTATCGCCGAGAGAAGGGCTATCGTCGCGATTTGGCTAGGCAGCAGGCGGGCCGTGTCTGTGATTACTCCGACGCGATGCTGGATCGTTACTCGCGAACCCTGATCATTCGGGTCAATCTGTATTACCACCAACAGGTCCAGGTTAGGCAGCGGGTCGAGCACGTATTCGACGATCTCGACCGGTTGATTGCTGAGCGTGAGCGTAACCCGATATTTGACCACCTCATTGGCTATATCAGCGCAGTGGAGCAGGGGGAGGATTGTGGCTACCACCTCCATGCCGCTTTCTTCTTCAATGGCAATCAGGTACGCAGGGATGTCTACAAGGCCCAGCAGATTGGTGAGTTGTGGGAGCGCATTACTCGAGGGCAGGGCTACTACCACAGCTGCAACCACGACAAGGAAAAGTACAAGGACGAAGACAACGGAAAGGACAAAGACAAGGATAAGGATAAGGATAAGGACGAGAAAAAGCGTGGTCTGGGTATTGGCATGATCTTTAAGAACGACCAGGCGATTCGTTCCCATGCCCACTATGCGATGGTTTACTTAGTCAAGGATGCTCAGCATCTGCGGCTGAAGCCATTTGGTGCTCGATGCCTGCGGATGGGTTGCAAATAGGCTTTCGGTTCGTGGGCGGTAACGGCGTTTGGTGAGCCGTCTTGCGTTCATCGCGTTGGGCAGTCGGTGAATGATGCTGCGCGGCCTGCTTTATGTATCCGTCCGGCCAACACACCTTCCTGACATAACCGCCGAAGGCCATGGTAAGGCTGCGAGACGACGACACATGCGAAATCCCCGCGCCGCTGGGGCTTGAAGATATTTTGACTTGATTATCCGGCCAGCCGGGAGATTTGCCTCGGAGGAAACTACTATCTATCAAGACCGCTTCAAACCCAAAGGCTCACTGAAGATTTCCCCAATGCTCAAGTTTGCAATCTCGTAGCTACATCCCAGCTCTATCGTCAAGGCGACTTAACCGGACACTTACGGCGCAGCGCCTTGGAAGGCCCCTTCACAGGGGCGACTGTCTGGAAGCATCTCGGGCCACCTGGTCACCTCATCTACGCATCTGACCGGCTTCGTAAGATTAGATCCTGTGTCCTGGATGTTGTTGCCGGTACTGTTCTCCTCACGACAAAACCAATCGGAGTTTTTCTCATGAGTCAGAACGTAGTGCTAACCCCCGGCCGCCAGATGTACCACTTCGCGCAGTTGCGCGAGGAGGTCGGAGATCTAGGCTTGATCGGCTTGATGGCGGAGAGGCTGATGAACACGGCGCAACTCTCGGCACCTATGGCTGTGCGGGCTGCAGCAGATCAATTTGAAATTCTGGGGCAGATACAAAATGGTGACCCAGTCTTTTCTGACATGCGAACGGCCAAAGGGCTGGGTCGCATGGCAGACAAGAATGTCGTCTTGACGATCGACGCTTCGAAAAAAATCGATCATGAGGGGCAATGATATGAATCGTCCAGAAAAACCTACTGACACTCGCTATGAGCCGGGTGTGCCCATCAGTGCTCTTGACGAAAAGGCGCGTTTTGACGGTGACGACTTCTACAAGCAGCTCACCGCAGAATTCAACGTGACAGAAAAGGCTTACCAGCCTTTGAAGGAATGGCTGGCGGCGTATGGGATGGGTTCTCAGGACATTTTGGGCTCTGACTACCCGGAAGAACCGGGATCGCCACCGCGGGACGACCTTATGCGGTTTGAACAGGCCAAGCTCACCGTTCTCGCTAGGCGGATGTCGGTACGAAACAAGAAATGGCGGGCGTATGTGTTGTTCTCGGCACCATCGATGAGTACTGTCCTTGGCTCCAAAGCGCCCAGCAGCAAGCTCCATAAAAAGAATCGGGACGAGATGCTCCGGTATTACCTCACAGAGCTTAAGGACGGAATCCCAAGATTTGCCCTCGATTCAGCCAAGCCGTTGTTTGAGAAGTCCATCAACAGCGAGCTACCGGGTGGACGCTTCGAGCAGCGCTCAATGTGGATGACAAAGCTTGTGGCAGATTTCCTAGCCGGCCGTCAGCGCGAGCGTTTGGTTGAAAATAACCGGAAAAACGGTTGGGCAGATCCAGTAATAGGATTTGCGTTCTGGCCTGCGCACGTCCTACCCGACTATGGCTCTGCTGAAGCAGTAGACATCACAAAAAGGGGTTTCGTCGGCATGCTTAAGGTTGTCCCGCCTGAAGCATCCAAGGACATGG
This sequence comes from Pseudomonas sp. W15Feb34, assembly GCF_023127765.1. NCBI lineage: Bacteria > Pseudomonadati > Pseudomonadota > Gammaproteobacteria > Pseudomonadales > Pseudomonadaceae > Pseudomonas > Pseudomonas sp. W15Feb34. The sequence continues at coordinate 313,678 of NZ_SPKN01000029.1, forward strand.
CAAGAGTCCGCTTGTTGAAGGATCATTTTCTAGATGCGGAAACGTCTCATTGGCGAGAGGCATGTGAGCTCAACAAGCGCCTCATGGAGGATTTTCCGGTTGAAGCCTGCAAGCTCGATCTGAATGCGCCTGCCGATGAGATTTTGGAAAACGTCGCCCAGGCTTTCGATGTTGAAGCCTGCGACCTACCCGATGATCTTATCAGCCGGGCGCAATGCCTTGTCCGCATCTACGGGCACAAACATTGTCCTTATACCGACCTCACGAGCCCTGATAGAGAGGCATATTTTGAAGGCCTCCACGTCGCCCATCAAACTGCGATGGCCGCGGCGCTGCTGTTTAGCCTGCAACTAACTTCTCGTCAGATAACGCTGACACTTCCAGGTGAAACACATTCAAATGTCTCTGTCTACAAAGCCTTTGTCTCGGCCCTTGCAGATTGCGAAGTGAATCTGAAAGAAAGCCTGGCTGCAAATGATCAAAAGCTGGTTTCTGTGGTGGATACCATGGACACCAAGGTGCTGACCTATCTCACCTCGCTCTTCTCGATTGCATCCATGGGAGATGACGGCCATAGCAGCCAGCTTAGGATGGAATACCTAGCGGCACAGCTGAAGGTCAAGATCGACCGTACGGCGCTCCTCGCGGAGCTTCCGCAGTTGCTCAAGCCGTACAGTTGTCGTTCGGCCAATCAGCTCATGATTGACTTCATGTCCGTCTTGAATGAAGTCACTCACAACCCGTTGGCGTAAGCCCTCTATAGCCTGCGGTACTGCATCTGGTCATTACCGCTAGCCGACCAATCTTCGCGAAGGTGATCCCATAATAAGCAATGGGATGGACGCCCCGCCTATACGCAATGCGGCTTCGCCGCACCGAACACCGCGAGCACCCAGGCTAATGCGGTTTCGGTACCGGCGCGCATGTCCATGGGCTCGGTGGCGAGCCAGATGGCATCGATGCGGATCATCGCAACAGGTCTCGAAGAAAGGTCGCGCAGACAGCCGCACTTTCAGTTGGCCAGTTTAATTTAACGGTGCTGCGTGGGTGCTGGATCTCAACGCAGATATTCGATGACGTTGCGAGCGAACTTGCTCCGGCCAACGGCATGGGTAGTGGAATAAATGCAGGTTGCAGCACGGCTGCTTCTCTACGCCTACACCCGAATCCATTTGTGGACGAGATTTGCGTTGAGGCTATGGCTGAGCGCGATGCTGGCAATCGAAGCGCCGGGCTGGGCACACTCTTGAACGACCTGGGCCTTGAAGGACTTGGAATAGGAACGGCGCGTTGGCTGCATGAAATACCCGCTTAAAAGGCTAGAACTGGTGCCCACTTAAATTTAAGTGCACACCATGTCTTGGCTTTGCGGGGCTGGGTAGATGACTTGGCCGGACGGTTACTGCTTTATGCCTCTGCAGGTTGGTTCGACCCTTAGGTGATTCGTGTTCTTTATCGGCTGCTGAGCGGCTAGAATCGGCTACTGATGTGAGCGATTTTATTTGGTGCGCAAGTCCTCTTCTGAGCGGCTAGCTTTTCTGCTCAGTACGAGCATTCCGGCCATGCTGGCGATTTGGTCATTGTTAGCAGAGACGCGCGACTTAGCGCGCCTGATCGAGTCATCTCGGGGAGTTGGGTGCAACAAGGCAAACATTCCTCTTGAGCACGTTACAGAGTTTTCACCCATCGCTAGCAGGGCAGCAGGAGAGGTGCTCATTCGGCTTTTGCATGGCTTGCTGCCGAAGTACGCTGCATTTACTGCGATTATTCATTACCGTGCAGCGCACCGTTGCCAAGGCGAATCGTTGGTACTGAGTTTGTGCAAGTGCTTATCCAGGGTGCGTTGGGTACTAACGGTACGCTGTTTGCCAGCGGGATTGATAAGTACCGCACCTGAAGCGTCCTTTACGTGTCAATGGTTGCCTGATGCCTTAGGCCAACAGAACAACAGGAACAGACATGATCCAGAACAACGTCAACCACCGCCGCGCAGAGGTGCAGAAGCACGTTAAGCGTGCTTACGATGAGCTCAACACCGAAGGCATGGAGCTGTGAGGTTCGTACAAGAGCAAGTACTGCGCGATGCTACGTCGCAATGGATTGCGGGAATGGATGCGTTGAGAAGCGAGATGCCTGTTAGCGAATCCAAGTCGTTCACTCGAGAGGTTTTCGCGACTCTACTGGTGCTTCGGTGGGTCGATATGCAAGAGGCTGAACTAGAGGCGATAGCGGTTTTCGAAAATCGTGTTTACCAGCCTCTTCTCCCGCAGTCGCTTCAGTGGCGCCACTGGTTTCGCCTGGACCATTCTGGAGTCATCGTTGACCGGCTGCAGGAGCTGGCCCACTACATAGAACACCTGCATGTCGACGCGGAGCATCCGGTTGTCAGCTACTTACATGCCTTGGTCGATCCATTACGTCGAGTGCTAAAGGTGAACTTTGTTTACCTGATTGACTTTGTGCGCTGGGTGGGGGAATTGCCCTTTGAGACGCCAAGTGAGCGTTCCTCTTTGCTCGATATGTTCGATCAAGTGTTGACCGAAACGAGCGATGTCTACCACGGCCAATTCTCCACGCCGGCCAATATCGCCTATCTCGTCGCCGCTTTGGCCAATCCGCAACCAGGTGAGAGCGTGTATGACCCGTGCTTTGGCTCCGGTAATTTTCTGGTGGCGGCTTGGCAGCAGGCCGATCGCAGCGTTGTCGAGCAGCGCCGTCCGGGTGCATTGCTCAAAGTTGCAGGTATCGAGATCAACCCGAGCACTTTCCTGATCGGGCTTACGCGTATGCTGCTAGCGGGCATTGATAGCCCGCGTCTGGAATGGAACAACAGCCTGGAACGCGAGTTGCTAAGCAGCTCCAATAGACAGGGATTCGATTTAGTTCTTGCTAATCCGCCCATCGGCGTCAGGACCAGTCGCGAGCTTTGGCGCTATCAGCATTTCGCCATTCCCACCAATGACAGCACGGGGTTGTTTGTGCAGCACGCGCTGTCGCAGCTGAAACCGCAGGGCCGCGCAGTGATTGCGGTACCCGAGGGTTTCTTATTTCGCGGTGGGGCTGAGCGTGAGTTGCGCCGCTACCTGCTGGAACAGGGTCAGGTGGAAGCTGTAATCGGCCTGCCACCGGGCGCGTTTGCTCCCTACACAAATGTTAAAGGCAGCTTGTTGGTGCTGACTAAGCAGGGAGGCGCTAACCGTGTACGGATGGTCGATGCCAGTGCCTTGTTTGAGCCGAGGTCAGGTCGCAAAGCTCCGTTGATACTCGCGGCACAGGCTGAGCAACTTGCTAGTGAGGTGCGAGGAGCAGAACTACGCAAACGCAGTGATTTACCCCCCGGTATTTCCGAAGGCGTGCCGGGCTCCGGTGTTCTAGCGCGTTCGGTATGGGAGGTGAGCATCGAGGAGCTTGCAGCCGCTGAGTGGGATTTGTCGCCCCGTCGTCGCGAAAAGGGGGGGTTAGATGAGTTGTTGGGCAGTATTCAGGAAGCCTTGGGGAAGTCGGATGCAGTGGTTACTCTGTCTGACGTGGCTAAGGTGTTTTCCGGGAGGTCCATCAAATCAGCCGATTTGATGGATAGCCCCCCCTTCGAACGAGCAGTGGGCTATTTGCGCATTAGGGATTTGAGCTCGGGCAAGGTGGGTCGCGCTTCCAGTTGGTTGCGGCCGGAGCTGGTCAGCGTCGAGCAGCGTTGGGCGTTATTGCCCGGTGATGTGCTGGTATCCAAGTCCGGTACCATCGGTAAGTCCGCCTTGGTGCGGAATGTTGCTGTCGGGTCAATTGCTGCGAACGGACTCTATGTGCTGCGCGTCAACCAAGAACGGCTGGACCCGAGCTTCCTGCTGGCCTATCTCTCAAGCTCTGCCTGTCAAAACTGGCTGGCCGCTCAATCACGCGGTGCGGTGATTCAGCACCTCAATCGGGCCGTGCTTGATGGGTTGCCGGTACCGCTGCCGCCGCTGCAGATGCAAGCCCGTGCCTCTGCGCAATTTCGCGAGTTCGGCACCGATGCACTTATGTTTCTGTCGCAAGCCACGGGAAGCCGGGAGTCTGGCCGCCTTACTGCCTGGCTCGCCGAGTTAGACGAAAAGGTGCCCAGGTTTGTAGGCGGCCTAGACGAGACTCCTGCACTTAGTCACTTTGAGCCCGTTGCAGCCTTGATTAATAAGGGCCGGAATTGGGTGGCGCATGGGCAGGTCGGCAGCCAGGCGAGTTGGTTAATGCCGCTCAATCAAGCACTACTACCTCTGGCAGGAGTAGCGCAGATTCCGAAAGGGCCTGGGCTTTTGAGTGTGTTGCAGGATGCAGAGCGTGGTGTGCAGGCTGTACTAGTACAGACGACCGGTCATCTGCCCGCCGAATCGCAAGCCCGAGCCATCGCCGAGCGTCTGCGCGATTGGCTGCGTGCTGCAATTACGGACCTAATCGATGCCGTTGGTCTGCAGGTACACGCCTCGCCCGCATCACTGGTCGCAGGTTGCTTCGCCGAGTTTTCTGTTGAGCTGGAGAACCATGGTGCCTTGCCTCTGCGCAATATGCGTATAGAGACGCAGCCTAACTGGGGCATCGCTGAAATACCTTATCTCGCGGAGCGAAGTACTTTCGTGATTAATCTGCGTGGGGATGTGCCAAAGCAAGGTAGTGATCTTACGTTTTGCCTGCAATGGCATGCGCGTGCCTTGTCTGGTCGGGTGGTCGAAGGCGCGATCGAGCTGGCTATCCGCGTGGCCGAGCCTGAGCAAATGGCGAACACATTATCTGCCGAACTCGGCGGGAGCCCTTATGTGACTGGAAGCCCGTTGGAACCACGGTATGGTCACGGCGTTTTTTATGGGCGCGAAGAACTTATCGGTAAGATCAGTCGCCAGATCGCGACTCACGGCAATGTGGTACTGCTCGAAGGCAACCGTCGGGCTGGCAAGACCTCCATCCTCAAACACTTGGAGGGGGGCGCCGCCATCCCGCGTTGGTTGGCGATCTACTCCAGCCTGCAAGGAGCCGAGGGTGCCTCGCAAGTTGTGGGTGTTCCTACTGCTGAGGTATTCCGTGAGATTGCACGCTGTATCGCTACCGCGGTAACAAAGCTGGGTATAGGTGTGCCGCTGCCTAATGGCCTGGTGATCGCCGTTGGTAAGCCGGCATTAGGGGTCGCCCGCGCCTGCCGTGAAGGCATCAGCGCCGAGTCGCCTTTTGCGGACTTCCGTGAGTATCTAGAATTGGTACTGACTGCTCTCGAACCCCTGGAGCTTGGCTTGGTGTTAATGCTCGACGAGTTTGACAAACTACAAGAGGGCATCGACAACGGTGTGACCTCACCTCAGGTGCCAGAGAACATCCGCTCTCTGATCCAAGCTTATCCGAAATTCTCGGCCATCCTGACCGGATCACGTCGTCTGAAGCGACTGCGTGAGGAATATTGGTCTGCACTGTATGGTCTCGGAATGAGCATTCCAGTGACGGTGCTGGATACGGAAAGCGCGCGCAAGGTGGTCATTGAGCCCGTACGTGATCAATTGGCTTTTTCGAAGGAGGCCGTTGAGCGTGTAATTGAGGTCACGGCACGGCATCCCTACTTGATGCAGTGCTTGTGTAATCGAGTGTTCGATTACGCCGTGCGGACCAAGAATCGGTCAATTACCGTCAGCGTGGTGAATGATGCAGCAACTGGGTTAGTCAGGGACAACGAGCATTTTGCCAGCTTGTGGGACTACGCAGGCCATGGCCCCGACAGTGGGCGTCACCGGCGGCATTTGATCCTTATGCTTTGCGCGATGAGCTTCAAGCATGGAACGCACATTGGCTTCGGCACCTTGAACGAGCAATTAGCGCAGGTCGGCGTGGATGTCGACGGCGAAGCACTAGACGCCGATCTGGCTTATTTGCGTGAGCTGGAATTAATCGAGTTCTCTGGTGCGATAGGTGATGGTCAATACCATCTGGCCATTCCATTAATGGCGGATTGGATCGAACAACAACAGGATTCCGATGTAGTGACCAGTCGCGCACGCACGGAGGCAGAGGAAGACAATGCCTGATATACGATTTCCCATTTTAGGTACCTCGGTGCCACCCATGATCGGGCGGGCGGACACTCTGCGGAAGATGATGGGGGCGCTGACAAAGACTGTTCCGGATCATTTGCAAGTGGTAGGTCCGAGATTTGCGGGTAAGACAGTAATTTTGCATGAGCTTAAGGCACGATTGCAGAAGGCCGGGTCACCCTATTCGGCAGTGGTGCTTTGGGATCTCGGCCATCAGACGCCTAGGACGGATGAGCTATTCATGCAAGGCCTGGCGCGGGAGCTTTCTTGTGCGCTGAAAAATAGCCATCACGACTACGCTGAGCATCTCAGAATTCCGCAGGGAGATCCGTATAAGGACATTGCTGAAGTTCTCGACCTTCTGACGGATGAGGGTGCAAAAGTACTGGCGATTATGGATGGCTTTGACAAACCGCTGGCCAACGGTCAGTTGACGCGCAATTTGTGGGACCAATTGTTGGACTTAGCCCGTAAGCCGAGCTTTCGACTTGTAACCGCAAGTCGCCGAAGTCTGTACCAGTTGCTAAGAAATCCTGAGTCTCAAACCAGTGATTTTTGGGGGGTTTTCGACACGAAGGTACACGTCGGATGTTTCGATGAATGCGATATGTCTTCCTTGTTGGCGTCTTTCCCTGCTCTGGATTTCGCTGCGGGAGCTCACACAGAACTCTGGAACGCGAGTAACGGATTTCCAATATTGACGCTAAGCGTACTCAATGCCGTTTGCGAAGTGAGCACTGCGGGAACAGTCAGCCCCGAAGCGATACGGGCTGCATGTGACAGTGCATTCCCCTCTCTACGCGATAAGCTAGACGCACTTTGGATTGATTGTCCGCCTTCTTGCCAAGACCTGCTGCGGCGTGTTCTGAATGAGGGGGCTGTCTCTCGCGCTGGCATTGCAACTGCAGATGCGGATGCGCTTGTTGATCGTGGGTTCGTTCAGTCAGCAGCAAACAGGATGCAGAGACCGAGCAGGCTGCTCGCGAGATATTTGGAGGAGCACTCAAGCGAGGGTAATTCCATTGTGCATTTATTCCGTGACCAAGGAGACTATCTACTCAATATGAGGTACGTCCTGGAGCGAAGAATTGCACAAATTGATGGCATAGATAAGGAGCTTCAGCGCTATTTGACTCTGGGTGTGAGGGAGTTACCTGACTTTCCAAAGGTGTTTTTTTCAAACATTCGTGGAATTGTTGACCGAGCTCTAGAAATGATCTGGAGCGCCGAACTCGATAAAAAGCGAATCCCATCAGAATGGACTTCAGTATGGCGATTTAATGGAGAGAATAAGGCCGAAGAGTGGCTGACACGTTTTCCTCAAGGCGGCCAGCGTCTACGACTGCTTGATCTCATGACAGGCACACAACGGTGCGATCCGTGTGCGCAGTATGTTACTAAGAGCACATATGTGCTCGCGAATGCAGTCCAAGGGTTTGGTGATTTCGGGCAGCACCAAGAGGGAGCACTAATTGATCCGTGTACTGCGTATTCTGCGCTGCATCTCTGCATTGAGCTGGCCTCTGCGCTTGCTCGCGATTTGCCAAATCAGTAACCAAACCCTCTGGTGCTTTGGTTCTTGCCCCTACTTGGTGTCAAAAAAGTGAAAGCTGGCAACGAGAGGCTAAGACCTTCCTTACCGATTGATCGAGAAGCAGAGGTGCGGGTGGGTTACATTGGCTAAACAGCCCTGTTTTTCAGCTTATCAACGAAAAATTACCACGCATACGGGCCGCTTTGCGGCGATTTTATGAAAAAAGGGTTACGCGTTTGAGCGACCAACAAATCACACTTAGTCAGCTCGAAAGCCATCTCTGGGAGTCCGCCAACATTTTGCGCGGCCCGGTAGATGCGGCTGATTTCAAGACTTACATTTTCCCGCTGCTGTTCTTCAAGCGCATTTGCGACGTATGGGATGATGAGAGTCGCGAAGTCGTTGAAGATGGCGGCAACTCCGAGCTGGCACTTTTCCCCGAATCGCATCGATTCCAAATTCCTGATTACTGTCACTGGGCGGACGTTCGCGAGAAGTCGATCAACGTAGGCGCAGCGCTTCAATGGGCGATGCGCCAGATCGAAAAAGCAAACCCAGAAAGTCTCTATGGGGTGTTCGGCGATGCGCAGTGGTCAAACAAGGATCGTCTGTCAGACCCATTACTCAAAGATTTGATCGAGCACTTCTCGAAGCTTCCACTAGGCAATAAAAATGTAAGCTCAGATCTTCTGGGCGATGCCTACGAATACCTGATCAAGAAATTTGCCGACGCCACCAACAAGAAAGCCGGTGAGTTCTATACCCCGCGTAGCGTAGTGCGGTTGATGATCGACATGCTTGATCCGAAAGAGGCCGACACCATCTATGACCCAGCCTGTGGGACGGGAGGTATGTTGCTCGCAGCCGTCCAGCACGTTAAGGAAAAGCATGGCGACGTAAAACGTCTTTGGGGCAAGCTCTTTGGCCAGGAAAAAAACCTTACGACCTCTGCCATCGCTCGCATGAACTTGTTCCTGCACGGTATTGAAGACTTTCAGGTAGTGCGTGGCGACACGCTGCGTAACCCTGCGTTCTTTGAAGGCGATCGTCTGGCGAATTTCGACTGCGTGATCGCGAACCCCCCTTTCTCGCTTGAAAAATGGGGGGAGGAACAGTGGATCAATGATCCTTTCGGCCGCAATTTCGCTGGTCTACCACCATCCAGTTCTGGCGACTTCGCCTGGGTGCAACACATGGTCAAATCCATGGCTGATGCAACGGGGCGAATGGCTGTGGTGCTACCCCAGGGGACCCTATTTCGCAAAGGCGCAGAAGGTAGCATCCGCCAGAAGCTGTTAGAGATGGACTTGGTTGAAGCTGTTATCGGTCTTGCCCCCAATCTGTTCTACGGCACAGGTCTTGCCGCGAGCATCCTAGTCCTACGCAAACGCAAGCCAGTTGAACACCAAAATAAAGTGTTAATCGTCGACGCATCGCGCCTATTCAAGCGGGGACGTGCGCAAAACTTCCTTGAGCCGGAACATGCTAGCGAAATCTTGGCTTGGTACCAAAACTTTACCAATGTGCAGAATGCAGCAAGGGTCGTCACCGTTGATGAAATAAAAGCGGAAGACTGGACGCTGAACATTTCGCGCTATGTCCTGCCGCCCCTGCAAGATGACATCCCGCCATTGCCTGACGCCATCGCGGCATTCAAGGACACGCTCACCCGCTGTCGCGAGGCCGAAGAGCGGCTCACGAAGCTTATGACAGAAGGGGACTGGCTGAAATGAGTCACACAAGCAAACGCATCACCCAACAAGAACTTGAAAGCTATCTGTGGGGCGCAGCTGTGCTACTGCGTGGCCTTATCGACGCGGGCGATTACAAGCAGTTCATCTTCCCACTGCTTTTTTACAAACGTGTAGCCGATGTATGGGAGGAGGAGTACCAGGCGGCGCTAGCCAACTCCGCCGGCGACCTCTCTTACGCCCAGTTTGCTGAAAACCACAGGTTTCAGATTCCTGATGGAGCCCATTGGAAGGATGTAAGACAGACTGCGACGAATGTGGGGGCTGCGATTCAAAGGGCCATGCGCACTATTGAATCAGCCAACCCGAATCTGCTCGATGCCATCTTCGGCGATGCGTCGTGGACTAACCGCGAGCGGTTACCCGACGAAACGCTTAAAAACCTCATCGAGCACTTTTCGAGCCAGACGCTTTCGGTCGCCAACGTGCCCGAGGACGAGCTCGGTAATGCCTACGAGTATCTGATCAAGAAGTTCGCCGATGACTCGGGCCATACGGCCGCCGAGTTCTATACCAACCGCACTGTCGTCCACCTGATGACGCAACTCATGGAACCGCTGGCGGGCGAGTCGATCTATGACCCCACCTGCGGCACTGGCGGCATGTTGATTTCGGCGCTGGACGAGGTGAAACGCTCAGGCGGCGAATACCGCACGCTCAAGCTCTATGGGCAGGAGCGTAACCTCATTACGTCAAGCATCGCCCGCATGAATTTGTTCCTGCATGGCGTGGAAGACTTCGAAATCATCCGGGGTGACACCCTGTCCGATCCTAAGCACATCGAGGGTGACCGCCTTCGCCAGTTCGACGTGATCCTGGCCAACCCACCGTACTCCATCAAACAGTGGAGCCGCGAGGCGTGGAGCAGTGACAAGTGGGGTCGCAATTCCCTCGGCACTCCGCCGCAGGGTCGCGCCGACTATGCCTTCCAGCAGCATATCCTGACCAGCCTCTCGGCCAGGGGGCGTAGTGCGGTGCTCTGGCCGCATGGAGTTTTGTTCCGCAACGAAGAACAGGCTATGCGCGCCAAGATGATCGAGCAGGACTGGGTTGAGGCCATAATTGGCTTGGGCCCCAACCTGTTCTACAACTCCCCGATGGAGTCATGCATCGTTATCTGCAACCGCAAGAAAGCTGCACCGCGAAAAGGCAAGGTGATCTTCATCGATGCGGTGAGCGAGGTCACCCGGGAACGCGCGCAGAGCTTCCTGAAACCCGAACACCAGCTGCGTATCTTGACGGCTTACAAGACCTTTGCAGATGTGCCAGGTTTCGCCAAGGTCGCCACCTTGGCGGAGATCGGGGCCAATGCGGGCAACCTATCGATCCCGCTTTACGTGAAGCGTATTGCCGCAACAGTCGCAACAGACAGCAATGGCGATGCGGTAACGCTGCGCTCTGCTTGGGATCAATGGCAAAACGACGGCCGCGCCTTCCTTCAACAGATGGACGCACTGGTGGAAACGCTGGACGAACTAATCGCGGAGGATATCGAGCATGTCTAACAATAAAAATCTCAAGCGCGGTTGGGCAGTCTGGCGCTTCGATCAGATGGTGACGAACGTTAATGTCCGCATCGACAACCCGTCCGAATCCGGTATGGAGCACTACGTAGGCCTTGAGCACCTCGATACCGACTCGCTGAAGATCCGCCGCTGGGGCAAGCCAGCTGACGTGGAAGCCACAAAACTAATGTTCAAAAAGGGCGACATCATTTTCGGTCGCCGCCGGGCTTACCAGCGCAAGCTTGGTGTTGCTGAGTTCGATGGGATTTGCTCGGCACATGCGATGGTGCTACGGGCCAAGCCGGACGTGGTGTTGCCCGAGTTCCTGCCGTTTTTCATGCAAAGTGATCTGTTTATGAACCGAGCCGTGGAAATTTCCGTTGGCTCTCTGTCTCCAACGATTAATTGGAAGACAATGGCTGTTCAGGAGTTTGCGTTGCCGCCTCCGGAAGAGCAGATTTCTGCGATAAAGGTTCTGTCCGCGGCAACCGATTCGTGCAACGCCTTTGAAGATGCAGAATTGGCAGCCAGCGTATTGCTACAAGCAATAGTTGATGAGGCGGTCAATGATGACGCTGCAATAGAAACTAGCCTGCTCGATCTATGTGATCTTCCAATTACATATGGGATTGTCCAGGCAGGACCGAATATAACTGGCGGTGTCCCGTATATCCGAGTGAGTGATATGACCGCTGGCGAGCAGCTCTGTTCTGATGGAATGCTTCGCACTTCTACAGAAATAGCAGAGAAATACAAGAGATCAGCAGTGTCCACAGGAGATATCGTTTTTGCTCTACGGGGCGATGTCGGGCTTTGTCGGATCGTCCCAGCAGAACTTCATGGCGCCAATCTCACGCAAGGCACTGCACGTATTTCAATCGCCGACGAAACCACCCGTACGTTCGTTTATTGGGCCCTTCGATCTACCCTTGTTCGTAGGCAGATTGAACGTGCGTCTAAGGGGTCAACCTTCAAGGAAGTCACCCTGGCTTCACTGAGAAACATTAGGTTGCGAATACCATCGGCTGAAGTGCAGTTGGCCTATAATCAGCGCGCAACCGAGGTGGCGAACGCAGTAGTTTTGCTTAGAGAGCGAACAAAGAACTCAAGGCGTTTGTTTGCTGATATTCGAGCTTCGAGTTTTGGGGGCTGAGATGGCGTTTACTGAGTCCAACACTGTTGAAGCCTACGTCCGCGACCTGCTCGCTGGACCGAGCAAGTCCAGCCAGACCAATATCGTCCAGGAGGCAATCGCCAGCTATGGGCCCAGCGTCAACGGTCTCGGCTGGTGTTACGCTGCACCTGCTGAAGTACCACGCCAGATCCAGGAAGTGCTGGTCGAGCCCTGGCTGCGGTATGCGCTGATCCGCCTGAACCCTGAGATTGCTGCGCAGCCCGACCGCGCCGACGAAGTGCTCTACAAGCTGCGCGCTATCGTGCTATCGGTGCGATCAGATGGTCTAATTCGCGCCAACGAGGAAATGACTGCCTGGATGCGCGGAGAGCGCTCCATGCCTTTCGGCCAGAACAACGAGCATGTGCCGGTGCGGTTGATCGACCTGGATGACTTTGCGCAGAACCGGTACGTCGTCACGCAGCAGTACACCTATCGTGCCGGCCCCACTGAGCGGCGTGCCGATCTGGTGCTGCTGGTCAATGGTTTGCCGCTGGTGCTGATCGAGGCCAAGACGCCGGTCAAGAAATGCATAAGCTGGGTCGATGGCGCAGTGCAGGTGCATGATGACTACGAGAAGTTCGTGCCTGAGCTATTCGTCTGCAACGTGTTTTCGGTAGCCACCGAGGGCAAGGCCTACCACTTCGGATCGATTGGCCTGCCGGTAAAGGATTGGGGACCGTGGCATCTCGACGGGGGCGATGCGCAGCACCACCCGCTGAAGTCCCTCAAGCTGTCGGCAGAGAGCATGCTGCAGCCCCATGTAGTGTTGGATATCCTCGGAAGTTTCACCCTGTTCGCCACAGACAGGAAGAAGCGACGCATGAAGGTCATCTGCCGCTATCAGCAGTACGAGGCAGCTAACAAGATTGTCGAGCGCGTGCTGGCAGGCTACCCCAAGAAAGGTTTGATCTGGCATTTCCAGGGGTCGGGCAAGTCGCTACTGATGGTGTTTGCCGCGCAAAAGCTGCGGATGCACGCCGGGTTGAAGAACCCCACAGTGTTGATCGTGGTGGACCGAATCGACCTCGACAGCCAGATCACCGGCACCTTCACCGGGGCGGACATTCCCAATCTGGAAAAGGCCGACACGCGCGAGAAGCTGCAGCAACTGCTGGCGCAGGATGTGCGCAAGATCATTATCACCACGATCTTCAAGTTCGGCGAGGCCACAGGCAGCCTGAACAATCGCAGCAACATCATTGCGCTGGTTGACGAAGCCCACCGTACGCAAGAAGGCGAGCTGGGTCGCAAGATGCGGGAGGCCCTACCCAATGCGTTTTTGTTCGGCCTGACCGGCACACCGATCAACCGCGCTGACCGCAACACCTTCTATGCCTTTGGTGCCGACGAAGACGAGAAGGGATACATGAGCCGCTACGGTTTCGAAGAATCGATCCGCGACGGCGCTACACTGAAACTGCACTTCGAGCCGCGCCTGATCGACCTGCATATCGACAAGGCCGCTCTAGACGTCGCCTACAAAGATTTGACCGGCGGTTTGTCGGACTTGGACAAGGATAACCTCGCCAAGACCGCCGCTAAGATGGCGGTGCTGGTGAAGACCCCCGAGCGTATCCGTAAGGTATGTGAGGACATTGTTCAGCACTATCAGGGCAAGGTAGAGCCCAATGGCTTCAAGGGCCAGATCGTCACCTTCGATCGGGAGTCGTGCCTGCTGTTCAAGGCGGAGTTGGATAAGCTGCTGCCACCGGAGGCCACCGACATCGTTATGTCGGTGCAGGCCGCCGACAAGAAGGCGCACCCGGAGTACGCTGCTTACGACCGCTCGCGCGATGAAGAGGAACGGCTGCTTGACCGTTTCCGCGACCCGGCCGACCCGCTGAAGCTGATCATCGTCACCGCCAAGCTACTGACCGGTTTCGATGCGCCGATCTTGCAGGTGATGTATCTGGACAAGCCGTTGCGTGACCACACATTGTTGCAAGCGATCTGCAGGGTGAACCGGACTTACTCCGAGCAGAAGACTCATGGCCTGATTGTTGATTACCTGGGTATCTTCGACGATGTGGCCTCTGCGCTGGAGTTCGATGATCAGAGCGTCAAACAGGTTGTTAGCAACATCCAAGAGCTGAAGGACAAACTGCCCGAAGCCTTTCAGAAATGCCTGGCCTTCTTCCCCGGTATCGATCGTGACCAGCAAGGCTATGAAGGCCTGATGGCTGCGCAGGAGTGTTTGCCGAACAACGAGGTGAGGGACAACTTTGCCGCCGAATACAGCGTACTCAACAAGATTTGGGAGGCGCTGTCGCCCGATACGGTTCTGGGCTCTTTCGAAAAAGACTACAAGTGGCTTTCACAGGTGTATCAGTCCGTGCAGCCTTCCAGCGGTCACGGCAAGCTGATCTGGCACTCACTAGGAGCCAAGACTATCGAGCTGATTCACCAGAACGTACATGTGGATGCGGTGCGCGATGACCTCGACACCCTAGTGCTGGACGCCGATTTGCTAGAGGCAGTTCTCTCAAACCCTGACCCGAAGAAGGCGAAGGAAATTGAGATAAAACTTAAGCGCCGTCTTCGTGGGCACAGTGGGAGCCCCAAATTCAAGCAATTATCTGAGCGACTTGATGCCTTGAAAGATCGCTTCGAGACCGGGCAGATCAACAGCGTGGAGTTTTTGAAAGCCTTGCTAGAGATCGCTAAAGAAACGTGCCAAGCCGAGAAGGATATACCGCCCGAGGAAGATGAGGATCGTGGCAAGGCAGCGCTGACCGAACTGTTCAATGAGATTAAGACAGCCCAGACGCCAATTATGGTTGAACGAATAGTGGCTGACATTGACGAGATCGTGCGTCTAGTGCGCTTCCCCGGATGGCAAGGAACACAATCCGGTGAGCGCGAGGTGAAGAAGGCACTGCGAAAAGCCCTCTTCAAATACAAGCTGCACGCAGATGAGGATTTATTCGAAAAAGCCTATAGCTACATTAGGCAGTATTACTAAAAGGAGTATGGGGTGTTACTGATAAAAGCATTGCATGCAGGTGAATTTATAACGCGGTTTCTAAGTGTGTAATACTTGCAAAAAAATAAAGGCACGGGAAAATCCGTGCCTTTATTTTAGTTTATTCCGACAGGCTTATCATTTTTATCATAGCAAATTGGATACTCGCAGTATCCTCCTGCATTGAGCACTTCTAGTTCGTAGACAGCTGGCAGGTATTGCTTTAGCTCCGCCTTGGGCACTTTTTTGCCATTGATGGTGCATTCATCGTCTGCGCGCGGGTTGCACCAGGCTTCCTTTACGTCGATGGTTTTTGTTGGTTTTGTCATGAGTGTCTTTTCGGTCTGTGGTTCGTCATTCACTGACGAATCATTCGTTGCGTGCGCATCCAGTGAGTAGGCGGCAATAGCGTCTTTTGCGCTCGTTTTGCTGATGCCGTGATCAAGCAAGAAGTCCTGAAGCGTCGTACGGGCTTGAGAGTAAGTAACCCCTTTCCCCTTCTTGTTTGGCCCACCATCCATGCGATAGGCAATCGGATAACCATCCTCACTTTCATAGATGTAGTAGTAAATGGACAGACTAAAGCTGAGGTCCTGGCCGTACATTCCATAGATACCTGACCCATTGGATGCACGGCAAGTGCCTCGCACGCATTTTCCGCTGACGTGGTTGCTGAAGGTCACGTTGCGCTGCTGTTGTGCATTCCACTGCGTAATGTTCCTAGGCAGCGTGTACCAAGTGCAACGGTAGAATTTTGCCCCGTACTGGTTTTTGGCCTCCGCGCACGGAATGGCGTAAGGTAAATCGTTCATATTTTGTTCATTTGGTAGCATGGGTGGATACATGTACCCGTAGTCAACTTCGGCTTGTGCATTCAATGAAAGTGCAAGCGCCAAGCAGCCTGCTGCTTTGAGTGCAACTGATTTTATATTCACTGTCTTAAACTCAGGGTGGGAGGAAGGAAACGGTTGGATTCTTTTGTAAGTTCTTTGTGAATGGCTTTTGGTGTTAAATCGGCGATGGGTGTTTAGGGATGTCGTCAGCATTTAACGTGCCGACAATCTGTATTTCATTTTTGCTTGTTGTTTTTGCAAATAGGAGGCTTCCGTATTCGGGGCTCCATGAATGCCTGTGTCCGCTGGATCTTATTAAATCTTTCATGCAGGTGTTGTGGGTCATCACTATAAGATTTCTGCCGGAATTCTTGTGTTCGAGTAGCTTATCCACGATGTCGTTTCCGCAAATGGCCTCTCTATCGGATAGCAGGCTCGCTTTGCCTAGCATGAAGTCGGATGTTTGAACTGTTCTAGTCATTGGGCTGGTGAAAATATCAGCATCGTCAAAATCAAAGTGTGCTTTTAAATGAATGCCTGTTTCTTTTGCTCTCTGGCCTCCTAGAACTGTGATTCCTTCCTCTGGGCCTAAGCAGGGGTTGTTTGAGCGATCACAGCGCTCCTCGTGCCTTATTAATAAAATAATGTTCCCACTTTTCGAGTGTTCAGAAAGTCCAGAGTCGATTAGTTTTTTATATGAGTCTAAATTTTCTACGGTGTTTCTTGTGAAAGCCTCATAAGCAAAAAATATTACGCTTATAAAGCCAGCGCTTAGTATTGTTCTTGATAGGCTAATATTTGCCATTTGGAACGTCCAGTATTTTAATACTTATTGGTTGCAGTCTGTGTTCATAGGCTTTTTAAGCGTGAGCGCGAGCGCAGACTGACTGTGTTGGTTGTTATTTTTTGTAGATGACTTTCAGTTTTTTATTGACGTAGTCTTTTATAATTTCGTAGTCGGGGTTGTAGGTGGCTAGAGTATGGCCAGTACTGGCGACGGTAGCCGCAGCGGCTAAGACGACCCCAACAGGCAGAGATGCAGCTCCGATTACAGCGCCCAATATACCGCCTTGAGCGATAGCGCCTTTCACGTCGCTTTTGATTCGACACTTCAGTCCCTGGCTTTCAATCTTGGTTTCGACAAGTTTGATACCTGGCATGAATTTACCTCTGAGGCCATGGATCTCGAAGGACGTTTTGCTTCTCACGAGGTCTTCAATCTGCGATTCGTTCAGGCCTGTTATGACATTCATGGTTTTTCTGGGCTCCTTGCAAGAGGTGGTAGTTAAAGGATGGGTCGGATATCAACCTTTAAGGGTGAGTTTCGGCTTGTAAGGTCCTTCATGTCAACGGGTTGATGGTCAACCATCCAGGTTGGACTGGAGGGTGGCATGTCAAAAACCAAATCGAAGCAGCTGGCAGAACTCGTTGGGCAGGCGATTGCCCGCCAGCGCGTTCGTTGCAAACTGAACCAGGAGCAGGTTGCGGAAAAGCTTGGAATTGGAAGCGAGGCTGTATCCCGTATCGAGCGCGGAATCGTGATGCCTAACATCGAACGCTTGGTTGAGTTGGCGGCAGTTTTTGGTTGTGAAACCGCTGACTTGCTGACTGAAGGGAGTTCTCGCCCAGAGGACCAGGCGCGCAGGCTTTATGGTTTGCTCTCCAGACTTGGGGCGCATGACCGCGACTTTGTCCTGGATATGGTGGAGCGTCTTGTCACCAGACTTGATCGAGGCTGATTGACCCCGTCATGAGAGTTGATTTGTGGTTTCTGAGGTCTCTTGTGTCTCCATGTCGTCGAACAGTGCACCGCAGCGCAGACACAAGCAGTTGAATCCTGAGAAGTGATATATGGCAACATCATCGGCTACCTGCAGTGCCGGTGGATAGGCAGGATATATGGCGGCGAGCCCCCTGAAGATCGGATGGCTCTCTGGAGCTTGGGCATTTTCATTCGCTTTCTGTGCGCCTTGCAGTGCGCTGTCAGCCAGACTGACCAGCAGTGCGATACCCTTGGCTACTTCCTTTGTCAGGATGGCTTTGGAGTCGCAGATTAAGCAGTGTCGGAGCATGATTTATTCTCCTGGGAAAGTGGCCGTGTGCACGGCCGCTGAAGGTGATTTTGAGTATTTCAGGTAGGATTGATCGGTCCAGGCGATAGCCGTCTGAGCAAGCGGCCCAGGATCCCGCAGGCCAGGACCACCGCCAGCAACAGCGGCGGGAATAAGAGAACGAGTAAAGTGCTCAGCACCAGCACTCCGGCGGCGGCCAGCGTGCCAGCGAAGATCAACAAGCAGAGCAAGAATCGCAGGACAGGCATGGCGGATCTCCCAGAGCTTTTGCCTCGCCGATGTCCTCAGCGCAGGTGGGTTTGATTTAGTTGGCCCGTGAGGCGAGAGATTCCAACTTGTCCGCAAGGGATTTGGGCGTTGGCAACGACTTACCTTGGATTTTGGTGCTAGCGGCCTCCGTGTTTCCGAAGAACTCCTCGATTACGACGTGACTGTCCTCCTCGCTGTCTTCGAAGGCGCCATTACCGAAGCCTCGGCGAGCGGCGTCATCCAGAGCCATCTGGTCGAAACCTACTGCTATGCGCTGTGTATCAAGTTCGCTGGCTTTCTGTAGTGCTTCGGTCATGTCCATGCCACTACGTACCGTGAGGTCGACGTAGAAGATCGGCGTACCGTGGCTCTGGCGGGTGGACTTGCCGCGTAGACGCAGCTCCAGCGGTATGCAGGCCAGTCGACGGCCTGAGATTGCTTGGAAGTAATGTAGACGAGCGGACAGGGTGCGAATGCTATTGAAACCGGTGGTGCGGAACACAAAGCTACCCAGCGAATCCTCATCACCAATGACCACATTCAGTCTGCCATAAGGCTTACAGGCACCTCCTTTGGCCAGTAGGCAAGCATCCGGCGAAGGGCAGGGCAGCGAGTGCATGCCGTCCTGGGTCATGCGTTTGCAGGTTTCACCGTTACCGACACACAGCGGGCGTCCGGATTGCCGGTCGAACAGGGTGTAGTCGGCCCGGAAATTCAGCTCCGGCTCGTTGAACAATAGACGTACTGGAATGCTGCGCAGCTTGTCCTCCTTACCCTGGCGCAGTTCATCGTTAAGTGGGTGCAGTAACCAGCCATCCCTGCTTTGCACCTGTGAGGTGATGGTAAATTGATCGTCTTTCTCCGGTAGGCGCTTACCGTTTTTCTCGACGATTTTACCAATGGAAATACGTCCGAGCACGGGCGGTGTAATGACCAGGCCTTTGAGCATGGTGGTTCTCCTTGGAAGTGAAAATGGACCCCCGAAAACCGAATCGCGTAGGGACGGCCAGCGAGGAAAAGATCAGTTGATAAGGAAGCGGCGGCTGCCCTCCTTGCGCTTGCTGAAGAGGACTTGCAGATAGGGCTTCTCCTTCAGCAGGCGCTCGACATCGAGCACGGTGCTCTCTTTGGAACGCTTCCAACTGATGAAGCCATTGCTGAACTGCGCACGTGTGGCTTCGCCCATGGCTTGCAACAGGATCTGTTTCAGTTGAGATTCGCGGTTTTCTTTTGCCGCAATGGACTGCCGAACAGCTTTGAGCTCCAGGTAGGTAGCGGCCAATCCAGCATGGGCACTGAAGTCCACGGTTTGGTCGTTGTCGTGAGGGTAAAGGCAACGCAGCGCCGCTTCAGATGAGGCGCTACCATCGACGGGTGGTGGGGTGTCGGTTTGTACGTAATGCCAGAATTTGCGTTCCAGTTCGATCAGGCGAGCAATCATCTGCTCGTCCCGTTCGATGCGGTAGATTTCTAAATGCTGGCCACCCAGTAGAACTGCAACATCAGCCGCCTGCTTGCCGGTGACGGCCAACTGGTGCATGACCTGCGATTGCACATACTCAGGCACGCCTTCTTTCCAGAGGCGTGCTCCGTTTATGCCGGCAGTCTTGCATTCAAGGATTTGTACATCGTCGGCACCGTTCACTTCGCGGTCGATATTGGCGAGCATCCAGGGCAGTTCTGGATCAGGGTGTTGTAGCACGGCGTTAATTCGTCGCACCTTCTTACCGGTGCGTTTGCTGTAGTGCCAGGCCACGATGGGCTCCAGCACATTGCCCCAGTAGGCAGGGCTTTCCTCATCATGAGGGTCTATTTTCTGTAACGTGGCATCCCGTCCCGTCTTTTCAAGCCACAACTCCAACTGCGACTTATAAGGGTTCAGTCCAACCGCTGCGCCTGCGTCCGAGCTGCCGATGCCTTGTTTACGCACAGCGAGCCAGTCTTCACGGGGTAGCTCCTTGGTGCCGATTAAACGAAGGGCCGGACGGATCTTGTAAGCATTTTCATTTCTAGGAATCGCTTTCATAAGGGATACCTTGCGGACATAAAAACGCCCGTTGAGCTGGATGCTGAACGGGCGTTATGGTTGAAGGGAAAAAGGCATTTCAGGCCGCGAGTTGTAGGGCCGCCTCCAATGCCCGTTGCTTGATTTGCGCCCCCTGGCCGAACCATGCGGAGTCCATGCGGTACTCGTTACTACGCGCTCTGCGCTCGTGATCGACGTACTCGGTCACGGCATTGAGCAGGCCCCAGGCAGTGCCTTGTGACGATTCAAGCGTTGCGCCACGTCCACGTCCTTCGTACAGGCTTTGTACTTTGCGTAGGGCACGTTCGTTGGGAAGGACTTCAGGTAATTTGCTGTGGGGCGTTACGTCACACAACACGTTCATGAAGAACCCCATGGCCTCATGCCACTGGACTTTACGCTCGGCCAACACGCGCATGCGATACATGAACTCGTCCCATTGCGAGACGGCAACACCCAACTGCTTTTTGACGACCCGAGCATCGAAGCGGGTGCTGTGCGGCACCTTGATGGCGCGTGTGGTGCCATCCAGGGCGATGGTCAATGTGTTGTTGCAGACCACGCGAACGCTGGTCGGCGTGGCCGTGGTGGCGAGCGTGCCGTCGCAAGAGGTCGCCAGCAACAAATAGCCATTGACCTGATCATTGCCCTTCAATGCGGTGTTTTGTCCCGTTCGCGCTAATGCCCAGAATTTACGACCGCCTTTGAGCACTCCAGCGGTTTCCAGCTCATAGCCGGACACTTCAGTCAGGTCTCGGTAGAACTCCATGACCTCACGTGGTTGGACAATTTGATAGCGGTTGGAAACCACCGACAGCGGTGCTTTGGTGTCCGAGCGGTACAGCACCTTTTGTTCAGGGAATGAGTGAATTGATCCCAGATGGCCGATAGCGTCGGCTTTGAAGTGAACCGGACTTTCCTGAATCTGCCAGTCCATACCGGCTTCACGCTGCCAGACGTCTATCGGCTGTTTCTGTGTCAGTTGACGGCCGAGGCCGTGCCACGGGGTTGCGCCAACGTAAGCCATTTGTTCGATTTGATGAGCCATGATTAATGTTCCTTGGGGTACAGGTCGGCATAAACGCCACGCATCGCGTGGCAATGTCCGGACGTCATAGAAAGAAAGGAGTAGAAGACGGATTAAGCAGGGAGGTTGAAGCGATGCCCGCAGATCAGGCAGAGGTTGTGGGCGAGTACATGGCGGTCAAGCTTGTCGCCGAGTTGAGCGCCTAATGCACAGCCGCCAGCGCCGCCAACAAGCCCGCCGAGGATGGCGCCAGAAACGGCTCCGAGAGTGACGCCGAGCGGGCCTGCAACTGCGCCGACGGTGGCACCCGCCTGACCGCCAGCAAGTGCTGCACTGACGCCGCGTGCTGCACCGCCGACCGTACCGATGGCCGCTGCAATTTTCATGGCTTGTTGAAAGGAAGCGATTTTGGGTGAGTTACAGCGAGGGCACTGCAATGACATGGTTTGAGGCTCCATGGTGGGGATGTCATAGCAGTTATGTAGGGCTGAAATTTCTTTGAGATACAGCTAGTTAGGTAACCGGCGTTGGCTTTGATGTGGCCGAGTAAGATGACTAGGAGCGACTCCGGCTATTTTTAACGAATTCCTACGTTTACATACCCGCCCAGCTGGTAGAGACATACAGCACTATGCCACTATTCTCATTATCCATAAGGTACGACAGAAGAAATTACAGGAGTAGTAAAAATGGCCGTGGAGCAGGCAAAAATTACATTCTACAAAGTTAATCAAGCAGGGTTTTATCGCTGGGGAGAAAACGAGAATCCTGAGTTTGGCGGAGCAGCTGGAATCCTTGCGGAACTACAGGGGTGGAGTCGTGGAAAGCAATTGGCTATGACAAAAACCTACGAGCCAGCAGACGGTTCTGATTTGCTTCCCGTTTACCTAATGGACATTACCACAGATCAGAATGGATGTTTGGTCACCATGTGGAACCAAACTCCGGCTACAGAAGGTAAAGTCGCATCAGCTATGGGCAATTCTGCTGTGGGCAATACTGAGGTAGTGATGAATGATATTCCCGAGGGCGGGATACCTGGTTTCGCGACCTACTTTTGGTTTATGCCTGATGCCGGAGTGTTTGCCAGTATTCGCTTTCAGCATCTGATTACCGGGCAGAAACCTATGCAAGAGTTTATGGAGTCATATCTCGGTCAATATTCTGGAAACGTTGTCCTTACAGAGCCAGACCCTGGCGTCGATGTGGAGTTGCTAGGATATCGTCAGAGTTCTGCTCATCCCGTACGGACAGATGTATATCCGAGATTTCGTACGCAGCTTATGAGGCGTGCTGGTGAATATGATCTTCTCTTGGAACAGGCTCATAGGATTCGCAAGATACACCGTAAAACGACGCTCAGACTTAATCGACCCGAGGAACTGGCTTTTTGGCAGAAAGCTTACCAAATCGCGACCTTGCGCCGTCCGCAGAACTTACCTGATATAATCAAATTCAAATACGAGGTGAAGGCGGAAATGAACCGTGATCAGGTCCAAGAAATTATTAACTCTTGGCTTGCGGATCATGATCGAGAATGGGACGACTATGGTTTTTTGCTTAGCGGTGAGCAATCTCCTCATTGGCTCAGTCACTCTATTGCTCGAGACGAGTTTCCTTTGGATGTTGATAGAAATAATTTGGAAATTGTAAATCCAGAATCCCTTCTTCGAGCCATTACCGGCGGACTTGATCAGATACTCGCCCTAATTCGATAGGTTACCTATTGTGATAGCCAAGATTTTTGCATTCATTTGCTCAATTGCCATAGTCGGCTTGGCATTTTGGCAAGGTCGATCTGTGCCTTTTCAGGAGCAATGGCCTCTTTTTGAGGCGTTACGAGCAACTGCATCAATTATTTTCGCAGTAGTTGGGGCCTGGCTTGCCATTATCTATCCTGATCGATTAAAGATTTCATTTAGAAAGGGCGAGCCGTCTAAACCTACGAATGGGAGTGGAATGGCTAGGCTATTCACTCCAATTGTTCATTCTACGGCAATACTTTGCGTAGTCCTGCTAATAGGTATTATTGCTCCGCTCTTAAAGCGATTTGATTTTTTGATTGAACATGTTGAGGTTATGAGGTCCCTTTCTTACGGTTCATTGGCGACTCTCACTCTCTGGCAACTTTGGACTGTGGTTCTATCTCTTGTTCCTGCTGATATTATAAAAACCAAGGCTGATCATGAAGAACGACAAATAAGTACAGTGGAGCAGCTCACACAGAACACTGGATTCGTACCTCGAGGGACTGACAATGGTTCAAAGGATTGACACTTACAGTAAAGAAGTGAAACTGGCTTCAGAGAGCGTGCCTGGGGAGGACAATACGTCTGCGGCGCCGACCTATCTGCTGTCTTTAGGGGCATCACCTTTATCGATTTGGAATGACGGTTACCGTGAGGGTGATCTGAGTGATATTAGTGTTGGCGATGAGCTGACATTGTTTTGCAATGCTCCTGCGCGTGAAATTGGAGATACGGTATATTTGATTCGCTTGTTTGAAGAGCCTCGCGGTATTGTGGCTAAAGGCGTAATTACCAGAACTCTTCAAGTAAAAACAGATGCGGAGGATCGCTTAAACCCTACCAATAGAGTGAGCTGTCGCATTGATGAGCTAAGGAAAACCTGTGCCGATAGTTTGTTGCCCTTATTGTTGCTCAAAAAGGCGCTTGCCGATCAGAGTTGGGATGACCAAACATCTGGCAGAAAAATTGCTGAGTCAGTCGTGCCGACGCTAAATCAATTGTGGCAAGCGGGTAAGGGCAAGCACAGCTTGCGCCAATACATCGAGTGGAGTTCGGCTGATGGAAAAGAGTCGCGCCCTAAATGGTTAGACAGCTATAGAGCCATTACCCAATGGGCGAGTACTCTGAGCGATGGAAAGAGCGAGCTGGATCAATTGGCTCTGGAGCGTCTATGGCTAGAGCGTGATAACGGCGTTTCCAGCCTCAAGCAAGGTGTGTTATCGCGCAGCGAGCTTGATACCCAGCGGGAGAAGGTCGCCAAAATGACGCAGTTAATAATGGCGGCGCCGACGGCCGAGACCTTCAAGCAGATTCTTGATCAATGGAAAGTCGGCGTTCAGGCCGGCGACTTCAACAAGAATCGACCCGCGATGATCAGCCGGGTGTTCGCTGCCTTTGCCCCTGACCGTTACACCTCTCTATTGAAGGCAGATGCCTGCCAATCTTTGCTAGCCGGCCTAGCCTCGCATTTCCAATTGGTCAAGGATGCTACCGGGGGGCAAGACTGGTGCAGCCTAAATCAGCAGATTAAAGCTCTCATGGCGAATGCTGGAGTAGATGGTACTCCCGTATTGGAGAACAACATTGCCATGTGGCAGTTATCGGAAACGCTGCATGGGGGTGAGGTTGTTGATAGCGATGGCTCTGCGCAAGGAACGATTGTAATGAAACACTTGAATATCCCACTCAACCAGATTCTGTTTGGTCCTCCCGGTACTGGAAAAACCTACTCTACTATCGATCATGCATTACAAATTCTTGATCCTACAGTGCTGGTGGAGAGTGGTCGCAGTGATGTAGAGATGCGCAGGCGCTTGAAATCCCGTTTCGATGAGCTGGTAGCAGAAAGGCGTATTCGGTTTGTGACTTTCCATCAGAGCTTCAGCTATGAGGACTTTATCGAGGGGCTGCGCGCAAGTACCGATAATGGCCAGATTCGATATCACCCCGAGGATGGCATCTTCAAGAAAATCTGTGCGGATGCGGCTGCCATTACGGGTGTGCCAACCCTGGATGACTTACTGCAACAATTCGTCGAGCGCGCCGCGGAGGAACCAATCACACTTGAAACTTCAAGGGGGAAACGATTCCGTGTAGAGCATCGTGATGGAAATACGACGCTTAGTTGTTTTCCTCAAGCTTCTGTCTCCGCAAGCGGACTTCCGGCAAATATAGAGCATGTTCGTCAATTACTTCATGGTGTGCGGCCGAGCAATATCTATTGTGAGAGTTACGTCAAAGGAATTGCGGATTATATAAAGGCAGGTCTTCCGGAGGACGGAGCCTCTACTAAAGAAATACGTAAACCATATGTGCTTATTATAGATGAGATCAATCGTGGAAATGTATCACGCATATTTGGTGAGTTGATCACCTTGATTGAGCCTTCCAAGCGCCAAGGCGCGGATGAGTGCTTGCCTGTAGAGCTGCCTTACTCGCGAGAGTCTTTCAGCGTGCCAGACAATCTTTACATCATTGGCACTATGAACACGGCGGACCGATCGTTGGCAGGGTTGGATATTGCATTGCGCCGTCGCTTCACCTTTACAGAGATGCTTCCTCAGCCTGATCTATTGGATGAGGTGGTGGTGGAGGGTGTGAATATAGGTCAACTACTGCGAGTGCTAAACCAGCGTATCGAAGTATTGTTGGATCGCGATCATTGCTTGGGGCACGCCTACTTTATGCCGTTGCTAGAAGATCGCAACCTGGAACGGCTGGAATTGATCTTTCGCAATCAGGTGCTGCCATTGCTGCAGGAGTACTTCTTCGAAGACTGGCAGCGTATTCAGTGGGTGTTGAATGATCATCGCAAGCCTCCTGTGGATCGTTTTGTTGTGCGTTACAAGCAGGACCTCGTCTCGCTATTTGGTAGCAGTGTGCCGGCACAAGACCAGGTATGGCGTATCAATGTGTCTGCTTTCAAGCAAATCACCGCATATGTTGGCGTGATAGCGGTTAAGGCTGAGGCCAAAGTACAGAGTGAAGAGCTTGAGGCGTTTGGCGTTTGAGTACCCAAGTTACTATTCGGGAGTACGCTAAGCTTACGACAGCTGTTGTCCCGCTTGGCAATCTTGACTGTGCACAAATATCTGAAACCGCCTTCGATTGGCTTTGCGACCTAAGTGCTCGCTTCAATCGCGGAGGTGCCACCCTGTTGCAAGTGGAGGGGCGACGATCGCTTCGGTGGGACAGCTACGTAGGTGTGCTTGAAACGCCTTGTGGCACTCGTTTGGAGGTTCTACCAAAGCATTTTGAGCAAGGGGATTGCGAGCGTGAGAGTCGAGCTCTGTTGCGTAAACTGATTCAAGCTGCTTTGTCTCTCAAACCGCGCCAAGTGTCAGTGACCGGGCTGGAACTATTCAATGCCCCGCTTACAGAGTGGGTAATGGGGCAATTCCTTAATGAGCTCGATCGTTTGGTCAAGTGTGGCATACGTTTTGACTATAAGCGTTTAGAAGAAGAGCAGCGCTTTCTGCGTGGCCAGCTCAATATAGTGGGGCAGATGCGCCAGCCACTGGGGCGTCAGCATTACTTCCAGATTCGCCATGATGTATTTTTACCTGATCGGGCAGAGAATCGCTTGCTCAAGCTGGCGCTGGAGCAGGTGTTTAAGGCTACTCAGGATGCAGCTAATTGGCGCTTAGCGAATGAGTTGCGTTCGATACTCGCTGAGGTTCCGGCCAGTCGACAAATGCAGGCAGACTTCAGAGTCTGGAGCTGCGATCGACTGATGGCGCACTATCAGGCGATCAAACCTTGGTGCGAACTGATTCTAAAAAAACAGATGCCGATTGCGGTGGCCGGTGACTGGCAGGGTATGAGCCTACTGTTCCCGATGGAGAAGTTGTTTGAGCGCTATCTTGAGACTTGGTTTCGTAAGCAACTGGATGCAAGTGCTTCACTCAAGTCGCAAGTGGCCAGCGAATATTTGTGTGATCATGATCAAGAAAAGATGTTCTGCCTTAAGCCTGACTTACTGATTGTGCAGGGTAACAAGCCGATGTGGGTGCTGGATGCCAAATGGAAACGCTTGGATGGCTCTGCCCGCGAGCGCAAGTATGATCTGAGCGAGGCTGACTTCTATCAGTTGTTCGTCTACGGTCAGAAGTACCTGCACGGTAAAGGTGAGATGGCCCTGATCTATCCACGTTGGTCCAAGTTTAAAAAGGCCTTGCCACCGTTCCAACTTGGCGATCATTTGCGGTTGCATGTGCTACCTTTTGACCTGACGGACGAACGCCTTTACGGCGTGGAGCTCATGAGTCTGCCACTGAGCGACAGCTACTTGGCCAAGCAAGTTGAAGAGGGCTGAGGTTTGTCAATGATGAGTAGTAGTTGCAAGGGGCTGGATTAGAGTCAACTCACTATCAAATCACCTCCCGGTCAATTCTCCTTTTCCCGCGACGCATCCTCAATGCGGCGTCGAACCATGTCTATGACCCCATTTCTCAACCATTGATTGGCCGGGTCACCTTATCGAAACGACTTTTTTATCTCGGTTTTCTCTGATAGCTGATACAGACAGGTTGCCGGTAGCTGCTTCCTGGATATGGTTGCTCCACCAAGCCATCATCGGGCGTCGGCGCTCGATATAGTCCGCTCGGTTATAGGCGCTTCGAACCTCGTCTTTATCGACATGGGCAAGCGCTACCTCGATCAGCTCTGGGTCCCAGCCGTGTTCGTTGAGGATAGTACTGGCCATGGAGCGCATACCGTGACTCACCAACCTACCTTCAAATCCCATACGTTTCAGGGCCATGTTTGCCGTCTGGCTGTTGGTATGATCCCGTGGGTCTCTGTCGGCTGGGAACACGTACTCTCTGTGGCCGCTATAGGGCTTTATCGTCTCCAGCAGAGCGAGTGCGTGTTCGGTCAGTGGTATGACATGCGCACGTCGTTTCTTCATACGCTCCGCCGGGATCGTCCAGATTTTCTTTTCTAGATCGATGTCAGCCCAAGACGCCGTAGCGGCTTCCGCTGGACGAGTCATGGTGTGCAGTTGCCATTCGATCAGGCAGCGCGTTGTTCTTTTAATGCTCGCATTGGCGATTGCGACCATTAGCTCTGGCAATTCTTCAGGGCGGAGGGCTGCCATATTCTGTTTTTTCGGTTTCTTGAAAACGGCCCGAATGCCGGTGAGTGGATTAGCAAAGATCATTCCCGAGTTCACGCCGTAGGTCATGATCTCGTTGAGTCGTTGGGTCAGTCGCTTCACGGTTTCCAGGCTACCTTTGGTTTCCAAAGGGCGCAGCAGGTCGATAACTCTTGGGGCATTGACCTGCGAAATTGGCGTGGTGCCAAGCGATGGGAAGACATGCAGCGTAAGTGAGCGCCAGATGTCCTCGGCATAGGCCGGTGTGACCGAATCTTTTTTCAGCTCAAACCAGGCCAGCGCCACGTTCTCGAATGTGTGCTCGGTTGCCTGCCTTTTTGTCTGCTCCAACTCGCTGCGTTGTGCTTTCGGGTCGATGCCCAGGGCGAGAAGCTCTCTGGCTTCGACCGTCTTCTTCCTGGCTTGAGCGAGTGAGAGTTCTGGGTAGGTACCGAGGCCCATATTGATGCGGTTTTTGGTGATCGGCTGTCGGTAGTTAAAGTTCCATAGCGTAGAGCCATTGACCCTCACACGCAGCTGTAAGCCGTCTCCATCGCTGAGGACGTAGTCCTTGTCTTTCGGCTTTACCGCTTTGAGCTGGCGATCAGAGAGGCGGGTGGCTTGGGCGCACATGAGGAGTTCCATGACATCAATTGGTATTCCAAAAATTACCACTGAAGTGCTTGGAATACCATGTGGAATACCAGATGGCGTGGATTCTGCCGGACGTCTAGGGACGCCAGTGGCCTGTAAACCCCTGTATTTACTGGATTTCAAGCACAAAAAAAGACGTCCGTGGACGTCTTTAGATGTTGAAGTGGTGGAGCCGGGGGGATTTGAACCCCCGTCCGCCAGTACTCCGCTGTCGGTACTACATGCGTAGCCGTTTCTATTAAGTTAACCCTCAGCGACCCGAAGGGCAGGGTGCTTTGGGCGAGTTGTGTAAGTTTTAGCCGCTTCGTCCACAACGTACTGCACGGCGATTCTGTTCTATATGACAATCACTTTGGGTTTACAGACATCCCCTGGTGATTGCTGGACCCGAAGGTACCAGAAGCTCAGGGCTAAGGCTGCTTACGCAGCGAGAGCGAATTCCTGGCCGTAGTTTTCGTCATTGGCAACTATAAGAAGTTGCAACAGTGGATTTACGAGTTCTGTTACCAACTCGGCATGCACCTAAAGTTTCGCGACCGGCGTCGAATCCTAAACGGCCCCGTGCTTGTAACTCGTTGTTTCTTAGTGAGTGACAAGCCTGTGCAGTGTACGCCAAAAGCTCAGCGAAGGCCAACCCGAAGGTTGGCCCTATCGCTTACTGGCCGCCTTTCTCGCTGTTCTGCAGGTCTTGCAGGGCCTTGGAGGTGATTTCGATGCACTTCTTCTCATCACCTGCGGCGTGGGCTGCCTTGGCCTGGGAGACGGCGGTGTCTATTTCGCCACTTTTACCGCTGGTGTCGGTGGCCAGCAGGGCTTTGCCGTTGTTGATTTTGTCCAGGTTGATCTGGCACAGGTCTTTGTCACCGGCGGCGAAAGCGGGGGAGGCGAGCATCGCAGCGGTCATGAACAAGCCAGCAAGAGCGGAACGCTTCATAGGGTGTCTCCTTGCGCAAAAGGGCTCGACGCTGCTGGCGTGCAACCGCTGCCAGCGACATCACTGATGGGCCTCGTTTGTCGAGGCCTATGCAGATGACTGCGCTGGTGCGCCAGGGTTCGGTTTTTTTGCGGGGTCAGTGGGCGCGGGCGCGGGTGACGCGGTCTACCAGGTAGACCAGGCCGTGGTAGTCGATGCCGCCATGCTGGCTCAGGCCGATCTCGCAGGTG
The DNA here is from genome assembly GCF_023127765.1 of Pseudomonas sp. W15Feb34. Classification (NCBI taxonomy): domain Bacteria; kingdom Pseudomonadati; phylum Pseudomonadota; class Gammaproteobacteria; order Pseudomonadales; family Pseudomonadaceae; genus Pseudomonas; species Pseudomonas sp. W15Feb34. The sequence goes on from NZ_SPKN01000029.1 coordinate 343,516, forward strand.
CGGCTGGTGGAGATGCCTTCGCTGCAATGTTGCACGGCATCCTTGAGTGAGCGCAGGGCGTGGGCGTTGAGTTGCGGGGTGGTGAAGCCTTTGTCGCCGGCAAAGCCACAGCAGTGAATGCCTTCGGGGATGACGACGGTTTTTGCACAGCGCCGGGCCAGTTCGATCAGGGCCTGGCTTTCGCCCAGGTGCTGGGTGCTGCACGTGACGTGTACGGCGATGGGGGCTTCCTGCGGCGTGAAGTCGAGGCGGTCCAGCAGGTGGGTGCGGATAAAGCGTACCGGGTCGTAGAGGTCCAGGCGGGTTTCGCCGAGGTCTTGTACCAGGCGCAGGGTGCAGGGGCTGGTGTCGCAATAGATCGGGTCGAGGCCGCCTCGGCTGGCGTGGAGCAGGGCGCCGATCAGTTCCTGGCGCTTGTGTTCGGCCTGCTCGGCATAGCCTTTGGAGGCGAAGGGCTGGCCGCAGCACAGGTTGTCTTGATTGTCGGGGAATACGACCTGGTAACCGGCTTTTTCCAGGAGGTTGCGGGTTTTGTCGTACAGCGACATCTGTTCTTTATCCCCGGCTGCCGGGCCCATGGCGCGTGAGACGCAGGCGGCCAGGTAGACCACCCGCGGGCGCTCATCTGTAACTGGCGGGCTGAAGCGAATGGCTTTTTCCGGTTGTGGCATGGCATTGGTCCACTGCGGGATTTGCCCTTTGGACAGTCTGGTCACGGTGGCCGACCACTTTGTCAGGCGCGGGGCACCCAATAACATGCGTGCACCATTGGCGACGTGCAGGGTGAAGCGCGCACCTTGCAATGCGGTGGCGAAATGGCTGGCGAGCCATTCGGCGGTTTTCGTACGGTCTGCTTCGCGGCTGCGCAGCTTTTTCACCAGGTCGCCGGTATTGATGCCTACAGGGCAGCGTTGGGCGCATAGCCCGGTGGCGGCGCAGGTGTCGATGCCTTGATAGTGGTAGGCCGCTTCCAGTTCGGTGGTGTCTACGCCTGCGCGGCGTTTGGCCTGGATGTCGCGCCAGATCACAATGCGCTGGCGTGGGCTCAGGGTCAGGCCTTTCGAGGGGCACACGGGTTCGCAGAAGCCACACTCGATGCACTTGTCCACAAGCTCATCGGCGGCGGGCAGGGGCTTGAGGTGTTTGAGGTGGATTTGTGGGTCTTCGCTGAGCACCACATCCGGGTTGAGGATGCCGTTGGGGTCGAGCAGGCGCTTGAGTTGCCACATCAATTGATAGGCGTCGCTGCCCCATTCCAGTTCAACGAACGGCGCCATATTGCGACCGGTGCCGTGTTCGGCCTTCAGCGAGCCACCGAACTCCACCGCCACCAGTTGTGCGACGTCGTCCATGAACGCTTGATAGCGTGTGACTTCTTCGCTGCTGTTGAAGCCTTGGGTGAATACAAAGTGCAGATTGCCTTCCAGGGCGTGTCCGAAAAGGATGGCTTCGTCGTAGTGATGTTTGTCGAACAGTTCGATCAGGCGGTTTACGCCGATCGCCAGTTGTTCGACGGGGAAGGTGACGTCTTCGATGATCACGGTGGTGCCGGTTTTGCGTACGGCGCCTACGGCGGGGAAGGTGTCTTTGCGGATCGCCCACAGGCGGGCGTTTTCCACGGGGTCTTCGGTGAAGTCGACCTGTTTTTCTACGGGAAACGCCGCCAGAGAGGCCATGATCAGGGTTAGTTGTTCGTGCAGTAATGATGGCGAGGCCGCGCGGGATTCGATCAGCAGTGCGCAGGCATTTTCCGATAAGTGTTGTACGAATGCGGGCATACCCGGTTTGTCTTGCACCGAGCGCATACTGCGTCGGTCCAGCAGTTCAACGGCTGAAACCGGCTGGGTTTTCAGCACCGTTACTGCGTTGCAGCATGTCTCGACATCCGGGAACACGATCAGCGCCGAGGCTTTGTTCGGGTGATCGATCACCGTGTCGTAGGTGACCGCACTGATAAACCCCAGGGTGCCCTCGGAGCCGACCAGCAGGTGGCTGAGGATATCCAGCGGGTCGTCGAAATCCACCAAGGCGTTGAGTGACAGGCCGGTGGTGTTTTTCAAACGGTATTTGTGGCGAATCTTCGCAGCCAGTTCAGCGTTTGCGCGTGTCTCGCGGCCCAACGTGGCCAGGCGTTCAAGCAGTGCACTGTGTGTTTGGCGGAAGGCTTGCACGCTGGCGGCATCTTCGGTGTCCAGGCGGCTGCCATCGGCCAGTACCAAACGAATGCCCGCCAGGGTGTGATAGGTGTTTTGTGCCGTACCGCAGCACATGCCGCTGGCATTGTTGGCAACGATGCCACCAATTTTGCAGGCGTTGATCGACGCCGGGTCCGGGCCGATCTTGCGCCCGAACGGCGCGAGCCAGGCGTTGGCCTGGACGCCGATGACGCCGGGTTGCAGGCGGATCTGTGTGCCTTGCCCGCGAATTTCGCGGTGGTTCCAATTGTCGCCGAGCACGATCAGCACCGAGTCGCTGATCGCCTGGCCGGACAGGCTGGTGCCCGCGGCCCGGAAGGTCACCGGCACGTGATCGCGCTGGGCCAGTTGCAGCAGTGCGACGACTTCGTCTTCTGACTCCACGCGGATCACCAGTTGTGGGATCAATCGGTAGAAGCTGGCGTCGGTGCCGAAGGCGAGGGTGGAAAGTGGATCGTCGAAGCGGCGATCTTGCGGGATCAGTTGTGCGACGTCGCTGAGAAAAGCAGCAGGCAGGCTCATCGGTCCTCCAGAAATAGCAGACGCCGGCATCGTTGTCCGGCGTCGATTCTTACCCTATTACGTGCAGGTCTCAGTGCACCAGCATACCGGTGAACCAGTACGCCTGCGCCAGGGTGATCAGCCCGACGATGGTGGCAAAGAACAGGCTGTGCTTGAGGGTAAAGCGGAACAGATCGGACTCCTTGCCCACCAGGCCCGTGGCTGCGCAGGCCACGGCGATCGATTGCGGCGAGATCATTTTGCCGGTCACGCCGCCGCTGGTGTTGGCCGCTACCAGCAGGGTGTCGTTGACGCCAATCTGGTGGGCGGTGGTGGCTTGCAGCGAGCTGAACAGGGCGTTGGATGAGGTATCGGAGCCGGTCAGGAAAACCCCCAGCCAGCCGAGGAAGGGCGAGAAGAACGGGAAGGCGGCGCCGGTGCCAGCCAGTACCAGGGCCATGGTCGAGGACATGCCGGAGTAGTTGGTGACGAAGGCGAACGCCAGCACCATGCCGATGGACAGGATCGGCCAGCGCAGCTCAAAGAAGGTCTCTTTTAAAGTGGTAAGACCAGTCTTGATATCAATTTTCAGCACCAGCATCGAGACCAGCGCGGAGAAGAAGATCGCGGTACCGGTGGCCGAAATCGGGTCCAGCTTGAAGACGGCGGGGATGGCGGTGGGGTTGGTGACGATGGGTGCGACTTTGATCACCAGTTGGTCCAGGTGGGGGATCGCGAAGTTGAACACCCAGCTGTACATCGAACCTCCGGCCGCGAACATGGCCTTGAAGGGTTTGAGGGTCCAGATGGTGACCAGTACGGTCAGGATCAGAAACGGCGACCAGGCCTTGAAAATTTGCCCCAGGCTGTAGGGTGAAACCACTGTGCTGCGCGGCAAGCCAAAGCCGCCGGCGCTGGAGGTGACCGCTACGCTGGAGGTGGCACCGGCAATCTGCGCGCCTGCGGTGCGCTTGGGTTGCCAGATTTTCAGGAACAGTGTCAGGGAGATCAGGCTAGCGAGTGCCGAGGTGATGTCCGGCAGTTCCGGGCCAATGAAGTTGGAGGTGAAGTACTGGGTGACGGCAAAGCTCAAGCCGGCCACCAATGCCGCCGGCCAGGTTTCACGCACGCCGCGCAGGCCGTCCATCATGAACACCAGCCAGAAGGGCACGAACAGCGACAGCAGCGGCAGTTGGCGGCCGGTCATGGCGCCGATCTTGAACGCATCAATGCCAGTGACCTGGCCTGCGACGATGATCGGAATGCCCAGTGCGCCGAACGCCACCGGCGCGGTATTGGCAATCAGGCACAGGCCCGCGGCGTACAGGGGGTTGAAGCCCAAGCCCACCAGCAACGCGGCGGTGATTGCCACGGGTGCGCCGAACCCGGCCGCGCCTTCCAGGAAGGCGCCAAAGCAGAAGCCGATCAGCAGCACCTGCAAGCGCTGGTCATCGGTGATCGACAAGACGGAGCTGCGGATGATCTCGAACTGCCCGCTCTTGACCGTCAGCTTGTAGAGGAACACCGCCGCCACGATGATCCAGGCGATCGGCCACAAGCCATAGGCAAAACCGTAACCGGCCGCTGCCAGGGCCATGTCGACCGGCATCTGGAAGGCGAAGATGGCGACCAGGATCGACAATGCCAGGGTGATGCTGCCGGCCACATGGCCTTTGAGGCGGAATACGGCCAGGGCCAGGAAGAAGAACACGATTGGAATAACGGCGGCCAGTGCGGACAGGCCAAGGCTGCCGAGAGGGCTGTAGAGCTGTTGCCAGGTTTGCATATGGGGTGGCCCCTGATTGTTGTTGTTTGGTCAGCTTGGATAATTGGTAATACCAATTTACAGCCGCTGTGGGCTAGATTAAGAGCCTTGGCAGGGGTGTGTCAATTTGCCGCTCGTCAAACTTTGGTCTGAGAGTGGCTGTCGAGTGTTCTGATCGGGTAAATCGAAGGTGTTCTGATAGGTGCTGCCAGCGCGGCGATAGGCCAGAATAGGGGCCCCGGCGAGTGGTCGGGATGGTGGAGAGTGAGTTATGGGGTTTGATCAGGTGCGTCAGCGCCGTTTGTCTGACGATATTGTCGAGCAGCTTGAGGGCATGATCCTTGAGGGCACGTTGAAGTCGGGCGAGCGCTTGCCGGCCGAACGCGCTTTGGCTGAACAATTTGGTGTGTCGCGCCCTTCATTGCGTGAGGCGATCCAGAAGTTGGCGGCCAAGGGGTTGCTGGTCAGTCGACAGGGCGGCGGCAACTATGTGGTGGACTCCCTGGGCTCGACCTTCAGTGATCCGCTGCTGCATCTGCTGGAAAATAATCCCGAGGCGCAGCGCGACCTTCTGGAGTTTCGCCAGACTCTGGAGGCTTCGTGTGCTTATTACGCGGCATTGCGTGCTACCGAGGTCGACCGTGAGCGACTGACGGCGGCGTTCGAAGCGCTGCAGGACTGCTATGCGCGAGCCGACGAGGTGAGCCGAGTGGAGGAGGGCGCTGCGGATGCAAGGTTTCACTTGGCGATCGCCGAGGCCAGTCATAACGCGGTGCTGCTGCACACCATTCGCGGGTTGTTCGACCTGCTCAAGCGCAACGTGGTGACCAATATTGGCGGTATGTATCAGCAGCGCACCGAGACCCGCGACATGCTGATCAGTCAGCACCGGGACTTGTACCTGGCGATTATCGAGGGGCGGGCCGAGCAGGCGCGCGACGTTTCAACACGTCACCTGTTGTACGTGCAGGAAGTGTTGGAGGAAGTGCGGCAGGAGGTTCAGCGGGTAGCGCGGGCGGAGCGACGTAAGGGCATGTAGCCACGGGGGGGGGCCCGCGGCTACATCATTACAAGGGTTAGTCTTCCTTGCCCTTGTTGCGCACGGCGCGATGCAGTTCGCGATTGGAGTCGCGCTCGCGTTCGGTGTCGCGCTTGTCGTATTCCTTCTTGCCCTTGCCCAGTGCGATTTCGCACTTGACCAGGTGCTTGCTCCAGTACCACGACAGGCAGACGCACGCGTAGCCTTTTTGCTGCACGGCCGCGGCGAGCTTTTCGAGTTCGCGGGCATTGAGCAACAGCTTGCGCGTGCGCACCGGGTCGGCAATCACGTGGGTGCTCGCGGTGGTCAGCGGGGTGATATGACTGCCGAGCAGCCACGCCTCGCCATCCTTGAGCAGCACATAGCTGTCGACCAGCTGCAGTTTGCTGGCACGCAGACTTTTTACTTCCCAGCCGGCCAGGACCAGACCAGCCTCGAACCGATGTTCGATGAAGTAATCGTGTCGCGCCTTTTTATTTTGCGCGATGGTCCCTGTGGGGTGTTTCTTTTGTTTAGCCATAGGGGCGGCATTATAGGGAGTTGCGAGCGTGTCGGCTACGGTCAACCTGCGTGCTTGAGCGTGTTGGACGAATCCCGGACAATACGGGCAGTTCTTTGGTTTTTTTCTCTCGCGGATCGGGCTGTACTTTCGCGACGTTTGCCTTAAGCAGTGGAAGTAACGCTCACATGACGACGCATATTCAACGTTCGGCCCTGCTGCCCTATCCGGCACAGGCGCTCTATGACCTGGTCAACGACGTGGCGCGTTACCCGGAATTCCTGCCTTGGTGCTCGACTGCCGAGGTTTTGGAGAGCAGTGATGAGCATATGGTCGCCAGTGTTGGTGTGGCCAAGGGGGGCCTCAGCCAGCATTTTGTTACGCGCAATGTGCTGGTGCCGGGCAAATCCATTGAAATGAATTTGCAGGAAGGGCCGTTCACCCAGCTGCACGGCGTGTGGGTGTTCAAGGCGCTGACAGATAAGGCCTGCAAGATCAGTCTGGATCTTTCATTTGATTACGCCGGCCCCATTGTGCGGGCGACGTTGGGGCCACTGTTCAATCAGGCGGCAAATACTTTGGTGGACGCTTTCTGTCAGCGAGCCAAGCAATTGCATGGTTGATATTGAAGTAGTGTATGCCGATGTGGGTCGCCAGGTTCTGCTGGAGGTGGCGATACCGGTGGGCACAAGCCTGAGGGCGGCAGTGCTGGCGTCGGGCATTGCAGAGCATTTTCCGCAGTTGGCGTTGGCGGACTGCCCGTTGGGTATCTTCGGTAAGGTGGTGCCGGACGCTGATGTGCGTGCCGTGCAGGCGGGAGATCGGATCGAGATCTACCGGCCATTGCTGGCAGACCCCAAGGAAATACGCAGGCTGCGTGCGGCCAAGGCGGCGATGCTCAAGCGACAGAACGCCTAGGCTTGCCAACCGGCAGGCAACAAAAAGCCCGGCATGCCGGGCTTTTTATCGAGCGCCGCAAAATTATTGCGGGCTGGTGTCCAGAGGCTGTGGCGTCGGGACGGGTACAGTTTCGACGCCGTCGACGTCTTTCTGGATCTGGTCCAGCAAGGAGCCTGGCTTGGCCGGCACCTCGGATTTCGGCTTTTCGGCTTCCTGCGCAGGCGCGGTCACGTTGGTGCCGCTGTCCTTGCCCAGCAAGGCTTCATCGCGGCTTACGCCGGGCATGAAGTCACCGGACAGGCTCACGAGCTGGTCATTGCCATTGAAGATGACACTGACGCGCTCCTGTTGGCGTTCACCGCCACCGGGCTGCAGGCTGTAGAGATAATCCCAGCGATCGGCATGGAATGTGTCGGTCAGCAGGGGGTTACCCATGATAAACCGTACTTGCCGTCGGGTCATTCCCGGGCGTAACTGGTCTATCATGTCCTGCGTGACGACATTGCCCTGCTGGATGTCGATTTTGTAAACCCCGGGGAATGAACAACCGGCGAGTGCGAGCAGTCCCACAAAGGTGAAACTGGTTAGCAAGAGCTTGGTGTTTTGCATCGGTGGGCGACTTCCACTATCTTGGCTGGGACAACGTAAACGCCGATCATACCCGTATTAAGAGAAGCTGCGAAGCAGCATCCGCGAGAAAGCTAACCATGGTTGAAAATAGCGAACTACGCAAAGCCGGTCTCAAAGTGACTCTGCCACGAGTCAAGATTCTACAAATGCTCGATTCTGCTGAGCAACGCCACATGAGTGCCGAGGATGTTTACAAGGCGCTGATGGAGTCTAACGAGGACGTCGGCCTGGCCACGGTTTACCGTGTACTGACCCAGTTTGAAGCCGCAGGGCTGGTGGTTCGCCATAATTTCGACGGCGGTCATGCAGTATTCGAACTGGCTGACGGTGGTCACCATGACCACATGGTTGATCTGGATACCAATGAGGTTATCGAGTTCACCAGCCCTGAAATCGAAGCGCTGCAGCATAAGATTGCTGAGGAGCACGGTTTCGATTTGGTTGACCATAATCTGGTGCTGTACATCCGTAAGAAAAAGTAAAAATCGACGCAGTTTTGCTCTGCGAAACGATTGAAGGCGACCCTAGGGTCGCCTTCGTGCTTTCTATAAAGAGGAAAAGTACCCGTTCAAGCCTTCGCGGCCACGACCATTTTTTTCGCGTGAGCCAGCGACTCCTTGGTCAGGTCGATACCGCCGAGCATCCGCGCAACTTCTTCTACCCGTTCGGACTTGTTCAGCTTGGAGACGGCCGTGTGCGTCGCGTCGCTGCCGCGCACCTTGTGCACAAATAGATGTTGATGGCCCTGAGCGGCCACTTGCGGCAAGTGAGTCACCGTGAGTACCTGGCCGCGATCTCCCAGGCGACGCAACAACTGGCCAACAATCTCTGCGGTTGGCCCGCCGATGCCAACGTCTACTTCATCGAATACCAGCGTTGGTACCCGCGAGGTCTGGGCGGTGATCACCTGGATCGCCAGGCTGATCCGCGACAGCTCGCCGCCTGAGGCCACTTTGGCCAGGGCCTTGAGTGGCTGACCCGGGTTGGCGCTGACCAGCAGTTCTACCTGCTCCAGCCCATGGGGCTGCAGTTCGTGGCTGGCGTTGGCGCGCAGTTCGATGGTGAAGCGCCCGCCCGGCATACCCAGGCGCTGGATTTCCTGCTCGACGGCGCTGGCCAGGCTGGTGGCGGCCTGTTGGCGCAGGTCGCTCAGCTCCTGGGCCTTTTCCTGATAATGGCGGGCAAACGAAGCGAGCTCCTCGCCCAGTCGCTCGATGGACTCGTCGTTGGCGTTCAGTGTGTCGATTTCATCCAGCAGCTTCTGTTGCATGGCAGCCAGTTCAGTGGGCTGGATTCGATGCTTGCGCGCCAGGGTATAGATGGTGTCCAGGCGCTCTTCTATTTCCTGCAGGCGTGCCGGATCGGCATCGAAGTGGTCCAGGAAGCGGTTGAGTTCACCGACGGCTTCTTCAACCTGGATCTGTGCGCTGGTGAGCAGGGTAGTGGCCTCATTCAACGAGCCGGAAGCATTGTTCACGCTGGACAGGCGATTGAGGCTGGCTGTCAGTGCGTTGAGCACATTGCCCGAGTCGCTCTCGCTGCATTGCTCGACGACCTGGCGGCAGATACCCAGCAAGGTCTCTGCATTGGTCAGGTTCTTGTGTTCCTGCTCAAGCTGCTCCAGTTCGGTCTCGCCCAGGCCCAGGCTTTCAAGCTCTTCGAGTTGATAGCTGAGCAGTTGGTGGCGGGCGCGTTGTTCATCGCCGGAGTTGGAGAGGCGTTCCAGTTCCTGGCGTGTCTGGCGCCAGCGTTGGGCGGCCAGTTGAACCTGGCGGGCAAGGTCGGTGGCGCCGGCGTATTCGTCGAGCAGTCGGCGGTGAGTATCGGTTTTGAGCAGGGACTGGTGTTCATGCTGGCTGTGGATATCGATCAGCAGCTCACCCAGGGCTTTCAAGTCGCCAAGTGGGCACGGCGTGCCGTTGATATAGCCGCGGGAGCGACCTTCGGCAGTGATCACCCGGCGCAGAATGCACGGGCCTTCATTGTTCAGGTCGCGCTCGACCAGCCATGCTTCGGCCTCGGGAATGTCGGCCAGGTCAAAGGTGGCCAGGATATCGGCTTTGTCGGAGCCTGGGCGTACCACGCCACTGTCGGCGCGGTCGCCGAGGGTCAGGCCGAGGGCGTCGAGCATGATCGACTTGCCGGCGCCGGTTTCGCCTGTGATTACGCTCATCCCGCGATCCAGTTCGAGATCCAGATGTTCAACGATTGCGTAGTTATGTACAGACAGGTGCACGAGCATGACGGCCGCTCCCAGGCTTGAGGTCTGGTTATTTATACAGTGTTTTGTTTGTGGCTGACAATCCTGGCGCTTAGCTCGATTTGCTTGATCAATAGCTTTTTTTAGCGCGATGAGGAATGTAGGGGCAGGAAATGATCCGAGTCATGCGAAAGACTTTTGGTAACGCCCGCGCCCTTGAACCTGGAAATTGTGGCCCCATATACCGGAACAGAAGCGCGAGTCGAGATCGCGCATGATTTTGAAAGGAGAAATCTATGGCTGACGAACAGACGCAGGATACGCAAACTCCAGACGCCAATGCGGCTGCCGGTGATGAGCTGGCCACCCGCGTGCAAGTGCTCGAAGAGCAATTGTCCGCTGCGCAGGATCAATCGTTGCGTGTTGCCGCCGATCTGCAGAACGTCCGCCGCCGTGCCGAGCAGGACGTAGAAAAGGCTCACAAATTCGCGCTGGAAAAATTCGCTGGCGATCTGCTGCCGATCATCGACAGTCTTGAACGTGGTCTTGAGTTGTCTGACCCGGCCGACGAAAACATCCGCCCAATGCGTGAAGGTATCGAGCTGACGCTGAAAATGTTCCAGGACACCCTGAAGCGTTATCAGCTGGAAGCGATCGATCCGCAAGGCGGCGAGCCGTTCAATGCTGAGCATCACCAGGCCATGGCCATGCAGGAAAGCCACGATCTGGAGCCTAACAGCGTGATGAAGGTGTTCCAGAAGGGTTACCAGCTCAATGGTCGCTTGATGCGCCCGGCAATGGTGGTGGTGAGCAAGGCTCCTGCACCCGCTGCACCTTCTATTGATGAGCAGGCTTGAAATCCGCCGCAAGGCCCCCATCTATAAGTCAAGCGTTTAAGTGCTACCGCAGTTAGCCACAACTGCTGCGGCAACCAAATTCAAAGTTCGGGAGAGTAAATCATGGGCAAAATTATCGGTATTGACCTGGGGACCACCAACTCCTGCGTCTCCGTGCTGGAAAACGGCGTTGCAAAAGTTATCGAAAACGCCGAAGGCGCACGTACCACTCCGTCGATCATCGCTTACGCCAACGACGGTGAAATCCTCGTCGGTCAGTCGGCCAAGCGTCAGGCTGTGACCAACCCGCATAACACCCTGTATGCGGTAAAGCGTTTGATCGGTCGTAAGTTCGACGAAGAAGTCGTACAGAAAGACATCAAGATGGTCCCTTACAAAATCGCCAAGGCCGACAACGGTGACGCCTGGGTTGAAGTAAACGGCCAGAAAATGTCGCCGCCGCAAATTTCGGCTGAAATCTTGAAAAAGATGAAGAAAACCGCCGAAGACTACCTCGGTGAAGCAGTGACTGAAGCGGTGATCACCGTTCCGGCCTACTTCAACGACAGCCAGCGCCAGGCAACCAAAGACGCCGGCCGCATCGCGGGTCTGGACGTAAAACGTATCATCAACGAGCCAACCGCAGCCGCTCTGGCTTACGGCATGGACAAGGCCAAGGGCGACCACACTGTGATCGTCTACGACCTGGGTGGCGGTACTTTTGACGTGTCCGTGATCGAGATCGCAGAAGTTGACGGCGAGCACCAGTTCGAAGTGTTGGCCACCAACGGCGACACCTTCCTGGGTGGTGAAGACTTTGACATCCGTCTGATCGACTACCTGGTAGACGAATTCAAGAAAGAAAGCGGCATGAACCTCAAGGGTGACCCGCTGGCCATGCAGCGCCTGAAAGAAGCCGCTGAAAAAGCCAAGATCGAGCTGTCTTCCGCTCAGTCGACCGACGTCAACCTGCCGTACATCACTGCAGACGCTACCGGTCCTAAGCACTTGAACGTGAAAATCTCGCGCTCCAAGCTCGAAGCTCTGGTTGAAGACCTGGTTCAGCGCACCATCGAGCCTTGCCGTATTGCACTGAAAGACTCCGGTATCGACGTTGGCTCGATCAACGACGTGATCCTGGTCGGCGGTCAGACCCGTATGCCGCTGGTTCAGAAGCTGGTAACCGAGTTCTTCGGCAAAGAAGCACGTAAAGACGTGAACCCGGACGAAGCTGTTGCCATGGGTGCTGCCATCCAGGGTGCGGTATTGGCCGGTGACGTAAAAGACGTATTGCTGCTGGACGTGAGCCCGCTGACCCTGGGTATCGAAACCATGGGTGGCGTGATGACTGCGCTGATCGAGAAAAACACCACGATTCCTACCAAGAAATCCCAGGTGTTCTCGACTGCCGATGACAACCAGGGCGCCGTGACCATTCACGTGCTGCAAGGTGAGCGCAAGCAAGCCGCGCAGAACAAGTCCCTGGGCAAGTTCGACCTGGCTGAGATTCCACCAGCACCACGTGGTGTGCCGCAAATCGAAGTGACCTTCGACATCGACGCCAACGGCATCCTGCACGTCGGCGCGAAAGACAAGGCAACCGGCAAAGAGCAGAAGATCACCATCAAGGCCAACTCCGGTCTGTCTGATGAAGAAATTCAACAGATGATTCGTGATGCTGAAGCCAACGCTGATGCGGATGCCAAGTTTGCTGAACTGGCTGGCGCCCGTAACCAGGGTGATGCGCTGGTTCACTCGACTCGCAAGATGATCGCTGATGCTGGCGATAAAGTGACCGAAGAAGAGAAAACCGCAATCGAAGCGGCCTTGGTTGCCCTGGAAGCCGCCATCAAAGGTGACGACAAGGCTGCCATCGAAGCCAAGATCGAGGAGCTGTCGAAAGTCTCCGCACCGGTCGCTCAGAAAATGTACGCCGAACAAGGCCAGCCGGCTGACGGTGCTGCGCAGCAGGCAGAGCCAGAAGCCAAGCACGACGATGTTGTCGATGCCGAGTTCGAAGAAGTCAAAGAAGACCAGAAGAAGTAACTTGGTCGCCCGGTTGACCGCTCACAAGCGGTGACTGGTAGGATGTCGCCGCGCGGGAGCTTGCTCCCGCGTTGGCGTGTCTGGGGTATGCGAATTTTTACAGCATGCGACAACGCTCGGATGCTGGCGGTGTGATCGGGAATGCTCCTGCTTTCCGAATGGCATTCACCGCGTTTTTGGCCGGGTCCCTGGCTAAAAGCAGTAATGACCAGGATCGTTGAATTGACGTGAGTTGGGTCCGGGCCTGTATTGGGGCTCAACGAGTTTGGCAGGGTTCAGGAGGGCCAGGCCGAACGTCCTTAAGAGTGCAAAGACTTATGGCAAAGCGTGACTATTACGAAGTATTGGGTGTGGAGCGCGGGGCCAGCGAGGCGGACCTGAAGAAGGCCTACCGTCGCTTGGCGATGAAGCACCACCCCGACCGTAATCCGGATAACAAAGAATCCGAAGAGATGTTCAAAGAGGCCAATGAGGCCTACGAATGCCTGTGTGATCCCAATAAGCGTGCGGCCTACGACCAGTACGGTCATGCCGGCGTCGACCCGAGCATGGGTGGTGGTGGCGCTGGTTTCGGCGGTCAGAACTTCTCCGATATTTTCGGCGACGTGTTCAGCGATTTCTTCGGCGGTGGCCGTGGCGGTCAACGTGGCGGCGCGCAGCGTGGCAGTGACTTGCGCTACACGCTGGAGTTGAATCTGGAAGAAGCCGTGCGCGGCACCAGCGTCAATATTCGTGTGCCGACGCTGGTCAACTGCAAGCCGTGCGACGGTTCGGGTGCCAAGAAAGGCTCCTCGCCGATCACGTGCCCGACCTGTGGTGGCATCGGTCAGGTGCGCATGCAGCAGGGCTTCTTCTCGGTGCAGCAAACCTGCCCGCGTTGCCATGGCCAGGGCAAGATCATTTCCGACCCGTGCGATTCCTGCCACGGCGAAGGTCGTGTTGAAGAGTACAAGACCCTCTCGGTGAAAGTGCCGGCGGGTGTGGATACCGGCGATCGTATTCGCCTGTCGGGCGAAGGCGAGGCGGGTACCCAGGGTGGTCCGACTGGCGACCTGTACGTGGTGATCAATGTGCGTGAGCACTCGATCTTCCAGCGCGATGGCAAACACCTGTTCTGCGAAGTGCCGATCAGCTTTGTCGATGCGGCCCTGGGCGGTGAGTTGGAGATTCCGACCCTTGATGGTCGAGTCAAACTCAAGATTCCCGAGGGGACACAGACTGGCAAGCAGTTCCGCATCCGTGGCAAAGGCGTTGCGCCAGTGCGCGGTGGCGGTGCGGGCGACCTGATGTGTCGTGTGGCGGTGGAAACCCCGGTCAACCTGGGCCGTCGTCAGCGCGAACTGCTCGAAGAGTTCCGCAGCTCGCTGGAAGGCGATGACTCCCATTCGCCGAAAACCACTGGCTTCTTCGATGGCGTGAAACGCTTCTTCGGCGACCTGTAAGGACGTGAATATGCGACGTATAGCCGTAATGGGCGCTGCCGGGCGCATGGGCAAGACGCTGGTCGAGGCGGTGCAGCAACGCTCGCCGGCCTCCGGGCTGACGGCGGCGATTGTTCGCCCGGGCAGCACGTTGATCGGTGCGGATGCCGGTGAGTTGGCGTCGTTGGGCCGCATCGGTGTCTCGTTGACGGGCAGCCTTGAGCAGGTGGCTGATGAGTTTGACGTGCTCATCGATTTCACCTTGCCTGACGTGATGCTGAAAAACCTGGCCTTCTGCCGCAAGGCAGGCAAGGCCATGGTGATCGGTACGACTGGTTTGAGTGCTGAGCAGAAGCAGTTGCTGGTGGAGGCGGGCAAGGATATTCCGATCGTCTTTGCTGCCAACTTCAGCGTTGGCGTGAACCTGTCGCTGAAATTGTTGGACCTGGCAGCGCGTGTGTTGGGTGACGAAGCCGACATCGAGATTATCGAGACTCATCACCGTCACAAGATCGATGCGCCATCGGGCACTGCGTTGCGCATGGGTGAAGCTATCGCTGATGCGCTGGGCCGCGATCTATCGAAAGTGGCGGTATACGGGCGTGAAGGTCATACCGGTGAGCGCGCGCGCGACACCATCGGCTTTGCAACCGTGCGCGGTGGTGATGTGGTTGGCGATCACACGGTGCTGTTCGCCACCGAAGGCGAGCGCCTGGAGATCACGCACAAGGCTTCAAGCCGCATGACGTTCGCCAAGGGTGCAGTGCGAGCTGCGCTCTGGTTGGAAGGCCGCGAGCCGGGCCTGTATGACATGCGCGACGTGCTGGATCTGCACTAATCAGTAGCTTAAATGGGGCCTCGGGATTATCCTGAGGCCCCGTTTTTACCCGCTAAGCGACGTCCTGTCGCATTCTCCTGCCTTTAAGGCTCATTAGCGGTGGACCCAAAAAGCCTTTTTCTGTAAGCTACAGCTTTAGTGTGTCCACTAAAAGCGCGCAGAATAATTCGATGAAGAAGCGGGGTGACGTGTCCATACGTCACTCCGCTTTTTTACAACCTGCGATCGCCCTTTCAGGCTTTATTTACGGGAGGTCTTCTTGACTAAGCCAGCCATACTCGCCCTTGCTGATGGCAGCATTTTTCGCGGCGAAGCCATTGGAGCCGACGGTCAAACCGTTGGAGAGGTGGTGTTCAACACCGCCATGACCGGCTATCAGGAAATCCTTACCGATCCTTCCTACGCCCAACAGATCGTTACCCTGACCTATCCGCACATCGGCAACACCGGTACTACACCGGAAGATGTCGAGTCTGATCGTGTCTGGTCGGCCGGTCTGGTGATTCGTGACCTGCCACTGGTTGCGAGCAACTGGCGTAACACGATGTCGCTGTCCGATTACCTGAAAGCCAACAATGTTGTGGCGATCGCCGGTATCGATACGCGCCGCCTCACGCGCATCCTGCGTGAAAAAGGCTCGCAGAATGGCTGCATCATGGTCGGTGACAATATTTCCGACGAGGCGGCGATTGCCGCAGCACAAGGCTTCCCTGGCCTGAAAGGCATGGACCTGGCGAAAGTCGTCAGCGTCAAAGAGAAGTACGAGTGGCGTTCCACTGTGTGGGATCTGAAGACCGACAGCCACGCGACTATCGAGGCTGCCGATCTGCCTTACCACGTGGTCGCCTATGACTACGGCGTCAAGTACAACATCCTGCGCATGTTGGTCGAGCGTGGCTGCCGCGTGACCGTGGTGCCCGCGCAAACACCTGCCAGCGATGTGCTCGCGATGCAGCCGGACGGCGTGTTCCTGTCCAACGGCCCGGGTGACCCCGAGCCATGCGACTACGCTATCCAGGCCATCAAGGACGTGCTGGAAACCGACATTCCGGTGTTCGGTATCTGCCTTGGTCACCAGCTGCTGGCTTTGGCCTCCGGCGCCAAGACCCTGAAAATGGGCCACGGCCACCACGGTGCCAACCACCCGGTACAAGACCTGGACACCGGCGTTGTGATGATCACCAGCCAGAACCACGGTTTTGCGGTGGATGAAGCCAGCTTGCCGAGTAATGTGCGCGCCATTCACAAGTCGCTGTTTGACGGTTCCCTGCAGGGCATCGAACGCACCGACAAGAGCGCGTTCAGCTTCCAGGGCCACCCTGAAGCCAGCCCGGGCCCGAACGACGTAGCGCCGCTGTTCGACCGTTTCATCAATGAGATGGCCAAGCGACGCTGACTGAGTGCTCTGCGGGCGGCCCCGAACCACGGTGGCCCCCGCAGGCTCTTCAAGGATTGTTCTAGACGGCTTGCCGACTGACCTGCGGATTTGAGTGACAAACCCATGCCAAAACGTACAGACATAAAAAGCATCCTGATTCTCGGCGCTGGCCCGATCGTGATCGGCCAGGCCTGCGAATTCGACTACTCCGGCGCCCAGGCCTGTAAGGCCCTGCGTGAGGAGGGCTACCGCGTCATCCTGGTGAACTCCAACCCGGCCACCATCATGACCGACCCGGCCATGGCCGACGCGACGTACATCGAGCCGATCAAATGGCAGACCGTTGCCAAGATCATCGAGAAAGAGCGTCCGGACGCGCTGCTGCCAACTATGGGCGGCCAGACTGCATTGAACTGCGCCCTGGACCTGGAGCGCGAAGGCGTCCTGGAAAAGTTCGGCGTAGAGATGATCGGCGCCAATGCCGACACCATCGACAAGGCTGAAGACCGTTCGCGTTTCGACAAGGCCATGAAGTCCATCGGCCTGGCGTGCCCGCGTTCCGGTATCGCCCACAGCATGGAAGAAGCCAATGCGGTCCTTGAGACCCTGGGCTTCCCGTGCATTATCCGTCCGTCCTTCACCATGGGTGGCACCGGTGGCGGCATTGCCTACAACCGTGAAGAGTTCGAAGAAATCTGCGCGCGTGGCCTGGACCTGTCGCCGACCAAAGAGCTGCTGATCGACGAATCGCTGATCGGTTGGAAAGAATACGAGATGGAGGTGGTCCGCGATAAAAAGGACAACTGCATCATCGTCTGCTCCATCGAAAACTTCGATCCGATGGGCGTGCACACCGGTGACTCGATCACCGTAGCTCCGGCGCAGACCCTGACCGACAAGGAATACCAGATCCTGCGTAACGCCTCCCTGGCGGTACTGCGCGAGATCGGCGTTGAAACCGGCGGTTCCAACGTTCAGTTCGGCATCTGCCCGGACACCGGCCGCATGGTCGTAATCGAGATGAACCCACGTGTATCGCGTTCTTCTGCGCTGGCCTCGAAAGCTACTGGCTTCCCGATTGCGCGTATCGCTGCCAAGCTGGCTATCGGCTACACCTTGGACGAGTTGCAAAACGAAATCACCGGCGGCGCTATGCCGGCGTCTTTCGAGCCGTCTATCGACTACGTTGTGACCAAGCTGCCACGCTTTGCCTTCGAGAAGTTCGCCAAGGCTGATGCGCGCCTGACCACCCAGATGAAGTCGGTCGGCGAGGTCATGGCGATCGGCCGTACGTTCCAGGAATCCCTGCAGAAAGCCCTGCGCGGCCTGGAAGTCGGTGTTTGCGGCCTGGACGAGAAGCTCGACCTGAGCAATCCGGAAAGCATGAGCATCCTCAAGCGCGAGCTGACCGTGCCGGGTGCCGAGCGTATCTGGTACGTGGCTGACGCCTTCCGTGCCGGCCTGAGCGTCGAAGATATCTTCGGTATGAACATGATCGATCCGTGGTTCCTGGTGCAGATCGAAGATCTGATCAAGGAAGAAGAGAAGGTCAAGACTCTGGGCCTGTCGTCTATCGACCGCGACCTGATGTTCCGCCTCAAGCGCAAAGGCTTCTCCGACCAGCGCCTGGCCAAGCTGCTGGGTGTGACCGAGAAGAACCTGCGTACTCATCGCCACAAGTTGGATATCTTTCCGGTCTACAAGCGCGTTGACACCTGCGCCGCAGAGTTCGCCACCGACACTGCCTACATGTACTCCACCTATGAGGAAGAGTGCGAAGCCGCGCCGTCGGATCGCGACAAGATCATCATCCTGGGCGGCGGTCCGAACCGTATCGGCCAGGGTATCGAGTTCGACTATTGCTGCGTACACGCCGCCCTCGCCCTGCGCGAAGACGGGTACGAGACCATCATGGTCAACTGCAACCCGGAAACCGTTTCCACTGACTACGACACTTCCGACCGTCTGTACTTCGAGCCGGTAACGCTGGAAGACGTATTGGAAATCTGCCGCGTCGAGAAGCCTAAGGGCGTGATCGTCCAATACGGCGGCCAGACCCCGCTGAAACTGGCGCGTGCCCTCGAAGCCGCTGGCGTGCCGATCATCGGTACCAGCCCGGACGCTATCGACCGTGCCGAAGACCGTGAGCGCTTCCAGCAGATGGTTGAGCGCCTGAACCTGCGTCAGCCGCCAAACGCTACTGTGCGCAGCGAAGACGAAGCCATCCGTGCAGCCAGCAAGATCGGCTACCCGCTGGTGGTGCGCCCGTCCTACGTACTGGGCGGTCGCGCGATGGAAATCGTCTACGAAGAAGACGAACTCAAGCGCTACCTGCGTGATGCGGTGAAAGTGTCCAACGACAGCCCGGTGCTGCTGGACCACTTCCTCAACTGCGCCATCGAAATGGACGTGGATGCGGTATGCGACGGTACTGACGTAGTGATCGGCGCGATCATGCAGCACATCGAGCAGGCCGGCGTTCACTCCGGTGACTCCGCGTGCTCGCTGCCGCCGTACTCGCTGCCGGCGCACATCCAGGACGAGATGCGCGAACAGGTCAAGAAAATGGCCCTGGAACTGGGGGTGGTCGGCCTGATGAACGTTCAGTTGGCGCTGCAAGGCGAAGACATTTACGTCATTGAAGTCAACCCGCGTGCCTCGCGTACCGTGCCGTTTGTATCCAAGTGCATCGGTGTGTCCCTGGCCATGATCGCTGCCCGTGTGATGGCCGGTAAGACCTTGAAGGAAATCGGCTTTACCAAGGAAATCATTCCAAACTTCTACAGCGTGAAAGAGGCGGTGTTCCCATTCGCCAAATTCCCTGGTGTGGACCCGATCCTGGGCCCAGAGATGAAGTCCACCGGTGAAGTGATGGGCGTGGGCGATACCTTCGGTGAAGCGTTCGCCAAGGCCCAGATGGGTGCCAGCGAAGTGCTGCCGACCGGCGGTACTGCGTTTATCAGCGTGCGTGATGACGACAAGCCACTGGTTGCGGGCGTGGCCCGTGATCTGATCAACTTGGGCTTTGAAGTTGTCGCGACTGCCGGGACCGCCAAGCTGATCGAAGCTGCGGGCTTGAAAGTACGTCGCGTGAACAAGGTGACGGAAGGCCGTCCGCATGTGGTCGACATGATCAAGAATGACGAAGTCACGCTGATCATCAACACCACCGAAGGTCGTCAGTCGATCGCGGATTCCTACTCCATTCGTCGTAATGCCTTGCAGCACAAGATCTACTGCACCACCACCATTGCTGCTGGCGAAGCTATCTGCGAAGCGCTCAAGTTCGGTCCGGAAAAGACCGTGCGTCGCTTGCAGGATCTACACGCAGGATTGAAGGCATGATCAAATACCCAATGACCGTCCAGGGCGCCAAGGCCCTGGAAGAGGAGCACGCCCATCTGACCAAGGTTGTACGTCCGAAGCTGAGCCAGGACATCGGTACGGCCCGCGAGCTGGGTGACTTGAAGGAAAACGCCGAATACCACGCTGCTCGCGAGCAGCAGGGTATGGTCGAGGCGCGGATTCGTGATATCGAGGGCCGCATGCAGAATGCGGTGATCATCGACGTCACGACCATCCCGCATACCGGCAAGGTGATTTTCGGCACGACCGTGGAAATCGCCAACGTCGAGACTGACGAAAGCGTGACTTACCAGATCGTGGGTGAGGATGAGGCTGATTTCAAGCAAGGCAAGATCTCTGTCGGCTCGCCGATCGCTCGCGCCTTGATTGCCAAGGAAGAGGGTGACGTCGTTGCCGTGAAAACGCCGAGCGGCGTCATTGAGTACGAGATTGTCGAAGTCCGCCACATCTGAAAGACGGCGCCCGCTACGTGCGGGCGCCATGCTTTGGCAGCTCTCTCAGATGCTTTGGGTGGGCGGCCTGTGGCTGTTGCATATGGGTGTATTACCGGTGCTGGGCCTTATTGGTCTGGCACCGTTACTGATCGATGAGATCGACAAATTGCTGAGCGCGCTGCTGGTGGGTTTTGCGGCGGCGTGTGTGTTGCTCCAGGCGTTAGTGCTGGTCAAGGCTGAGGGCTTTGAGAGTTTGTGGCGGGACATTCGCGGGCAACTGCTGTTGATGGCGCTGTATGCGTGCGCGATGTTTTGCGTGGTGTATATTTGGCTGCCGCAAGCGTTGCGCTGGCAGTTATTCAGCTATCTTGTGCTAGGGTTTTCCGGTTTGGTGCTGGTCATGCAGCCGGCGCCGGGGTGGAGTGGCAGGGCGCGCGAAGCACGCCCGTGACCCTTTTCATCATTTGAAGCGATGAACGTTCGACAGTTGCTTGTTGACGCTGAAGTTCTTGCGATACAGCAGCGCCATCTTGCCGATGACCTGAACCAGGTCCGCTTTGCCCACCTTGCACAGTTCTGCAACGGCGGCCAAACGCGCTTCGCGATCAAGGATATTGACCTTGATCTTGATCAGTTCGTGATCGTTCAGTGCGCGTTCAAATTCGGCTAAAACACCTTCAGTCAACCCGTTGTCTGCCACAATCAGAACTGGTTTCAGATGGTGGCCAATGGATTTGTACTGTTTCTTCTGCTCTTGAGTGAGCGGCATAATCTGACCCCTGCGTCTGATCTTGTAAAAAGCGGCGGCCAGTTTACCCGAGCGAGTCCGGGACCGCCCAGTTAATCACGACCCGTTTTATTTTTCGAGGTGGCCCGTGGCCCGTTCCAAAACCAGCCTTAAGTGGCTACAAGAACATTTCAATGATCCTTACGTCAAAAAGGCGCAAAAGGACGGCTACCGTTCCCGGGCCAGCTACAAGCTGCTGGAGATCCAGGACAAGGATAAACTGATCCGTCCGGGCATGAGCGTTA
Organism: Pseudomonas sp. W15Feb34; assembly: GCF_023127765.1. Taxonomy (NCBI): domain Bacteria; kingdom Pseudomonadati; phylum Pseudomonadota; class Gammaproteobacteria; order Pseudomonadales; family Pseudomonadaceae; genus Pseudomonas; species Pseudomonas sp. W15Feb34. The sequence continues at coordinate 364,596 of NZ_SPKN01000029.1, forward strand.
TCGATCTCGGCGCGGCCCCCGGTGGCTGGTCCCAGGTGACCAGTCGTCTGATTGGTGGGCAAGGCCGATTGATCGCTTCCGACATCCTCGAGATGGACAGCATCCCGGACGTGACCTTTGTTCACGGCGACTTTACCGAAGACAAGGTATTGGCCGAGATCCTGGAGGCTGTGGGAAATTCGCAGGTAGACCTTGTGATTTCCGACATGGCCCCCAATATGAGTGGATTACCGGCTGTTGATATGCCGCGTGCCATGTTCCTGTGTGAGCTGGCGCTGGATTTGGCAGGTCGGGTATTGCGTCCGGGTGGCGATTTCCTGGTGAAGGTCTTCCAGGGCGAAGGTTTCGACGAGTACCACAAGAACATTCGCAAGTTGTTCGACAAGGTGCAGACCCGTAAACCGGACTCTTCCCGTGACCGGTCCAGGGAGCAGTATCTGCTGTGCCGTGGCTACCGCGGTGTTGAAGGCGCAGCGAGCGAAGAGCGTTTTTGAGAAATTCGAGGAGGGCGATAGGTTTTTTTATATCGCTTTCGTCACGAAGCTTTACGAATATTGTGTAGTCAAAGTTTCACAAAGGGTTACAGACGGCGCCTGCCAGAGTTGTAGGTAATGTAGTAAGTTAGGCCGGTGAATATCATGCGAAGCGCGCGCCAGTAGCGGAGCTTGCTTCAGAGGGTAGTTAATTGAACGATATGGCAAAGAATCTGATCCTGTGGTTGATCATCGCGGCTGTCCTGGTGACGGTGATGAACAACTTCTCCAGCCCTAACGAGCCGCAGACCCTCAACTATTCCGACTTCATCCAGCAAGTTAAGGATGGCAAGGTCGAGCGCGTAGCGGTTGATGGCTACGTGATTACCGGTAAGCGCAACGACGGCGACAGCTTCAAGACCATTCGTCCGGCAATCCAGGACAACGGTCTGATCGGTGACCTGGTGGATAACCACGTGGTTGTCGAAGGCAAGCAGCCTGAACAGCAAAGCATCTGGACTCAGCTCCTGGTGGCAAGCTTCCCGATCCTGGTGATTATCGCCGTGTTCATGTTCTTCATGCGCCAGATGCAAGGTGGTGCGGGAGGCAAGGGCGGGCCGATGAGCTTTGGCAAGAGCAAGGCACGTCTGCTCTCCGAGGACCAGGTCAAGACTACCCTGGCTGACGTTGCAGGTTGCGACGAAGCCAAGGAAGAAGTGGGTGAGTTGGTCGAGTTTCTGCGTGATCCGGGCAAGTTCCAGCGCCTGGGTGGTCGTATTCCTCGCGGCGTGTTGATGGTAGGTCCACCAGGTACCGGTAAAACCTTGCTGGCCAAGGCGATTGCCGGCGAAGCCAAGGTGCCTTTCTTCACTATTTCCGGTTCTGACTTCGTCGAGATGTTCGTCGGTGTGGGCGCCAGCCGTGTTCGCGATATGTTCGAACAGGCCAAGAAGCATGCGCCGTGCATCATCTTCATCGATGAGATCGATGCCGTTGGTCGCCATCGTGGCGCTGGCATGGGTGGTGGTCATGATGAACGTGAGCAGACCCTCAACCAGTTGCTGGTAGAGATGGATGGTTTCGAGATGAATGACGGCATTATCGTCATCGCCGCGACCAACCGTCCGGACGTACTGGACCCGGCGTTGCTGCGCCCGGGCCGTTTCGACCGTCAGGTCGTGGTTGGCCTGCCGGATATCCGCGGTCGTGAACAGATTTTGAAAGTACACATGCGCAAGGTGCCAATGGGTGACGACGTGGCTCCGGCTGTGATTGCCCGTGGTACGCCTGGCTTCTCCGGTGCCGACCTGGCCAACTTGGTCAACGAGGCTTCGTTGTTTGCTGCCCGTACCGGCAAGCGCATTGTTGAAATGAAAGAGTTCGAATTGGCAAAAGACAAGATCATGATGGGCGCTGAGCGCAAATCCATGGTCATGTCCGAGAAAGAGAAGCAGAACACGGCTTATCACGAAGCCGGTCACGCCATTGTTGGTCGCGTTGTGCCTGAGCATGACCCGGTCTACAAGGTGTCGATCATTCCTCGTGGCCGTGCGCTGGGTGTGACCATGTTCCTGCCGGAAGAGGATCGTTACAGCCTCTCCAAGCGTGCATTGATCAGCCAGATCTGTTCGCTTTATGGCGGGCGGATTGCCGAGGAGATGACCCTGGGCTTCGATGGCGTCACCACAGGTGCTTCCAATGACATCATGCGTGCCAGCCAGATTGCACGAAATATGGTGACCAAGTGGGGCTTGTCGGAAAAACTCGGTCCTTTGATGTATGCAGAGGAAGAGGGTGAGGTGTTCCTCGGTCGTGGTGGTGGCGGTCAAAGTGCCAGCTTCTCCGGTGAGACTGCCAAGCTGATCGACTCCGAAGTTCGCAGCATCATTGACCAGTGTTATGGCACGGCCAAGCAGATCCTCACCGATAACCGCGACAAGCTTGATGCCATGGCTGATGCGCTGATGAAGTACGAGACCATTGATGCCGATCAGATCGACGACATCATGGCCGGTCGCACACCGCGTGAGCCTCGCGATTGGGAAGGTGGTTCAGGTACTTCGGGTACCCCACCCGTCGTTCAGAACGAACGCCCTGAGACCCCGATCGGCGGCCCGGCAGCTGACCACTAAGGTTTGAAATGACTTCTGCTTTGTCCTCTACCCGGTTGCCTTGCGGCAACCGGGTTCTTGATTTGGCCCATACGCATGTCATGGGTATTCTCAATGTAACTCCTGATTCCTTTTCCGATGGTGGCCGTTTCAGCCAGCTGGATGCCGCGTTGCGTCATGCCGAGGCGATGGTGGCTGCCGGCGCGACCTTGATTGATGTGGGCGGCGAGTCCACTCGGCCTGGGGCTCGTGTGGTATCCCCGTTGGAAGAGCTTGAGCGGGTAGCGCCCATTGTCGAGCGTATCGCCCGTGAGCTGGATGTGATCATTTCTGTGGACACTTCAACTCCCGCGGTAATGCGTGAAACCGCGCGTCTGGGGGCGGGGCTCATCAATGATGTGCGTTCGTTGCGGCGTGACGGTGCTCTCGATGCAGCTGCAGCGACCGGCCTGCCGGTGTGCCTGATGCACATGCTGGGTGAGCCCGGTAACATGCAGGACAGTCCTCACTACGACAACCTGGTCGGTGAGGTCACTGGGTTCCTGGCAGACAGGATCGCTCAGTGTGTCGAGGTGGGCATCGCGTGCGAAAAGATCATCCTTGACCCGGGGTTTGGCTTTGCCAAGACCCTGCAACATAATTTAAGCCTGTTCAAGCATATGGAGGCGCTGCATGCCCTTGGTCGGCCGCTGCTGGTCGGTGTGTCGCGCAAGAGCATGATAGGGCTGGCCTTGAATCGCCCGGTGGGTGAGCGCTTGTACGGCGGCCTCGCCCTTGCAGCGCTTGCCGTGACCAAGGGCGCTCGTATTTTGCGTGTGCATGATGTCGCCGAGACGGTGGATGTGGTGCGCATGATTGCCGCTGTAGAATCAGCCGAATAAGAATGATGGAGCACTTATGACTAAAAAATACTTTGGCACCGACGGCATCCGTGGTCGGGTTGGCGAGTTTCCGATTACCCCTGATTTCATGCTCAAGTTGGGTTGGGCGGCAGGCATGGCGTTCCGCAGCATGGGGGCGTGCCGGATCCTGGTTGGCAAGGACACCCGTATTTCGGGTTATATGTTTGAATCCGCGCTTGAGGCAGGCTTATCTGCTGCCGGCGCCGACGTAATGCTGTTGGGGCCCATGCCGACGCCAGCGATCGCTTACCTGACGCGTACCTTTCACGCTGAAGCCGGTATTGTGATCAGTGCGTCGCACAACCCGCATGACGACAATGGCATCAAGTTCTTCTCGGGGCAGGGCACCAAGTTGCCTGACGAGATCGAGTTGATGATCGAAGAGCTGCTGGATGCGCCGATGACGGTGGTCGAATCCAGCAAGCTGGGCAAGGTGTCGCGTATCAATGATGCGTCCGGCCGTTATATCGAATTCTGCAAAAGCAGCGTGCCGAGCAGTACCAATTTTGCCGGGCTGAAGATCGTTGTCGATTGCGCCCATGGTGCGACCTACAAGGTAGCGCCAAGTGTTTTCAAGGAGCTGGGAGCGCAGGTCACTGTACTATCGGCTCAGCCTAACGGCTTGAACATCAACGACAACTGCGGCTCCACGCATATGGAGCAACTGCAGGCGGCGGTTCTGGCCGAACATGCGGACCTGGGTATCGCGTTCGATGGCGACGGTGATCGTGTGCTGATGGTGGATCACACCGGCATGATTGTGGATGGTGATGATTTGCTGTTCATCATTGCCCGTGATCTGCATGAGCGTAACAAGCTGCAGGGCGGCGTCGTGGGTACCCTCATGAGCAACCTGGGGCTTGAGTTGGCATTGGCGGAGTTGGGTATTCCGTTTATCCGCGCCAATGTCGGCGACCGTTATGTGATCGCCGAGCTTCTGGAGCGTAACTGGCTGGTAGGCGGCGAGAACTCGGGACACGTCGTATGCTTCCAGCATACGACTACGGGCGACGCCATCATCGCTGCGCTGCAGGTGCTTCTGGCCTTGCGTCGTCGTGACGAGAGCCTGGCGCAGGCGCGTCAGGCCCTGCGCAAGTGTCCGCAGGTGCTGCTCAATGTGCGTTTTGCCGGTGGTGAAAATCCGATCGAGCACCCTGCCGTCAAAGAGGCTTGTGAGCGTGTTACCCAGGCAATGGCTGGGCGTGGGCGTGTGTTGTTGCGCAAGTCGGGCACTGAGCCTCTGGTGCGTGTCATGGTCGAAGGCGAGGACGAAACCCAGGTTCGCGGCCATGCCGAAGACCTGGCAAAACTGGTAACTGAAGTTTGCGCCTGAATTCGGCTTGCCAGTGATGGTGTGGTTGGGTAACATCTGCGCCCACTTTGACCGACGGGGTACAGCATGCGTCGCACTATGGTAGCTGGTAACTGGAAGATGCACGGTACCCGCGCCAGTGTCGCTGAGCTGATCAATGGCCTTCGTCACTTGGCCTTGCCTAGCGGTGTTGATGTCGCGGTTTTCCCACCTTGCTTGCATATCAACCAAGTGGTTGATGGCTTGAAGGGCAAGTCGATCCAGGTCGGCGCGCAGAATTCTGCGGTGGAGCCTATGCAAGGCGCATTGACCGGTGAGATTTCGCCGAGTCAGTTGGTTGATGCGGGTTGTGCCTATGTACTCGTTGGGCACTCCGAGCGCCGTCAGATGATGGGCGAGCGGGATGCGACGCTCAATCGCAAGTTCGCCGCGGCACAGGCTTGTGGCTTGGTTCCGGTGTTGTGCATAGGGGAGACCCTTGAGCAGCGCGAATCGGGCAAGACTCTTGAAGTTGTCTCGCGTCAGCTGGGCAGCATCATCGAGGAGCTGGGTGTTGGTGCGTTTGCAAAGGCGGTTATTGCTTACGAGCCGGTCTGGGCCATTGGCACCGGACTGACTGCTACACCGCAACAGGCGCAGGATGTGCATGCAGCCATCCGCGCGCAGTTGGCGGCAGAGAATTCTGAAGTCGCGCAAGGTGTGCGGCTTCTATACGGCGGCAGCGTGAAGGCGGCCAATGCGGTCGAACTGTTCGGCATGCCGGATATCGATGGGGGGCTCATTGGTGGAGCTTCCCTGAATGCAGATGAGTTCGGTGCGATCTGTCGCGCCGCGGGAAACTGAAAAAATGCTGGAAACAGTCGTAGTCGTTTTTCATCTGTTGGCTGCCCTGAGCGTAGTTGCTCTGGTTTTGTTGCAACAGGGTAAAGGTGCGGATGCTGGTGCGTCTTTCGGTGCAGGTGCTTCAAATACTGTGTTCGGAAGCCAAGGTTCCTCTACCTTTCTTAGTAAGTTTACTGCTATACTTGCCGCAGGTTTCTTCATAACCAGCTTAGGGTTAGGTTACTTTGCTAAAGAGAAAGCTCATGTGCTGACTCAGGTAGGTTTGCCAAACCCAGCAGTGTTGGAAGTTCCAAAAGCAAAACCGGCTTCTGATGATGTCCCGGTGCTTCAAGAGCAAAAGTCGGCTACTCCAGCGACTGACGTACCTCCAGCTCAAGAGCAGAAGTAAGAAGGGTTGTAAGCGCTGTATTGCCGAGGTGGTGGAATTGGTAGACACGCAACCTTGAGGTGGTTGTGCCCATAGGGTGTAGGGGTTCGAGTCCCCTTCTCGGTACCAATTATCAGGAGAGCCCGCTGTTGCGGGCTTTCTTGTAGGTGGAAGGTTACATTGACCCTGTAAGGGATCGGTCGTATACTTCCGCCCCAGCTTTGTCGCGGGGTGGAGCAGTCTGGTAGCTCGTCGGGCTCATAACCCGAAGGTCGTCGGTTCAAATCCGGCCCCCGCAACCAGTTTTAGCGGAGCCCCTTTTAAGGGGCTTTTTGTTAGCTGGACACTTTCAACGCCGCTGTTCGACGGCGTTTCAAGGATGGGCGTTTCGCCCATTTTTTTATTTTGCACAGCATGCACATACATGCACGAGGGGGTTCAGGTGTCGAGCAAGCTAGAAGAGTTGCAGGCCTTGCTGGCCCCGGTGGTCGTGGCCCTAGGCTATGAATGCTGGGGTATTGAGTTTTCGGCTCAAGGTCGCCACTCAATGTTGCGCGTTTATATCGATAAAGAGGGCGGCGTGCTGGTGGACGATTGTGCCATTGTCAGCCGTCAGATCAGCGGTGTGCTGGATGTTGAAGATCCGATTTCCGTTGAGTACACCCTTGAAGTTTCCTCGCCAGGCATGGAACGCCCACTGTTCACTATTGATCAGTTTGCAAAATTTGCCGGTGAACAAGTGAAGATCAAGCTGCGTTCGCCCTTCGAAGGGCGACGCAACTTTCAGGGCCTTCTGCGCGGTGTAGAAGAACAGGATGTCGTGGTGCAGGTAGAAGACCATGAGTTCCTGTTGCCGATCGATATGATCGACAAGGCCAACATTATTCCCAGTTTTGACTGAGACGCGGATCCCGCGGATCCAATGGCTTGCGAAAGGCGAGGCGTACGATGAGCAAAGAAGTACTGCTGGTTGTTGAGTCGGTATCCAATGAAAAGGGCGTACCGGCAAACGTGATTTTTGAAGCGCTGGAGCTGGCCCTGGCCACTGCTACCAAAAAGCGTTTTGAAGACGAAGTTGATCTGCGTGTGGAAATCAACCGCCACACCGGTGCCTATGAGACTTTCCGTCGCTGGACGGTCGTCGAAGAAGCCGATCTTGATGATCCGGCCATCGAAACCTGGCCGAGCAAGGTTGCGCAAACGCACCCGGGCGCCCAGGTCGGTGATGTCGTCGAAGAAAAGATCGAATCGATCGAATTCGGCCGTATTGCTGCACAGACCGCCAAGCAGGTCATCGTGCAGAAGGTTCGTGAAGCCGAGCGCGCTCAAGTCGTTGACGCTTATCGCGAGCGCCTGGGTGAAATCATCTCCGGCACCGTGAAAAAAGTTACCCGCGACAATGTGATCGTCGACCTGGGCAACAACGCCGAAGCGTTGCTGGCCCGCGAAGACATCATCTCTCGCGAAACCTTCCGTGTCGGCGTGCGTCTGCGTGCGCTGCTCAAGGAAATCCGCACCGAGAACCGCGGTCCTCAGCTGATCCTGTCGCGTACCGCGCCGGAAATGCTGATCGAGCTGTTCCGCATCGAAGTGCCGGAAATTGCCGAAGGTCTGATCGAAGTCATGGCTGCGTCCCGCGATCCGGGTTCGCGTGCCAAGATCGCGGTTCGCTCCAAGGACAAACGCATCGACCCGCAAGGCGCTTGCATCGGTATGCGCGGTTCGCGCGTCCAGGCAGTGTCGGGCGAATTGGGCGGTGAGCGTGTGGATATCGTCCTGTGGGACGATAACCCGGCGCAGTTCGTGATCAACGCCATGTCGCCGGCTGAAGTGGCGGCAATTATCGTTGACGAAGATGCCCATGCAATGGACATCGCCGTTGGCGCAGACAATCTGGCTCAGGCCATTGGTCGTGGTGGTCAGAACGTGCGTCTGGCCAGCCAACTGACCGGCTGGACCCTGAACGTGATGACCGAATCGGACATCCAGGCTAAGCAGCAAGCTGAAACCGGTGACATCCTGCGCAACTTCATCGAAGAGTTGGAAGTCGATGAAGACCTGGCACAGGTACTGGTAGATGAAGGCTTCACCAGCCTGGAAGAGATTGCCTACGTACCGTTGGAAGAAATGCTCAACATCGACGGCTTTGACGAAGACACCGTCAACGAGCTTCGCGCTCGGGCCAAGGATCGTTTGTTGACTAAAGCCATCGCTACTGAGGAAAAGCTGGCAGACGCCCATCCGGCCGAAGACCTGCTCTCGCTTGAGGGTATGGACAAGGATTTGGCGATGGAACTGGCGGTGCGCGGCGTAATTACCCGCGAAGACCTGGCCGAGCAGTCTATTGACGATCTGCTCGACATCGACGGCATTGACGAAGATCGTGCCGGCAAGTTGATCATGGCCGCCCGAGCCCATTGGTTCGAGTAATTAGGCGCGGCCTGAGGAGAGAAGTGCATGACGCAAGTCACGGTGAAACAACTGGCCGATGAGGTCAAAACACCGGTAGAGCGCCTGTTGCAGCAGATGCGTGAGGCAGGTCTGCCGCACACCGCCGCCGATGAAGGTGTGAGCGATAGTGAGAAGCAGTCTTTGCTGACTCACTTGAAGAGCAGCCACAAGGCGAAAGTGGAAGAACCGCGCAAGATTACATTGCAGCGCAAAACCACCAGCACCCTGCGTGTTGCGGGTAGCAAGAGCATCAGCGTAGAAGTACGCAAGAAGAAAGTCTTCGTACAGCGCAGCCCGGAAGAAATCGAAGCCGAGCGCAAACGCGAGCTGGATGAACGTCGCGCAGTAGAAAATGCTGCTCGCCAGAAGGCTGAAGAAGAAGCCAAGCGTCGCGCCGAAGAAGAAGCGCGTCGCCAGCCTGCTGCTGCGCAACCTGCCAACACTGAAGCGGTTGCCGCTCCTGTTGAAGCTGTGCGTGAGGCCGCCCCGGTTGCTGCTGCGCCTGCTCCTGCAGCTGACGCCCGCAAGCGCGACGAACCTCGTCGTCCGGACAAACCACGTGCCGACGATAACAATCGTCGCGGTGGTGGTGGCGATGGCGAGCGCAAAAACGCTCCGCATCGTGCCTCGGTCAAAGAGAAAGCGCCTGCTCCACGCGTTGCCCCACGTACTACCGACGAAGAAAGCGATGGCTTCCGTCGCGGTGGTCGCGGCAAGGCCAAGCTGAAAAAACGCAACGCTCACGGTTTCCAGAGCCCAACCGGCCCTGTCGTGCGTGAAGTGAAGATCGGCGAGACCATCACTGTGGGCGATCTGGCCCAGCAGATGTCGGTCAAGGCTGCTGAAATCATCAAGTTCATGTTCAAGCTGGGCACCCCGGCCACCATCAACCAGGTACTGGATCAGGAAACTGCCCAGTTGGTTGCTGAAGAGCTGGGCCACAAAGTGACCCTGGTCAGCGACACCGCCCTGGAAGATTCCCTGGCCGAGTCCCTGAAGTTTGAAGGCGAGGCAGTTTCCCGTGCACCGGTTGTGACCGTAATGGGCCACGTTGACCACGGTAAAACTTCCCTGCTCGACTACATCCGTCGTGCCAAGGTTGCCGCAGGCGAAGCCGGTGGTATTACCCAGCACATCGGTGCATACCACGTTGAAACCGAACGCGGCATGGTCACCTTCCTCGACACTCCAGGTCACGCCGCGTTTACCGCAATGCGTGCCCGTGGTGCCAAGGCGACCGACATCGTGATCCTGGTGGTTGCAGCGGACGACGGCGTAATGCCGCAGACCATTGAAGCTGTCCAGCACGCCAAGGCTGCCGGTGTTCCTCTGGTTGTAGCCGTGAACAAAATCGACAAGCCCGGCGCCGATCTCGATCGCATCCGTAGCGAACTGTCGGTTCACGGCGTGACATCCGAGGAATGGGGTGGCGAGACGCCATTCGTATCGGTCTCGGCGAAAATGGGTACCGGCGTTGACGAACTGCTCGAAGCGGTCCTGTTGCAAGCTGAAGTCCTGGAATTGACTGCTACGCCTTCGGCTCCTGGCCGTGGTGTGGTAGTTGAATCGCGCCTCGACAAGGGCCGTGGCCCGGTCGCGACCGTGCTGGTTCAAGACGGTACCCTGCGCCAAGGCGACATGGTGCTGGTCGGTTCGAACTACGGCCGTGTACGTGCCATGCTCGACGAGAACGGCAAGCCAATCAAGGAAGCAGGTCCTGCTATCCCGGTCGAGATTCTCGGCCTGGACGGTACGCCGGACGCTGGCGACGAGATGAGCGTAGTTGCCGACGAGAAGAAAGCCCGTGAAGTGGCTCTGTTCCGTCAAGGCAAGTTCCGCGAAGTCAAGCTGGCCCGTGCTCACGCCGGCAAGCTGGAAAACATCTTCGAGAACATGGGCCAGGAAGAGAAGAAGACGCTTAACATCGTCCTCAAATCCGACGTCCGTGGTTCCCTCGAAGCGTTGAACGGCGCCTTGAACGGCCTGGGTAACGACGAAGTGCAAGTGCGTGTTGTCGGTGGCGGTGTCGGTGGTATCACCGAGTCCGACGCCAACCTGGCACTGGCTTCCAACGCTGTACTGTTCGGCTTCAACGTGCGTGCCGATGCTGGCGCTCGCAAGATCGTCGAGCAGGAAGGCCTGGACATGCGTTACTACAACGTCATCTACGACATCATCGAAGACGTCAAGAAAGCCCTTACCGGTATGCTTGGCAGCGATGTCCGGGAGAACATCCTGGGTATCGCCGAGGTGCGTGACGTGTTCCGCTCGCCGAAATTCGGCGCGATCGCCGGTTGCATGGTTGTCGAAGGCACCGTGTACCGTAACCGTCCGATCCGTGTACTGCGTGAAGACATCGTTATCTTCGAAGGCGAGCTGGAATCCCTGCGCCGCTTCAAGGATGACGCTGCCGAAGTACGTGCCGGCATGGAATGCGGTATCGGCGTCAAGAGCTACAACGACGTCAAGGTTGGCGACAAGATCGAAGTCTTCGAGAAGGTTCAGGTTGCTCGCAGCCTCTAACTCGCGCACTTCAGGAGCCACACAGCGCGTGGGCATGTACTTGCCCCGCGCCGTGTCCGGACTCTAAACGCAACGCCCGGTCTGGCTTTTGTCAGGCCGGGCGTTTGCCGCTTTCAGACCCCACGGGTTTCACCGTGTGGCAGTAACAGGTAACAAGACATGGCAAAAGAATACAGCCGTACCCAGCGTATCGGTGATCAGATGCAGCGTGAGCTGGCTCAACTGATCCGTCGCGAAGTCAAAGACCCCCGCGTTGGCCTGGTCACCATCACCGCCGTTGAAGTGAGCCGTGACGTGGGTCATGCCAAAATCTTCATCACCGTGATGGGGCAGGACAACAGCGAAGAAATCGCGCAAAGCATCAAGGTGCTCAACTCCGCCGCAGGTTTCCTGCGGATGCAGTTGGCCCGCGAAATGAAGCTGCGCAGCGTTCCGCAGTTGCACTTCCATTACGACGAAAGCGTCGTGCGTGGCGCGCACCTCTCGGCCTTGATCGAGCGCGCCGTGGCTGAAGACAGTCAGCATCCGTCCACACCTGAAGACGCCAAGGAGTAAGCGGTGGCTCAGGTCAAACGTATCCGTCGCAACGTCAGTGGCATCATTCTGCTCGACAAACCCATTGGTTTTACCTCCAATGCGGCGCTGCAGAAGGTCCGCTGGCTGCTTAACGCCGAGAAGGCGGGACACACCGGCAGCCTGGATCCACTGGCCACCGGCGTTCTGCCGTTGTGCTTTGGTGAGGCCACCAAGTTCTCGCAGTACCTGCTTGATTCGGACAAGGGTTATGAAACCCTCATGCAACTGGGCAAGACAACCACCACGGCAGACGCCGAAGGTGATGTTTTGCAGGTTCGCGACGTGACCGTTGGTCGTGCGGATATCGAAGCTGCATTACCTGCTTTTCGTGGGCAAATCAGTCAGATACCGCCGATGTACTCGGCGCTCAAGCGGGATGGGCAACCTCTTTATAAGCTGGCACGTGCGGGCGAAGTGGTGGAGCGCGAACCGCGTTCTGTTACTATTGCCCGGCTGGAACTGCTCGCCTGTGAAGGTGACACTGCTCGATTGGCGGTGGACTGCAGCAAAGGCACCTATATCCGTACCCTCGTGGAAGATATTGGTGAGAAGCTGGGCTGCGGTGCTTATGTAGCTGAACTGCGACGTACCCAGGCAGGCCCTTTCACCCTGGCCCAGACGGTCACGCTGGAAGAGCTGGAAGCGGTGCACGCCGAAGGCGGCAACGAAGCGGTTGATCGCTTCCTGATGCCCTCGGACAGTGGTTTGCTGGATTGGCCATTGCTGCACTTCTCGGAGCACAGCGCGTTCTACTGGCTCAACGGCCAGCCGGTACGCGCCCCGGATGCCCCGAAGTTCGGCATGGTGCGAGTACAGGATCATAACGGTCGCTTTATCGGTATCGGTGAAGTGAGCGAAGACGGGCGCATCGCGCCGCGTCGACTGATTCGGTCAGAATGACCGAACGAGGGTGGCTGTTAATAGGCATGGTCACTTCTCATTTATAGATACGGGGGTATGCCCTCGGCCTATTGAGATCACCCCTTGGGTGGTTTCCTGAAAAAAGGATTGCCTCATGGCTCTCGACGTTCAAGAAAAAGCACAAATCGTAGCTGACTATCAGCAAGCTGTTGGTGACACTGGTTCGCCAGAAGTGCAAGTTGCACTGCTGACCCACAACATCAACAAACTGCAAGGTCACTTCAAGGCCAACGGTAAAGACCACCACTCCCGTCGTGGTCTGATCCGCATGGTAAACCAGCGCCGTAAGCTGCTGGACTACCTGAAAGGCAAGGATCTGGGTCGTTATCAGACTCTGATCGGTCGCCTGGGTCTGCGTCGCTAATCAGCGATTGCGCTAGAGGTTGGTTGTCTGCCGTGTGCCAGTGGGATTCCCGCTGGCCCATGGTAGGCTCCCAGCCTCAAGTTTTATCTGGATACACGTTTTACCCTGGACGAGGGTCGGGCCGATTCCCGACATTGCCCAAGAATTTCGCAAGAAGACAAGTTCCCCCAAGAGCCACAAAGAAGGTAGGACACCGTGAACCCGGTTATCAAAAAATTCCAGTTCGGTCAGTCGACCGTTACCCTCGAGACAGGCCGTATCGCCCGTCAAGCCTCCGGCGCAGTGCTGGTTACCGTTGACGACGACGTTACCGTACTGGTGACCGTGGTTGGCGCCAAGACCGCTGACCCGAGCAAGGGCTTCTTCCCTCTGTCCGTTCACTACCAGGAAAAGACTTACGCTGCCGGTAAGATCCCTGGCGGTTTCTTCAAGCGCGAAGGCCGTCCTTCCGAGAAAGAAACCCTGACATCCCGACTGATCGACCGTCCGATCCGTCCGCTGTTCCCAGAAGGCTTCATGAACGAAGTGCAGGTTGTCTGCACCGTCGTTTCCACCAGCAAAAAGACCGATCCGGACATCGCTGCGATGATCGGTACTTCGGCTGCGCTGGCGATCTCGGGCATTCCGTTCGATGGTCCTATCGGTGCCGCTCGCGTTGCTTTCCATGAAAGCACCGGTTACCTGCTGAACCCATCTTACGAGCAGCAGAAAGCTTCGAGCCTGGACATGGTCGTTGCCGGTACCTCCGAAGCCGTATTGATGGTTGAGTCGGAAGCCAAAGAGCTGACCGAAGACCAGATGCTGGGCGCCGTACTGTTTGCTCACGACGAGTTCCAGGTGGTAATCAACGCGGTCAAGGAATTGGCTGCCGAAGCTGCCAAGCCAACCTGGACCTGGGCTGCTGCCCCGGAGGCCACCGACCTGCTGGGCGCTATCCGCTCCGAGTTCGGCGCTGCCATCTCCGACGCCTACACCATCACCGTCAAGGCCGACCGTTACGCTCGCCTGGGCGAGTTGAAGGACCAGGTTGTCGCCAAGTTGTCCGGTGAAGAAGGCCAGCCTTCTGCCAGCGACGTCAAGGCTGCATTCGGCGAAATCGAATACCGCACCGTTCGCGAAAACATCGTTAACGGCAAGCCACGTATCGACGGTCGCGACACTCGCACCGTGCGCCCGCTGAACATCGAAGTCGGCGTGCTGCCCAAGACTCACGGTTCGGCGCTGTTCACCCGTGGTGAAACCCAGGCCCTGGTAGTCGCGACTCTGGGTACTGCCCGTGACGCACAACTGCTGGACACCCTGGAAGGCGAGAAAAAAGACCCGTTCATGCTGCACTACAACTTCCCTCCGTTCTCGGTGGGCGAGTGTGGCCGCATGGGTGGTGCTGGTCGTCGTGAAATCGGTCACGGCCGTTTGGCCCGTCGTTCGATTGCAGCGATGCTGCCGGCTGCCGATGTGTTCCCGTACACCATCCGTGTCGTATCGGAAATCACTGAGTCCAACGGTTCCAGCTCGATGGCTTCCGTTTGCGGTGCTTCCCTGGCGCTGATGGACGCTGGTGTGCCGATGAAGGCGCCGGTTGCCGGTATCGCCATGGGCCTGGTTAAAGAAGGCGAGAAGTTCGCCATCCTGACCGACATCCTGGGCGACGAAGACCACCTGGGCGACATGGACTTCAAAGTAGCCGGTACCGCTAAAGGCGTAACCGCGCTGCAGATGGACATCAAGATCAAGGGCATCACTGAAGAGATCATGGAAATCGCTCTGGGCCAAGCCCTGGAAGCGCGCCTGAACATCCTCGGCCAGATGAACCAGATCATTGGCCAGTCGCGTACCGAACTGTCGGAAAACGCTCCGACCATGATCGCGATGAAAATCGACACCGACAAAATCCGTGATGTTATCGGTAAAGGCGGCGCGACCATCCGTGCGATCTGTGAAGAAACCAAGGCTTCGATCGACATCGAAGACGACGGCTCGATCAAGATCTTCGGCGAAACCAAGGAAGCGGCTGAAGCTGCACGCCAACGCGTCCTGGGCATCACCGCTGAGGCCGAGATCGGCAAGATCTACGTCGGCAAGGTTGAGCGCATCGTCGACTTCGGCGCATTCGTCAACATCCTGCCGGGCAAAGACGGTCTGGTTCACATCTCCATGCTGAGCGACGCTCGTGTTGAGAAAGTGACCGACATTCTCAAAGAAGGCCAGGAAGTGGAAGTGCTGGTACTGGACGTGGACAACCGCGGCCGTATCAAGCTGTCCATCAAGGACGTAGCAGCAGCCAAGGCTTCGGGCGTTTAATCACCCCGCGTTCTAGCTGAAAAAAAGGGACTCTTCGGAGTCCCTTTTTTGTGGGAGAAGGAAATTCCCCTAAAATCAGTTATTTAGTCGCCTGCAAAAAACCGCAACTTGCACGCAGGCACGACCTGCTTCATGCAACTTGCACGATTTCGAAAATCGCTCTGTTTTTTAACTTGTTGTTTTATAAAGATTTTGTCCTGTTATCCCACTTGGCACGCCGCCTGCACTATCCCTGTTAGCGCTGCAGCATGAAGGTTTACGTCTGCAGACTTTTAATAAAACAGGAGTTATTCGTATGAAGAAGTTCGCTCTCGCTACTGCTACCGCTCTGACCCTGGCGATGGGTGCTAACGTAGCCTTTGCTCAGACTTCCCAAGCCCCTATGACTTTGGCGGCCGGTGAAGCGACCAAGGCTAAGGAAAGCGTTTCGGATACTTGGATCACCACCAAAGTCAAAGCCGACCTGCTGACCGAAAAAGGCATTCCGGGTTCGGACATCAAGGTTGAGACCAACAAAGGTGTGGTTTCCCTGTCCTCCGACGTAGCAGTCTCGGATTCGCAGAAAGCCACTGCTGTAGCCATCACCAAGAAAATCAAAGGTGTGAATGCTGTTTCGGCTGACGGTCTGCTGGCTGGCGGCGCTGTCAAAGCTGACGGCATCGACAAAACCAAAGGTGCGGCACACGACGCCAAAGAAACCACCAGCGACACTTGGATCACTACCAAAGTGAAGGCTGACCTGGTTACCGAGAAGGGCATTCCTGGCACTGACATCAAGGTTGAGACCAACAAGGGCGTAGTGTCCCTGTCGTCTCCGACTGCCGTGACTGCATCGCAGAAAGAAACTGCGGTTGCCATCACCAAGAAAATCAAAGGCGTTAAAGCTGTATCGGCCGACGGCCTGAAAGCAGAGTAACGTTAAAGGTTTCGTTTGAACGATATAGCGGCGGCTTAGGGTGAGCTAGTTATCCACCCGATGCACCTCTGGAGTTCATGCGACCGACCACACGGATGTGGTCATTACAGGCCCCGGCACTTGTGTCGGGGCCTGTTCTATTTTGGGGTTGAAACAAAACTGCCAGCCAACCCCCCAAAAAAATGTGGGAGCTGGCTTGCCAGCGATGTTGGCACCTCAGTCATTCAGTTGCACCGAGGTGATGCTATCGCAGGCAAGCCAGCTCCCACATTAGGATAGGCGTTGCTCAGAAGTTACTCGGCATCCAGATGCATTGGGGTGATGACCCGACCATCTTTCTCCGCCTGCCCCAGTTGCGCATCAATGAAGTACACCCGCTCATCTTCCAACTGGCCCTTGTCCACCAAGTAATCCTTGATGGTACTGGCGCGCTCCTGGCCCAGTTGGCGCAGCAGCACATCACTGCCGCTCCAGAACTTGATCACACCCTCTTTGAGCTTCGCCGAGCGCTCATCGCTGCCAAGGTTTTTCCATTCGGCGGGAGGTTGCTGTTTAAGACGGGTGCGGTAGATACCTTCCAGCAACGGTGCTTTTTCTTTCTCGGGCACTTCAAGCAACGAAGCTTGGGCCGGGACTTTGTCGCCACGGCGCTGGAGGATCTTGTAGTAGTTGTACTGGTATTCACGTTCCAGCCGCTGCGCCGCCAGGAACGGCCCATCGCTGCTGGCAGCAGCCGTGCCTTCGATTTCCAGGCGCAGGGTAGGGCGCTCTTTCAGTGCCTTGGCCAAGGTGTTCAGCGCGCCCTCGGCATCTTTGTTCAGCTCACTGGAGCCGGCGGCGAACGAAACATTACCCAGGTCTTCAGAGCCGCCACCCGTCACCAGCCCGCCAATAAACTTGAAGGGCGCGGTCGCTGCGCGGACGACGAGGTTACGCAGGGTCTGCCACACAATCGGCATCACGCTGAATTGCGGGTTGTTCAGGTCGCCACTGACCGGCAGTTCGATCGAGATCTTGCCGTCGCTGTCCTTGAGCAGGGCGATGGCCAGGCGAATCGGCAAGTCCACCGCATCGGAGCTGTCGACTTTCTCACCCAGTTGCAACTGTTCGACCACCACTTTGTTTTCGGCCTTCAACTGGCCCTTGGTGATCACGTAGTGCAAGTCGAGATTCAGCCGGCCCTTGCGGATACGGAAGCCTGCGAACTTGCCCGAGTAAGGTGTCAAGTTGGTCAACTCGACACGTTTGAAGCTGGTCGCGATATCCAGGGCTGCCATCGGATCAAACGGGTTCACGCTGCCCTTGATGGTCACTGGGGCGTAACGGTCTACCTTACCCTTGATATCGACGCTGGCCGGTTTGGCCTGGCGACTATCGATGGTGCCAATCTGGCCGTTGAGCTGTTGAATCGCGGTGGCGAAGTTGGGCGTGAGGCTGAAGTCGGCAAAGTTGGCCGAACCATCGTTAATTGCGATCTGCCCGATGTGGATGCCCAAGGGCTTGTCTTTGCTGGCCGCCGGCTTGGCGGCTGATTTGGCACCACTGTCGGCAGGCTGGGGAATCAGCAAGTCATCGATGTTGGTGGTGCGATCGTCGTTGATCATGAAGCGCGCATACGGCTGCAGCAGGTTGACCTTGTCGATCGACAGGCTCTGACCGTGCTGATAGTTCACACCCTCCAGTACCAGGCGCTGCCACTTGAGGAAGTCGCGGGTCTTGAGGGTGTCCAGGGTATGCAACTGATCGACCTGAGCGCGGCCGGTGATTTGCAGGGCCAACGGCTCGGTGCTCTTGAGGTTCACATCCAGGTTGCCGCCCAACATGCCGCTGCGCAGTTCCAGGCGAATAAACGGGCTGATATACGACTGGGCCACCCGCAGGTCGATGTCCTGGGTATTCACTTTCAGCTTGGCGCTGACCGGGTTGAGGTTAACCTCGCCGGTTGCCTGGATCTTGCCTTGCTTGCCCACGCCACTATCGACCTTCAAGGTGAAGGGGCTTTGGTTGAGGCTGTCGAAGTTCTGCATGTCGACATTCAACGGGCCCAGTTCCAGCGCCACCGCAGGTTTGGCCTGGCGGTCGGCCAGGTGTACCTGATAGTTACGCAGTTGCACATCCTTGAGCATCACTTGCCAGGGTTTGCTTGGCGCTGCCGGTTGGGCTTCAGGTGCGTCGGCGTCGGCGTCGGCGTTGGCCGGTGCCGGTGTTGGCTTGCTTGGCTGGCTGGCGAACAGTTTCTGCCAGTCGAGTTGGCCATCGGCTTCAAGAGCGGCCCAGGTTTCCAGCTTGTTGCTGCGGATTTTGCCGACGACTACCTGCTGCTTGGCCAGGTCTACCGTAGTTTCGCTGACATCCAGGCGTTCCAGGCGTACCAATGGCCGGCCATCCGGCGCCTTGATCGCGAAGGGCGCAATGCTGGCGGCGGTGTTGGTCAGGTTCAGCTCGGTCTCTTTGGCCAGGCTGAACTTATAGTCGGTGCTGAAGTTAAGCACGCCGTCTTCCAGCACCAGCGGCAAGGCGTCACGTACATACGGCCACCAAGCTTTCATCTTGCCGTCGGTGACCTTCAAGGTACCTTCGGAGGTGATCGGTACCAGGCTGACATTACCTTTCCAGTCGATCTGCCCGCCGTCAGGGCCAGCGGCCACCAGGGTCATGTCGGCGTTGTCTTCGGGCAAGGTGCTGAGGTTTTTCAGCTCGAAGTCGAGTTTGTCGTAGAGGAATTCGATAGGTTCGCTGGGGCGCAGGTCTCGGAAATGCAGATTGCCGCCCGCCAGTTTGATGCTGTCGATACGCAGCGGGAACGGTTTGGCATCGGGATCTGCGGGAGTCGGTTCGCTCGGCGGCAGTTTGAACAACTGCGCCAGGTTCAACTGGCCGGATTTGTCGAACAACAGTTCGGTCTTGGGCTGGTCCAGTTGCACATCAGCCAGGTGCAGGGCGCGGGTCCAGAGACTGTCGGCCTGCAGGTTGGCGTAAAAGCGCTGGAAGCCCACTTGTTCTTTGCCCGGCTCACCGATCTTCAGGCCCCACAGCGTGAGTTCCAGGCTGAACGGGTTGAGCTCGATGCGCTCGATTCGCGCCGGCACCGTGGCGTAATTCGCCAACTGTTGGTTGGCAATGCGAAGAGCGATGCCGGGTAAAATCAAAAAGCCCAGCAAGCTGTACAAAGCCAGGGCGGTCAACAAGGCGCCTGCGGCGCGGATCAATCCTTTGGGCATGGGTGACGCCATCTGTGTCGAACGAGAGTGCCTTGGAGTATGGCACGGTAATTCGGTTCCGAAGAACAGTGGCTGCTGGGAAACTTCCTACAAATGCAGGATCAAGGTCTTTAACGGAGGCTGCTGATCTGTGGAAGGAAAGTCTGCCCCGGGTGTCATGACCTGCCAGTCGCGCACTGGGCGGCCGGCTTTTTCTGCGCAACGCAGCACCTGTTCACGCCAGTCATCCATGCTGACTTTCGCCAGGTTGTTACAACAGATCAGTACCCCATTGTCAGCGGTGGTCAGCAGCGCGGGCTTGAGCAAGCTCTGATAGTCGCGCAGCAGGTCGACGGTGCCGAACGCGCTCTTGGCCCAGGCGGGCGGATCAAGCAGAACCAGGTCGTACTGGCGCTGCTCCAGGCGCGGATAGCTCGGCAGCTTTTGGCCGCGACGCTGGGTGATCGGCAGGCCCGCCAGTTGGCGAATGGCCGGGAAGTAATCGGACTGTACGAACTCCATGCTCGGCAATTGTGGGTTGAGCAGGCCGTTTTCACGCCCGACCGCCAGGTTGCCCTCGGCAAAATCCAGGTTGCACACTTCGCGTGCGCCGCCGGCGGCCGCGCTCAAGCCCACGCCGCAGGTGTAGGCGAACAGGTTCAGCACGCTTTTGCCGGCGCTGTGATCCTTCACCCAGCCACGGGTGTTACGCAGGTCGAGGAACAGCAACGGGTCCTGCCCGGCATGGCGCCCCCGCACACGGTAGCTGAGGCCCCACTCGTGGCCGACCAGGTCTTCGAGCGCCGCAGGCTCTGCGCGGTATACCGTGTCTTCACGATCGATACGCGAGTTGCCTCGGGCACGGTCGTTGTACACCAGCAGCAATTCCAGGCCCATGTATTGGTTGATCAGTTGATGCAGGTCCAGAAGGTCTGCGCTGTCCAGCGACTGATGGAAGCTCTGCACCAGCAATTGCGGGCCGTAGCGGTCGATGGTCAAGCCGCCGGCGCCTTCCTGGCTGCCGTGGAACAGCCGGTAGCAGTCTGTACCCTGGGCGTGCAGTTCGTTGATCAGGTCTTGGCGGTGATCGAGGGCGGCGCGCAGCGCCTGATTCAGGGGGGTCATGAAGCGCGCCTTGCTTGCAGAAAAATAAGAAAATCGGGGCGCGGAGTTTAACAGTTAACCCCGGCCTGCACAGGCCGGGGATTATCCTGAGCGCTATCGGTTCAGGCGTTTGTCGATCAACCCGTCTACGACGCTTGGGTCAGCCAGGGTTGAGGTATCGCCCAGGCTGTCCAGTTCGTTGCAGGCGATCTTGCGCAAGATGCGCCGCATGATCTTTCCGGAGCGGGTTTTCGGCAAGGCAGGCGCCCACTGGATCAGTTCCGGTTTGGCAAAGCTGCCAATTTCCTTGCTGACCAGGTCCAGCAAGTGCTTTTTCAGCGTATCGCTGGGCTCGACGCCGTTCATTGGCGTTACAAAGGCATAGATGCCCTGGCCCTTGACGTCATGGGGATAGCCGACCACAGCGGCTTCAGCGACCTGGTCATGCAGCACCAGGGCGCTTTCGACCTCGGCGGTGCCGATGCGATGGCCGGACACGTTGATCACATCATCGATGCGACCGGTGATCCAGTAGTCGCCGTCTTCATCGCGGCGTGCGCCGTCGCCGGTGAAGTAGTAGCCGGGATAGGGCTTGAAGTAAGTGTCGATCATGCGCTGCGGGTCGCCGTAGACGCTGCGAATCTGCCCCGGCCAGCTGGCCTTGATCGCCAGCACGCCACTGCCGGCGCCGCTGATTTCCTTGCCCTGCTCATCGAGCAGCACCGGTTGTACGCCGAACATCGGCTGTGTCGCGCAGCCCGGCTTGATGCGCTGGGCGCTGACCAGCGGGCTGAGCATGATGCCGCCGGTTTCGGTTTGCCACCAGGTATCGACGATGGGGCAGCGCTGTTCGCCCACCGCATTGAAGTACCAGTCCCAGGCCTCCGGGTTGATCGGCTCACCGACACTGCCCAGCAGGCGCAGGCTGGCGCGGGAGGTGCTCTCCAATGGGCCGTGGCCTTCACGCATCAGGGCGCGCAAAGCGGTGGGCGCGGTGTAGAAAATATTCACCTGATGTTTATCGATCACCTGCCAGAAGCGCGAGCTGTCCGGATAACTCGGCACGCCCTCGAACATCAGCGAAGTGGCGCCATTGGCCAGCGGACCGTAGACGATGTAGCTATGCCCGGTAACCCAGCCCACATCGGCGGTGCACCAGAACACTTCGCCCTCTTGGTAGTCGAGTACGTACTTGAAGGTCATCGCCGCTTGCAGCAGGTAGCCGCCAGTGGTGTGCAGCACGCCCTTGGGTTTGCCGGTGCTGCCGGAGGTGTAGAGGATGAACAGCGGATCCTCGGCGTCCATCGGCTCGGGTGGGCAGTTGTCGCTGGCGGCGTCCAGGGCCGCTTGATACTTGAGGTCGCGGCCCTCGTTCCAGTTCACGCTGGCTCCGGTGCGCTCGACCACCAGCACCGTGCTGACGTTCGGGCAACTGGCCAGGGCTTTATCGACATTCTGTTTCAGCGCCACGGGCTTGCCGCCGCGCACGCCTTCGTCGGCGGTGATCACGGTGCGGCAGTCGGCATCGAGAATACGGTCACGCAGGGCGTCAGGCGAAAACCCGCCAAACACCACTGAGTGCACCGCGCCAATTCGCGTGCAGGCCAGCATGGCGTAGGCCGCTTCCGGGATCATCGGCATGTAGATGCACACGCGGTCGCCTTTTTTCACGCCACGGTTTTTCAGCACATTGGCCAGGCGGCTGACGTTTTGATGCAGTTGGCGGTAAGTGATCGTGGAGGATTTTGACGGATCGTCGCCCTCCCAGATGAAGGCCGGCTGATCGGCGCGTTGCGCCAGGTGACGGTCAATGCAGTTGTGGCTGACGTTCAGTTGGCCGCCGGCAAACCATTGGGCGGCACCGGTATTGATGTCTGACTGCTGGACGGTGTGCCACGGTGTTATCCAGTCCAGAAAGCCCTTGGCCTGTTCGGCCCAGAAGGTCTCTGGCTGCTCGATGGATTGGCGATAGAGGCGCTGATAGTCTTCTTGACTGAGTTGCGCAGCCCGGCGGACGGCATCGGCGGTGGGAAACGTGCTGATATCGAACATGAGCGATCCTTATTCTTGTTTTTGCGACAAGTGATAAAGATGCACCCTGTGGTGGGAGGGTTCAAGGCCAACGTCCAAACAGACGTTGGCCTTGAGTGATCAGCATCAGCCGCGGTGACGACCGCGGAAGTAGTTGATCAGGCCCTGGGTCGAAGCGTCCTCGGCTGAGGTTTCTTCGGCGCCCGTCAGGCGGTTGTAAACGCCTTTGCCCAGTTCCTTGCCCAGTTCAACGCCCCATTGGTCAAAAGCGTTGATGCCCCAGACCACGCTCTGCACGAACACCTTGTGCTCATACATCGCCACCAACGCGCCGAGGCGACGAGGGCTGATGCGTTCGACCACGAGGGTGTTGCTCGGACGGTTGCCCGGGATCACCTTGTGCGGTGCCAGCTTCTGCACTTCCGCTTCCGGCAGGCCCTTCTCACGCAGCTCGGCTTCGGCTTCGCCGCGGGTCTTGCCGAGCATCAGTGCCTGGCTCTGGGACAGGCAGTTGGCGTATAGCCACTGGTGGTGATCGGAGACCGGGTTGAAGCTGACGATCGGCACGATGAAGTCGGCCGGGATCAGTTGCGTCCCTTGGTGCAGCAACTGGTGGTAAGCGTGCTGCCCGTTGCAGCCTACGCCACCCCAGATCACCGGGCCGGTATCGGTGGACACTGGCGTGCCGTCCTGGCGGACGCTCTTGCCGTTGGATTCCATGTCCAGCTGTTGCAAATGCTTGGTGATGTTACGCAGGTAATGGTCGTACGGCAGGATCGCATGGCTCTGCGCGCCCCAGAAGTTGCCGTACCACACGCCCAGCAAACCCAGCAGCACAGGCATGTTGGCTTCGAACGGCGCGTTCAGGAAGTGCTGGTCCATGGTGTAGGCACCCGACAGCAGTTCCTTGAAGTTGGACATGCCGATGGCCAGGGCGATTGGCAAGCCAATCGCCGACCACAGCGAGTAACGCCCACCTACCCAATCCCACATCGGGAAGATGTTCTCTTCACGAATACCAAAGGCTACGGCCGCCGCGTTGTTGCTCGAAACGGCGATGAAGTGGCGATACAGCTCAGCTTCCGAACCACCCTGGGCCAGGTACCAGGCGCGGGCGGCCTGGGCGTTCTTCAGGGTTTCAAGGGTGTTGAAGGATTTGGACGACACAATGAACAGCGTGGTCTCGGCGCGCAGCTTCATGGTCAGCTCGTGGAACTCGCTGCCGTCGATATTCGCCAGGTAGTGGCAACGCACGCCTTTGTGGGCGTAGGACAACAGCGCTTCGGAGACCAGTTCCGGACCGAGGAACGAACCACCGATGCCGATGTTCACCACGTCGGTGATCGGCTTTTCGGTGTAGCCACGCCACAGGCCGTCGTGGATGCGACCGACCAGGTCAGTGATCTGGTTCAGCACCTTGTGCACGTCCGGCATGATGTTCACGCCGTTGACCGACAGCTTGTCACCCACCGGGCGGCGCAGGGCGGTATGCAGCGCCGGGCGGCCTTCGGAAGAGTTGACGGGCTCGCCGGCGTACAGCGCATCAATCGCGCCTTTAAGGTTCACTTCCTTGGCCAGGTCCACCAGTAGGTCGCGGGTTTCGCTGGTGATCAGGTTTTTCGAGTAATCGAGGAAAAGTCCGCAGCTGCTCAAGGTAAATTGGGAAAAGCGCTGAGGGTCGGCATTGAACGCTTCGCGCATGCTGAAATCCTGCATGGCTTGGCGATGTTGAACAAGCGCTTGCCAGGCGGGCAGAGCGGTAACGTCATGAGGGGTGCGGTAGTACGCCATCGCTGCGGGTTTCCTTTTATTACAGGGACTGCCTTTAGGACACTTAAAAGCCCGGAACATCCATTCTTGTCTCAACGACTGGGTTCCAGACAGCGCTAACCATAGCGCAGGGCGATTACATTAAACCTAGCG
The DNA here is from genome assembly GCF_023127765.1 of Pseudomonas sp. W15Feb34. Lineage (NCBI taxonomy): Bacteria > Pseudomonadati > Pseudomonadota > Gammaproteobacteria > Pseudomonadales > Pseudomonadaceae > Pseudomonas > Pseudomonas sp. W15Feb34. The sequence continues at coordinate 388,914 of NZ_SPKN01000029.1, forward strand.
TGTGGATATGTCTTGGCTTTGTCTGCGCTGTGGCCGGTACTTTTTTATACCGGCACAGCCGTCGGGGCAACAGGTGGAGGGTAAAGTAGGGTCAGGCGAGGTTCAGGTGCAGGTTATCGATCAGGCGTGTGGCGCCCAGATAAGCGGCGACCAGGATCACCACATCCCGATCTTCAGCCGTGGCCGGGCGCAGATGTACGCCCTGGCGCACTTCCAGGTAGTTCATGCGTAGCCCTGCGGCTTCAATCTGCTGGATTTGCTCGGCGCGAAGCTTGGCGAAATCATGATCACCGTCTTGGATGGCCGTGGCGATCTGGCTGAGCGCGCGGTACAGCACTGGCGCGACCGCACGTTGCTCCTCGGTGAGGTAACCGTTGCGTGATGACAGCGCGAGGCCGTCCGCTGCACGCACGGTGGGTTCGCCGATGATCTGGATCGGCATGTTCAGATCGCGGACCATGGCGCGAATGACCGCCAACTGCTGGTAGTCCTTCTGGCCAAATACGGCCATGTCGGGCTGGACCATGTTGAACAACTTGCTGACCACCGTGGCCACGCCTTCGAAATGCCCTGGGCGGCTGGCGCCGCACAAGCCTTCGGACAGTTGTGGCACGCTGACGCGGGTCTGGCCGTTCATGCCATGGGGGTACATTTCCTCGACAGTGGGGGCGAACAGCAGGTTGCAGCCCGCCTGCAGGAGTTTTTCCTGGTCGGCGGCCAAGGTGCGCGGGTATTTATCCAGATCTTCGCCGGCACCGAATTGCAGTGGGTTGACGAAGATGCTCGCCACCACGAAATCCGCCTGCTGCGCGGCCTTGGTCACCAGGGTGGCATGGCCGCTATGCAGGTTGCCCATGGTAGGCACAAAGCCGATGCGTTTGCCGGCGCTGCGGGCGTGGGTCACGGCAGCCCGCAGTTCGCGGACGGTTTTAACGGTGTTCATGCCGAGAATCCGTGTTCAGCGCCTGGGAAAGTCACATTCTTGACTGCGCTGACGTAAGCGCTCAGGGCTGCGTGGATGCTGTCCTGGCCGGCCATGAAGTTCTTCACGAACTTGGGTACGTGACCGCTAATCGACAGGCCGAGCATGTCGTGCAGGACCAGCACCTGACCATCGGTGGCGGAGCCGGCGCCAATGCCGATTACCGGCACTTTGACGGCCTGGGTGATTTCTGCGGCCAGTTCGCTGGGGACGCACTCCAGCACAATCATCGCGGCACCGGCTTGTTCCAGGGCGATGGCATCGGCGCGCATCTGGCGCGCCTGGGCTTCATTGCGACCCTGTACCTTGTAGCCGCCGAGGATGTTCACCGACTGCGGGGTCAGGCCCATGTGTGCACATACCGGTACACCGCGTTCAGCCAGCAGCCGGATCGACTCGGCCAGCCACACGGCGCCTTCGACTTTGACCATATGTGCGCCGGCCTGCATCAGCTTGCCGGCGTTCTGGAAGGTTTGCTCAAGCGTGGCGTACCCCATGAACGGCAGGTCGGCGATGATCAAGGCGCCGTCGTTGCCACGCTTGACGCTGGCGGTGTGGTAGGCCAGTTCATCCGTGGTCACGGGCAGGGTGCTGTCATTCCCTTGAAGAACCATGCCCAGGGAGTCGCCCACTAACAACACTTCAACCCCGGCCTGGCAACAGGCGTTGGCGAAGGTGGCGTCATAGCAGGTCAGCATGGTGATTTTTTCACCCTTGAGCTTGAGGCTCTGCAAGGTGGTCAGGGTAATGTCTGGCATGAAAAGGGTCCTCGTTCAGGCGCTTGGAAACAGCGAGTAACGCGCGTGAGTCTTCGTTTATACAGGCGCACTGTCTTGAAAGCAGTGCTTATAAGGCCTGGATTGCGCCCTGTAGCGCCGGGTTGGCGGCAGCGGGACGCCTATAGTCGTGAGGAGGACACGGGAAGTCAATTGGATGTGTTACCGCATTGTTACGATGGCGGTGTTACCGCTGTTACTGACGCCATTGCGCAACTTGTGCGCGGTTTACGGCAGCGCAGATCAGATGTGGGAGCTGGCTTGCCTGCGATGGCATCCACGCAGTGTGGCTGATACACCGAGTCGCTTGTATCGCAGGCAAGCCAGCTCCCACATTGACCGAGTCATTCTTGCGGTAAGCGTTCCAGGCCGACGAATGGGCAGGCTGTGAGCAGGGTGCTCAAGCGTTGGCCGTCAGGCAGTTGCAGGTCGGTTGACGCCAATTCAGCCAGTGGATACAGCACAAAGGCGCGCAGATGCATCTGGTAGTGCGGCACCTTGAGGCGCGGTTCGTCGATCAGGCGATCACCGAACAGCAAGATATCCAGATCCAGTGTGCGTGGGCCCCAGCGCTCAAGACGTTCGCGGCCCTGGTCATTCTCGATGGCTTGCAGTGCGTCGAGCAGGTCCAGCGGCGCCAGGCTGCTGTCCAGTGCCGCAACCGCGTTGGTGTAGCGCGGTTGGCCCGGGAGCAGGGAGTCACTTTGATAGAAGGCGGACACACCAGCGAGGTGGGTGCCAGGCAGTTGCGCCAGCGCCTCGATCGCGCTGCGCAATTGCTGTTGCGGGGCAGCCAGGTTGCTGCCCATGCCGATGTAGATACGTTCCACGTTTATTCGCCCGCGGCGCCCGAGGCATCGGCACTGCTGCGTTTACGCTTGCTGCCGCTGCGGCGACGCTTTTTCGGCCCTTCACCGGCACCATCGCCTTTGCTGCCAAGCTCACGAATCATTTCGCGACGCTGGCTGTCATTGGCATCCTGATAGTCAGTCCACCATTCGCCCAGGCCATCGGTCTGCTCACCGGCGCTTTCGCGCAGCAGCAGGAAGTCGTAGCCGGCACGGAAGCGTGGGTTGTCCAGCAGCAGGTCAGCACGCTTACCGCTGCGACGCGGCAAACGTTCCTGCATGTCCCAGATTTCGCGGATCGGCATGGTGAAGCGTTTCGGGATGGCGATGCGTTGGCACTGCTCGGCGATCAGTTCGTGGGCGGCTTCCTGCATGGCCGGGATCGGCGGCATGCCACGGTCCTGCAGGCGCAGTACGCGCTTGGGCAGCGCTGGCCACAGCAGGGCGGCAAACAGGAATGCCGGGGTTACCGGTTTGTTCTGCTTGATGCGCAGGTCGGTGTTGACCAACGCTTCGCTGATCAGCGTGTGGGTGTACGTGGGGTTGTATTCCAGCGCCTCGGCACTGGCCGGGAACAGCGGGTCGAACAACTGCAGGTCGACGAGCATTTCGAAGGTGTCGGCGGCATACCCCGAGAGGAACAACTTGAGCACCTCTTCGAACAGGCGTGCCGAGGGGATTTCCCGCAGCATGGGCGCCAGCTCGCGAATCGGCGCGGCAGTGTGCTTCTCGATACCGAAGTTGAGTTTGGCCGCGAACCGCACGGCGCGCAGCATACGCACCGGATCTTCCTGATAGCGCTGGGTCGGGTCACCGATCAGGCGGATCAGGTTATTGCGAATGTCGTGTACGCCATTGGCGTAATCGAGGATGCGCTCGCTGACCGGATCGTAATAAAGGGCATTGATGGTGAAGTCGCGACGTTGCGCGTCCTCCTCCAGGGTGCCGTAGACGTTATCGCGCAGGATGCGCCCGCTCTCGTTGCGGGAAGACTGATTGGTGTCTTCCTCTTCATCGTTTTGCGGGTGGCCGGCGCGGAAGGTCGCGACCTCGATGATTTCGCGACCAAAATGGATATGCACCAGCTTGAAGCGCCGGCCGATGATTCGTGCGTTACGAAACTCGGCGCGCACTTGTTCAGGCGTGGCACTGGTGGCTACGTCGAAATCCTTGGGCGTGATATTGAGCAGCATGTCGCGTACGCAACCACCCACCAGGTAAGCCTGGTAGCCGGCGTTCTGCAAACGTTCGACGATGTTCACTGCATAACGGCTGAATTGAGCGCGCTGCAACGAATGCTGGCTGCTGTTGAGCACTTCAGGCGTGCTGCGTTTGTGTTGCGTACGACGCAAGGGAGAACGGAATGACTGGAACAACTTCTTCAGCATGGGATGCACTGTTTGAAGGAATGTTCGGCCATAACGAAGAATGACCGCATGATGGGCGGGGATTCTAGCATTTAGTCAGGGGATGGTGTAGGAACAAGCTACAGGCATTGCGCCATAAGCGTTTTCGAGTCAAATCCCGGAAACTACAAGGGGAGCCGAAGCTCCCCCAGAAGTAGTTGCGTGCTCTATTTTTATTATTGATTTCGGGCTTCTTGTTTTTGTTGATCGCCCTCGCCATGAAGCTTCACCTTCATGACACTCCCAATCGAGAGTCAAGAGCAAACGGATTGCTTTGGTCGCTGTGTTGCTGATCTACGATCCAACCAGTTCAGGCTCTGCCTTAGGGCAGTTTTTGTTGTTCTCGGCCTGGTTGCGGGGCAAGCCCCAAATGCAACGCCTCTCCAAAAGAATCAGTTAGCTGCGCCTCCGCCGTGTTGTTTTTGTTATGCGTGAGTCGATTCGTCTTATTTTTATTGTCTTGTACATAGCTTGTTATTGTTTTTGTACTAAGCATATAGCAGGGTGCGTGCCAACTTTTGTGCCGGCCAGCAAAATCAGGGGGTTGAGGTGGTTTTGCAGTTTTCGAGGGCAAAAAAAGCCGGGGCTTCGTTACCGTAAGCCCCGGCTTTTGTTACGTGAAAAGTCAGCGGTAACAGTTTTTTCACATTAACAGGTGTTACCCATAGGGGCGCACCCTCAGCTCTCGCTGGCAACCCCGGTCTTGCGCCGCGGAATGCCCAGGCGCTGGCGCCGCTCCCACAGGCACTTGCGACTCACACCCAGTTTGCGGGCCAGTTCGGTCTCGGTCATATGGTCCTGATGTTCCAGGACGAAATGCTGGAAGTAGTCTTCCAGTGACAAATCCTCCGTCGGCTCATGACTGGTATTGCTACCGCCGCCCTGTTGTGGGGCCAGGCCGATGAAGTCATCGTCTTCCAGGTCACTGAGCTCGATATCGATGCCCAAAAGCTCGGCGGAAATCTCCGGGCTTTCCGACAGGATCACCGCGCGCTCCACGGCGTTCTCCAATTCCCGCACGTTACCCGGCCACGAGTAATGCCGGATTGCCTGCTCGGCGTCCGCGGCAAACTTCAGGTCGGTACGGTTGATGCGTGCGCTCTGGCGTAACAGGAACGCACTGGCGATCTCGTTGACGTCGGCGCCGCGCTCGCGCAGGGCTGGCAATTTGAGGGCGATCACGTGCAGGCGGTAATACAAGTCTTCACGGAACTGGCCGATCTTGGCCAGGCTCTTGAGGTCACGGTGCGTCGCTGCAATAAGCCGCACATCAACCTTTTGCGATTGCACCGAACCGACTCGGCGAATCTCGCCTTCCTGCAACACCCGCAACAAGCGCGCCTGGGCTTCCAGTGGCAGTTCGCCGATTTCATCGAGGAACAAGGTTCCGCCGTCCGCCGCTTCAACCAGGCCAGCACGCCCGGCGCTGGCGCCGGTGAACGCGCCTTTCTCGTGACCGAACAGTTCGGACTCGATCAGCGATTCAGGGATTGCCGCGCAGTTCACCGAGATCATCGGTGCCTTGGCGCGCTTGGACAGGTTGTGCAGGGCGCGGGCAACCAGCTCCTTGCCAGTGCCCGACTCGCCCTGGATCAATACATTGGAATCGGTCGGCGCCACTTTGCGGATCTTGCTGTACAGATCCTGCATCGGCGGGCAGGAGCCGATGATGCCGATCTCGCCATTGCTGTTGTCCACACCGGGCTTGTCGGCGCCGTTGGTCGCTTTACCGGCTGGACGCTGTTCGGCAGGCGCGCTGCTGGCCGACTGACGGTCACGCAGGATGCGGGCCACGGCTTGGAGCATCTCATCGTGATCGAAAGGCTTGGCGATATAGTCCACCGCGCCCATCTTCATCGAGTCGACCGCCGAGCGCAGGCTGGCGTAGCTGGTCATGATCAGCACCGGGGTGCCTTGGCCCAGCTTGATCAGCTCGGTGCCCGGAGCTCCAGGCAGGCGCAGGTCGCTGACAATCAGGTCGAACGTGGGGATGCTGAACCGCTCCTGGGCTTCCTGCACCGAGCCGGCTTCGCTGACCTGGTACTGATTTCGTTCAAGCAGGCGACGCAAGGCAGAGCGGATAATGGTTTCGTCTTCGACGATCAAAATGTGCGGCATTGATTCAATTCTCTCGACGGTCTCAGTTCACAGCGGACGTCGCTTCGACATGACGCGGCAAGGTCACCCGGATACGGGTGCCGCGTTGGCTTTCGGTGTCAGCCGGGCTGTCGATGGTGATTTGTCCATAATGCTCTTCAACGATGGAATAGACCAGTGCAAGGCCCAGACCGGTACCTTCACCGGGGTCCTTGGTGGTGAAGAAGGGTTCGAACAATCGGTCCATGATGTTTTGTGGGATGCCGCTGCCTTCGTCCTCCACGATCAGGTCGACCGTGTGCTCGAAAGCCTCGCTCTTGACGCGTACAGCGCTGCCGGCCGGCGATGCATCGCGTGCGTTGGACAGCAGGTTGATCAGCACTTGGGCCAGGCGTTGCGAGTCGCCATCGACCCAATGTTCCGGATCACACAGATTAAAGAACTGTACTTCGAAATTGCGCCGATTCAAGGCCAGAAGTCCAATGGCGTCCTGCGCGACCTCGGCCAGACACACCGCTTCGTCCTGGTTTTGATGCGCGCCGGAGTGGGCGAAGCTCATCAGCGACTGCACGATGCGCGAAACGCGCTTGGTCTGTTCAAGGATCTGCCCGCTGATTTCAGTGATTTCACCGTCTTCCTCGCGCTCTTCGCGCAGGTTCTGCGCCAGGCAGGCGATACCGGTGATCGGGTTGCCGATTTCGTGGGCCACGCCGGCTGCGAGACGACCAATACTGGCCAGGCGCTCGGAATGCACCAGCTTGTCTTCGAGCATCTGCGTGTCGGTGAGGTCTTCCACCAGCAAAACCAGGCCGCTGTTACCGGGAGCCAGGGGCTCATCAATGGCGGCTTTGTGCAGGTTGAGCCAGCGGGTCTGGCCGTCGAGGGCCAGGTGCTGCTTGTGCAAGTGCTCGTCGGGCAGGTTGATAAACCCCTGAAGCAGTTCTTTCCACGGATCGGCCAGGGTATTGAGGCGCGAACCCACTACCCGCTGCGCGGCGATGCCGGTGAGTTCTTCCATGGCCTTGTTCCACATCAGGATTTCCTGGTCCTTGGCCAGGGAACAGACACCCATCGGCAGTTCCTGCAAGGTCTGGCGGTGGTAACGGCGCAAGGCATCGAGTTCGGCGGCCAGGCCGGTGAGGCGTGAGTGGTAATCCTCCAGCCGGCTTTCGATGAAATGGATGTCTTCGGTCACGTAGTTTTCGCCGCCCGCCTTGTAGGGCAGGAAGGTTTCGACCATGTCCTGGGACACGCTGGGGCCCATCAGGCCGGAGAGGTTGGCCTCGATACGGTCACGCAGACGGCGCAGGGCATAGGGGCGACGCTCGTCGAACGGCAGGTAGAGGTCACGCAGCGCTTGCTCGACCTCCTTTTGCGCCGCCTTGGCGCCCAGAGGCTTGGCCAGTTGCGTGGCAAACTCCTGGGGCGAGGCTGCGTGCAGTTCGCGGCGTTGCGGGCGACGCACGTTGTCCACTGCGCAGGCTTCGGCGGCGCTGGTTTCTTCGGCGCTGGCGTTGGTGAACAGTGAGATCAGGGTGAACATCAGTACGTTGGCGGCCAGCGAGGCAATAGCCGCCATGTGCCAACTGGTGTCGTCGAGCACGTAAATCATGTTCAGCAACGGAATGTAGAAGCCCTGCAAGTTGCCGACCAGTGGTAGCAACATGGTGACGATCCACACCAGGATCCCCGCCAGCAGCCCGGCGATAAAACCACGGCGGTTGGCGGTCGGCCAGTACAGCACCGACAACACCCCCGGCAGGAACTGCAAGGTGGCGACAAACGCGACAATGCCAAGGTTGGCCAGGTCTTGCCCGGCGCCGAGCAGCAGGTAGAACCCGTAGCCGGCGGTAATGATCGCAACGATCAGCGCGCGGCGGGTCCATTTCAACCAGCGGTAGATATTGCCCTCAGCCGGCGGCTGGTACAGCGGCAGCACCAAGTGGTTGAGTGCCATGCCCGATAGCGCCAGCGTGGTGACAATGATCAATCCACTGGCCGCCGATAAACCGCCGACATACGCCAGCAGTGCCAACGCCGGGCTGTTGGCGGCAATGCCGATGCCCAGGGTGAAATACTCAGGGTTGGTGGTGGCCCCCAGTTTCAGGCCGGCCCACAGGATCAACGGCACCGCCAGGCTCATCAGTAACAGGAACAGCGGCAAGCCCCAGCTCGCACTCACCAGTGAGCGTGGGTTGAGGTTTTCGGTGAAGGTCATGTGGTACATGTGCGGCATTACGATCGCCGAGGCGAAGAACACCAACAGCAGCGTGCGCCATGGGCCTTCCTGCAAGGGGGTGTGCAGCGCGGCGAGGGCAGTCTGGTTTTGCAGCAGCCACAGCTCCAGCTGTTGCGGGCCGTCGAACACGCCGTAGAGCGCATACAGGCCGACGCCGCCGATGGCGATCAGCTTGATGACCGACTCAAAGGCAATTGCGAACACCAAACCTTCGTGTTTCTCGCGGGTAGCAATATGGCGCGAGCCGAAGAAAATTGTGAACAGGCTGATCAGTGCACAGAAAGCCAGGGCAACACGGTGTTGCACGGGTTCGCGGGTCAGGATGCTGATGGAGTCTGCCACTGCTTGAATCTGCAGGGCCAGCAACGGCAGTACGCCGATCAGCATGAAAATCGTGGTCAGCGCACCGGCCCAGGTACTGCGAAAGCGGAAGGCAAACAGGTCCGCCAGGGATGATAACTGGTAGGTACGAGTGATTTTCAGGATCGGGTACAGCAACACCGGCGCCAGCAGGAACGCACCGGACACCCCCAGGTAACTGGACAGAAAGCCGTAGCCGTACTGATAGGCCAGGCCCACCGTACCGTAGAACGCCCAGGCGCTGGCGTACACGCCCAGGGACAAGGTGTAGGTCAGCGGATGGCGAATGATCGCCCGCGGAATCATTCCGCGCTCACTGATCCAGGCCACGCCGAACAACGCAGCCAGGTAGGCGGCGCTGATCAGCAGCATCTGGGTGAGGCTAAAGCTCATCGGCATCTTTTTGGCTCTGCAGGATGAAGGTCACGACGATCAGGATCAGCCATAGCAGATAAGGGCGATACCAGGCGCCCGTGGCGTCGATCCACCAATCCATGATGGCGGGGGAGAACAGGTAGATCCCGACGACCAGCAACAGGACCAATCGATAGATGTACATATTGGCCTCTGATTAAAAATCTGCGGCGATGGTAACGGATGGCGGGCAACCTGCAAGCGCCTTCAACTCAATTGCGCTTCGGCCAGCGTGAGTGTGCTCGGGATCTGCGTCGCGTCCCAGTGCGTAATGCCCCAATCCAGCAGTTCCCGTGGGCTTGCGTAAAGCAGTTCGTTACCGGTTGGCTGGCCGAGGGCGCGCAGTGCGCGAAGCAGCAAGGGCGTGGCCTGGTCGGCGGTCAACGGTGGGGAGCGGTAGGATTTGCCCAGTTTGTTGCCGTCCGGCTGCACAATCAGTGGTACATGCAGGTAACGTGGCTGGCGCAGGCCGAGCAGCTCTTGCAAGTAAAGCTGGCGCGGCGTGGAGTCCAGCAGGTCGGCGCCGCGCACGATATCGGTAACCCCTTGCCAGGCATCGTCGAGGACCACGGCCAACTGATAGGCGTAGAGGCCGTCGCGGCGCCGGATGATGAAGTCGCCGGCGTCGCGGCCCAGATGCTGTCGGAACTCGCCCTGCACGCGGTCGGTAAAGTGGTATTCCAGTTCAGGCACACGCAGACGGATGGCAGCATCCTGCTGGTCGTGGCCGGCATTGCGGCACAAGCCTGGGTAAATCCCGTTGTAGGGTTCCAGTTGCTTGCGCGAGCATGTGCAGGCATAGGCCAGGCCATGGTTGAACAGGTCATTCAGCACTTTGGCGTAGGCGTCATGCCGCTCGCTCTGCCGTACCAGCTCGCCATCCCATTCAAAGCCGTAGCGTTCCAGGGCATGCAGGATCGCCGCCTGGGCGCCGGGCTCTTCACGGGGAGGGTCAAGGTCTTCCATGCGCATCAACCAGCGGCCATGTTGGGCGCGTGCGTCGAGGTAGGAGGCGAGGGCAGCAACCAGGGAGCCGAAGTGCAAATGGCCGCTGGGCGTGGGGGCGAAACGCCCGATATAGGTAGAGGCTGTCATGGGCGGATACTACTGCAAAACCGGTAAACGCCAGAAACAAAAATGGGGCGTTTGCACGCCCCATTCGTTCAGCTCGGCAAGGTTACTTGCCGACCTGTTTTTCCTTGATTTCAGCCAAGGTCTTGCAGTCTACGCACAGGTCCGCAGTCGGGCGGGCTTCGAGGCGGCGAATACCGATCTCGACGCCGCAGGATTCGCACCAGCCATACTCTTCGTCTTCGATCAATTGCAGGGTCTTGTCGATCTTCTTGATCAACTTGCGTTCGCGATCACGAGCGCGCAGTTCAAGGGCGAATTCCTCTTCCTGGCTGGCACGGTCTGCCGGGTCCGGGAAGTTGGCTGCTTCGTCCTTCATATGGTCAACCGTGCGGTCGACTTCCTGCATCAAGTCCTGCTTCCACTGCTTCAGGATTTTGGAGAAGTGCTCGCGCATGGGCTTGCCCATGTATTCCTCGCCCTTGGATTCAACGTAGGGCTGGAAACCGCTGATGCTCTGTTGCTTTGCTTGGGTGGACATGAATAGACCGCCTCTCACTCTTCTAATCCATTGCGCAGGATTGCAACGTCACCGACACCTGCCGGCCCTGCGGCTGCAAGCGGGCGAACTTACCAGATAGATTCAGGGTGCGCTACTCCCGGTTGTCGAGCTCCAGGGCAAAGGGGTTGCAAACTGCAGCAGCCCGCCATGACTGGGTATGTATCGCCTCGAATGTTGATTTTAGCTGTTTTACGAGCGTGCGCAGGGTGCACTTGCAGCCCCAATCAGGCAATAGAGCATGTTTTACCGCGAGGGTTCGGTAGAATCCTGATTTTGTCCTCACCGTTAAGGAAGGCTAATGGCTCAGCCCTACAGTGCGCGCAGTCGCGCCATCGAACCTTTTCATGTCATGGCGTTGCTGGCACGCGCCAATGAGCTGCAGGCTGCCGGCCACGACGTGATCCATCTGGAAATCGGCGAACCGGACTTTACCACCGCCGAGCCGATCATCCAGGCCGGCCAGGCTGCGCTGGCCAACGGCAAGACGCGCTACACGGCGGCCCGTGGGGTGCCCGAGTTGCGCGAGGCCATCAGCGGGTTTTACCAGCAGCGCTACGGCTTGAGTGTCGATCCCGAGCGTATCTTGATTACGCCCGGTGGCTCCGGCGCGTTGCTGTTGGCCAGCAGCTTGCTGGTCGACCCTGGCAAGCACTGGCTGCTGGCTGACCCAGGCTACCCCTGCAATCGACACTTTCTGCGGCTGGTAGAGGGCGCGGCGCAATTGGTGCCGGTAGGGCCTGAGGTCCGCTATCAGTTGACCGCCGATCTGGTCGCTAGGCATTGGGACCAGGACAGCGTGGGCGCGCTGGTTGCGTCACCGGCCAACCCTACCGGCACAGTCCTCACGAGGGACGAACTGGCAGGCTTGTCGAGTGCAGTCAAAGCGCGTAACGGCCACTTGGTAGTGGACGAGATCTACCACGGCCTCACCTACGGCACCGATGCCGCCAGCGTGCTGGAAGTCGACGATGACGCCTTCGTCTTGAATAGTTTTTCGAAGTATTTCGGCATGACCGGATGGCGCCTCGGTTGGCTGATAGCGCCTCCTGCTGCGATCAGCGAATTGGAAAAACTGGCGCAGAACCTCTACATCAGTGCGCCGAGCATGGCCCAGTACGCTGCCTTGGCCTGTTTTACCCCGCAGACCCTGAGCATTCTTGAAGAGCGCCGCGCCGAATTCGGCCGGCGTCGTGACTTTCTGCTGCCGGCGCTGCGCGAGCTTGGATTCGGTATCGCCGTGGAGCCGGAAGGGGCGTTTTATTTGTATGCCGATATCAGCGCGTTCGGCGGCGATGCCTTCGCGTTCTGCCGTCACTTTCTGGAGACCGAGCACGTGGCTTTTACACCCGGGCTGGATTTCGGTCGTTATCAAGCGGGCCACCATGTGCGTTTTGCCTACACGCAAAATATTGACCGACTGCAAGAAGCGGTGGAGCGCATCGCTCGTGGCCTGCGGAGCTGGCAAGGCTGATGCGCTTTCATCCTCCTCTTGAAGAAGGGCGGCTGATCCGCCGCTACAAGCGTTTTCTCACCGATATCGAAACCGTTACCGGCGAGTTGCTCACCATCCATTGCCCGAACACCGGCTCGATGCTCAATTGCATGGTCGAAGGTGGCCAGGTCTGGTTCAGCCGGGCCTCGGACCCCAAGCGCAAGTTGCCAGGCACCTGGGAAATTGCCGAAACGCCTCAGGGCCGGCTGGCGTGCGTCAACACCGCGCGAGCCAATCAGCTGGTTGAAGAGGCGCTGCTGGCTGGCGTGATCACTGAACTCAATGGCTTTACGGCGCTAAAGCGTGAAGTGCCTTACGGTCAGGAGAAGAGCCGCATTGACTTTCGCCTGGATTACCCACAGGGCGCCGCTTTCGTGGAGGTCAAAAGCGTCACCCTGGGTTTTGACGCAACCTCGGTGGCGGCTTTTCCTGATGCAGTGACGCAGCGCGGCGCCAAGCACTTGCGCGAACTGGCTCACCTGGCGCGTGAAGGCGTGCGGGCGGTGCAGTTGTATTGCGTGAATTTGTCGGGCATCGATGCGGTTCGCCCAGCGGTGGAAATTGATGCCGGTTACGCTGCGGCGTTACGCGAGGCCAAGGCCGCGGGTGTCGAGGTGCTGGCTTACGGCGTGCGGGTCACACCGCAAGAGATGTATGTCGAGCGTCGACTGAAGGTGTTGTTGGGCGACTAGAGTTCTACCCACAAGCCTTGTTCATCCTCATGGCCGGGCAGGGCGGTGAGACTCTGGCCTGCGCACGGGCCGGCGATGCACTCGCCGCTCTCGATCAGGAACAGGGCGCCATGGGTGGCGCATTGGATCAGGCTGGCGCTGGCGTCGAGGAAACGGTCGGGCTGCCATTCCAGCGGGATGCCGCGATGGGGGCAGCGGTTGCGATAGAAGTAGGCAATGCCATCCCGGCGCACGGCCAGCAGTTTATGGCCATCGATATCAAAACCGCGGCTGCTGTTGGGTGCGAGGTCGCTTGAGGGGCAGAGAAACTTCATTTCAATCCTTAAGTGCCTTGACGTTCAAATGCAAACAATTATCAAATGCCCGCTTCGCCCGTCAGCTGACTGGGTGCTCAATACGATGTCCGGCAGCAATGTTCTGTCACATTGATGAGTGCCTGAATGGCCCTGCTCTAGGAAGGAAACCCTGTTATGCGCCTGAGTACCAGCGCTATTGCGCTTGTTGCCTCATTGCTGGTCAACCACGGGGCACACGCCTCTGAACTGCCACAACGCTGGGTCAGTGCAGGAGGGGCGCTATCGGAATGGGTGACGGCTTTGGGCGGCGAATCCAAATTGGTCGGGGTCGACACCACCAGCCAGCATCCGCAGTCGCTCAAGGCGTTGCCGAGCATTGGCTACCAGCGGCAGCTGTCGGCTGAAGGCATTCTCAGCCTGCGCCCGCAAATCCTTGTGGGCACTGAGGAAATGGGGCCGCCGCCGGTACTGGCGCAGATTCGCAATGCCGGCGTGCAGGTCGAGATGTTTTCGGCCCAGCCGGATTTGCCGACATTGAAGGGCAACCTTGAACACTTGGGAAAACTGCTGGGCAGTGAGACCCGGGCAGACGCACTGTTTGCCAAATACGGGCAGGCGCTGGAGCAGCAAAAAAGCTGGGTGACCAAGGCCCAGGCGGCGCAAAAGGCTCCGGGCGTGCTGTTGTTGCTGGGCCATGCCGGTGGCAAGCCGCTGATCGCGGGCAAGGACACGGCCGCCGATTGGATATTGCAGCAGGCGGGCGGACGTAACCTGGCCACGCACTCGGGCTATAAGCCCTTTTCAGTCGAGTCTTTGGCGGGGTTGAGTCCTGATGTGCTGGTGTTTGCCGATCGCGCGCTGACCGGTGATGCGGCGCGCGCTGCCTTGTTCAAGGAAAACCCGATTCTCGCGTCGACACCGGCAGCCAAGCGTGGGCGAGTGTTTGAACTGGATCCGACCTTGCTGGTGGGTGGCCTGGGGCCGCGATTGCCAGAAAACCTGGTGAAACTGTCCGCTGGTTTTTATCCGTCCCAGGCTAAATCGGCTCCATGACCACTCTGCTTAAGCCCAAGACACTGTTTATTGGCCTGTCGCTGCTGTGTGTGTTGGCGATCTGGCTTTCATTGGCCCTCGGACCGGTCAGCTTGCCGTTGATTGATACGCTCAGAGCCGCGTTAAGGCTATTGGGCGTGCCGATTGAGGCGGCGGGGTTGGAGCAGGCTGAATTGATTCTGGGGCAGATTCGCCTGCCGCGGACCCTTTTGGGGCTGGCCGTCGGCGGTGTCCTTGCGTTGTCGGGCGTGGCGATGCAGGGGTTGTTTCGCAACCCGCTGGCCGATCCTGGGTTGGTGGGTGTGTCCAGCGGTGCGGCGTTGGGGGCAGCGGTGGCGATTGTCGGCGGTTCGTTCTTCGGTGGGCTGCCGGATGCGTTCGGTCCCTATTTGTTGTCGCTGTGCGCATTTCTGGGGGGGCTGGGCGTTACCGCACTGGTCTACCGGTTGGGGCGTCGCAATGGCCAGACCAATGTCGCGACGATGCTGCTTGCCGGTATCGCGCTGACGGCACTGGCCAGCTCAACGGTGGGGCTGTTTACCTATCTGGCCGACGATGCCACCTTGCGCACCCTGACGTTCTGGAACCTGGGCAGCCTCAATGGCGCGAGCTATTCGCGGTTGTGGCCCTTGCTGTTGGTAAGCGCGGGCGTGGCGCTGTGGTTGCCGCGCCGGGCGAAAGCGCTGAACGCATTGCTGCTGGGTGAGTCGGAGGCCAATCATCTGGGCATTGATGTTGAGGGGCTCAAGCGCGAGTTGGTGTTCTGCACGGCCCTGGGCGTTGGCGCAGCCGTGGCGGCTGCGGGCATGATTGGTTTTGTCGGTTTGGTGGTGCCACATCTGGTGCGGCTGCTGGCGGGGCCGGATCATCGGGTGCTGTTGCCGGCGTCAGTGCTGGCGGGCGCGAGCCTGCTGTTGTTTGCCGACCTGGTGGCGCGCTTGGCGTTGGCGCCGGCGGAACTGCCGATCGGTATTGTCACTGCATTTATCGGTGCGCCATTTTTCCTCTATTTATTGTTACGAGGGCGCGCCTGATGCTGCGGGTAGAAGCGTTGCAGATTCGGCGCGGTGGTAAAACCGTGTTGTCCGATGTCACCTTGGACCTGCTGCCGGGCGAAGTGCTGGGCGTGCTGGGGCCCAATGGTGCGGGCAAAAGTACCTTGCTCGGAGCGCTGTGCGGGGAGTTGTCGCCTGATGAGGGCAAGATCTGGTTGGACCAGCAAGAATTGAAGAGTCTGGGAGGGGCGCAACGTGCCCAGCGTCTGGCGGTGTTGCCACAGACGTCCACCCTGGACTTCGCCTTTCGTGTCGAAGAGGTGGTGGGCATGGGGCGCTTGCCTCATCAGACCGGGCGAGTGCGCGACGATCAAATCGTCCGCGCGGCGCTGCACGCGGCCGACGTGGGCCACCTGAGTGGCCGCAGTTACCTGGCCTTGTCGGGCGGCGAGCGACAAAGGGTGCACTTGGCGCGGGTGTTGGCGCAGTTATGGCCAGGTGAGGCGGGGCAAACGTTGTTGTTGGACGAGCCAACGTCGATGCTTGATCCCCTGCACCAGCACACCACCTTGCAGGCGATTCGCAGCTTTGCCGACAAGGGGGCTGCGGTGCTGGTGATCCTGCATGACTTGAACCTGGCGGCGCGTTACTGCGACCGGATCCTGCTGCTGGAAGGCGGGCGCCCCCATGCTCTGGATAGGCCCGCAACAGTCCTGCAACCTGAGCCACTCAAGGCTGTATTTGGTCTGGATGTGCTGGTACAACCGCATCCGGAGCGGGGGCATCCGCTGATCATTGCGCGCTGAAGTCAGTAATTTGCAGGCAAAAAAAGACCCGGCAAGAGCCGGGTCAAATAACCGTGATTAGCCTGATGAGGAGATAATCTGAGAGTCCGAACCAATGGTCTTTCAGTTATCGGCTGATCTCGCGACCAGTTGTGATAATCATAACGATTCTCATTTGAGAGTCAACTATTGTTTTATCTGCTCATCCAGTTTTTCTCAAACGCTCGTTTGTAATGCCTGTAAACATTGGGCTTGAGGGCCGATCTAGTTTTTCTGCCGCGCTGACAGGGCATCCAACTGGCGGTTCAGCGCCTCCTTGCGTTCAGAGGGGAGGTCGTTCCAGTGCACATCCATCAATGCGCCTTCAATGGCGTACAGCAGAACTTTCGAAGCTCGGAAGCCGCGAGTCCGTACGGCTCGGTAAGCATCGACCGCGCCCAGGCGGCGCAAGTCAGACGCGCTGTGGATACCCACCGCATGCAGCCACTGCGCTGATGTCTTGCCGAGGTTTTTCAGGTGTTGCAGCTCATCGTTCATCAAGCCTCCTTGCGACGGCCGAATGGTGCGGTGGGTATCGTGACCAGGCAGCCTGAAAATGAGTGTAGCGCTCAGTAGGAAAAACGCAGTTCTTTGGGCAGGAACGGCTGAAAAGCTTATAAGAATGTGGCGATGCTTTAGCTGACGGGCAGGCGTGAAACGCCCGGCACGCTTGAGGCGAAGCCGGGGTTCAGAAGGTGGATTACTTGGTGCGGTAGCGTAGGCGAGTGCCGAAGTTGACTGACATCAGGATCTCGTCAGCCGTGAGCTCGGGTGGGAAGTAAGTGCCGGAAATCTGCGCGTGGGCCAGGCTCGCGCCTTCCATCGAGCAGTCGCGTAAATCCAGGCCGCGCAAGTCGGCAGAGCGAAAATAGGCGTCGGTGAAGTCAACGCCTGCGGCGTTCAGATCTCGCAGGTCCAGCCCTCGGAAGTCGCCACCGCGCATATCGATGGTGCCGTCTTGAGGGCGCTGCTGGTTGAAGCCGCGGATGTCATCCTTGTGCAGGAGCGCATAGAGCGGGGTATCAAGAAGCTTGGGCTGACTCACGATAGCGACTCCTGTTAGGTGGTGATGTCATTATAGTGGCTATATTGCCGGGTCGTGCGCCATGTGGGCGACACGACCAGGAAATATTGCTTACAAGCCCGGGAGGCGCTGGCGAATATGCGCGACCAACGCATCCAGCGTTCCGCTTTCATTGGTTTCCACGCGCTTGCTCAGCAACAGCTCTTGCGCCGTCAACGGCTCACGACTGGCTTGCTGCTCTTGGATAACGCTCAGCGTTGCGTCGGACGGATCGTTTTGATCCGCCTGACGTTGTGCCAGCCAACTGCTGATAACCGCTTGAGGTGCGTTGCAATCGAGGATCAGGAATGGCGCGCCGGTGGCTTCGGCGATCTGGGCTGCCGCATCACGTTGAGCGCGTTTCAAGAAGGTCGCATCCAGCACCACCGGGTAACCTGCGCGTAGTACGGTCTCGGCAATTTCGTTCAAGCGTGTATAGGTGGCAATGCTGGCGTCCTGATTGTAGATGCCGGCCTGTGGCGCGTTTTCGACCTGCTGCTCGCCAAACAGACGCTTGCGCTCCACATCCGAACGCAGGCGTACGGCGCCCAGGGCCTCGACCAGGCGCATGGCTACATGGCTCTTGCCTACCGCTGAAACACCATGGGTGATTGCCAGAAAGCGCGACGGAATGGTGCTGTAGCTTTCCGCCAGGTTGGCGTAGTTGCGGTACTGGCGCAGGGTAGTGGCGCGCTGCACCGGGCTTGCCTCGCTCGGCATGCTGAACAGCGCAACCTTTGCACGTACCAGCGCACGGTAGGCTTTATAGAAATTCAGCACTTCCAGGCCTTGATAGTCGCCGGTCAGTTCCAGGTACTGGCTGATGAAGCGGCGCGCCAGAGACTTGAGCCCACGGTCTTCAAGGTCCATGGCGAGGAAGGCGGTATCGGCGTACACATCGGTAAAGCGGAAAGGCTCGTTGAACTCGATGCAGTCGAAGATCACGACGTGGCCGTCAATCAGGGTGGCGTTGCCCAGGTGGATGTCACCGTGGCATTCGCGAGTGAAACCATTGAGCTTGCGTTGTTCCAGCAGCGGCTTGAGGCGCTCGAAGCTGCTTTCGGCCCAGGCTTGCAGGGCCTCAAGTTGAGTCAGGTCAGCTTTGTCGCTCAGGAACGGGCGAATCTGGTCGAAGTTCTGGCGTACCGGCGCCATGACTTCATCCGGCGTGCCGGCCGGGTGCTCTTGCGGGACCTTGGGGGCAGTGAGGTGAAAGTGCGCAATCTGACTGGCCATCTCGTCGATGTGGGCGTTGGTCAGTTCGCTGTTGGCTTGCAGGGTGCTGAGCATCTGGCTTTGCGGGAACTGGCGCATTTTCAGTGCGTACTCGATGACCGGGCCGTCGCCGCCCAACTGCGGCGCGTCGGCCGTGCCGGTAATCGGCAACACTTCAAGATACAAATCTTTGGTCAAGCGCTGGTTGAGACGCAGCTCCTCATTGCAGAAGTGGCCACGTTTTTCCAGATCGGTGAAATCCAGAAATCCGAAGTTCATCGGTTTCTTCAATTTGTAAGCATAGGGACCTGTCAGAACCACCCAGGAAATATGGGTCTCGATGACTTGAAATGCTTCAACCGGATGAGGGTATAAAGCCGGGTTTTGCAGGGCAGCGATCAGGGACTGGCTCACGGGCGATCCTTCAAAGTCTGGGAGAAATCATCGTGGCCATTATGGCTGCTGATGCCAGTCGTGCAAACCGCTGTCCGGCTCATGTTGATCATCAATAAAGTGCGTATAATCCGCCGCCATGACTCGAACCCGATCTCCCCGTTCCCGTAAAAAACCTCCTTCCCGCAGCTTGCGCCCCTGGTTGGGCTGGGCGCTCAAGCTGGGCCTGGTTGGCCTTGTGGTGGTCGCCGGCTTTGCGGTGTACCTCGATGCCGTGGTGCAGGAAAAATTCTCTGGCAAGCGCTGGACGATTCCGGCCAAGGTGTATGCACGCCCGCTGGAACTGTTCTCCGGGCAGAAGCTGAGCAAGGAGGACTTCCTTACCGAGCTCGACGCACTGGGCTATCGCCGCGAACCTGTGAGCAATGGCCCCGGCGCCGCAGCCGTCAGCGGCAACACCGTCGACCTGAACACCCGTGGGTTCCAGTTCTACGAAGGCCTGGAAAAAGCTCAGCCGGTACGCGTGCGTTTCTCCGGCGATTATGTGGCTGAACTGTCCTCGCTCAATGGCTCCAAGCTGCCGGTAGTGCGCCTGGAACCGTTGATGATTGGCGGTATTTATCCGAAAAACCTAGAAGATCGCATCCTGATCAAGCTTGATCAGGTACCGCCTTATTTGCTGGAAACCCTGGTGGCGGTCGAAGACCGCGATTTCTACAGCCATTGGGGCGTCTCGCCGAAGTCGATTGCCCGCGCTGTCTGGGTCAACACCTCCGGTGGCAAGATGACCCAGGGCGGCAGTACGCTCACGCAACAATTGGTCAAGAACTTCTACCTGACCAACGAGCGCAGCCTCACCCGTAAACTCACCGAAGCCATGATGGCGATGTTGCTGGAGCTGCATTACAGCAAGCAGGAAATCCTTGAGGCGTACCTCAACGAGGTATTCGTCGGTCAGGATGGCCAGCGCGCGGTGCACGGTTTCGGTTTGGCCAGCCAGTTTTTCTTTGGGCAACCGTTATCCGAGTTGAAGTTGCATCAGGTCGCGCTGCTGGTGGGCATGGTCAAGGGGCCGTCCTATTACAATCCGCGTCGCAACCCGGAGCGTGCGCTCGAACGTCGCAACCTGGTACTCGATGTATTGGAGCAGCAGGGTGTCGCGACGGCTGAACAAGTGGCCGCCGCGAAGAAAATGCCGTTGGGTGTGACCACTCGCGGCAAGTTGGCCGATAGCTCGTTCCCCGGCTTTATCGATCTGGTCAAGCGCCAGTTGCGTGAAGACTACCGCGACGAAGACTTGACCGAAGAGGGCTTGCGGATTTTCACCAGCTTCGACCCGATCCTGCAGATGAAGGCCGAAGCGTCCGTCAACGACACCTTCAAACGCCTGACCGGCCGTAAAGGCTCGGATGAAGTCGAAGCCGCCATGGTCGTGACCAACCCGGAAACCGGTGAAGTCCAGGCCATGATCGGCAGCCGCCAGGCCAGTTTCGCCGGCTTCAACCGCGCACTGGACGCCGTGCGGCCGATTGGCTCGCTGGTCAAGCCTGCGGTCTACTTGAGTGCGTTGGAAAAACCCAGCAAGTACACGCTGACCAGTTGGCTGTCGGATGACCCGTTGTCGGTCAAAGGAGCGAATGGCCAGGTATGGACGCCGAAGAACTTCGATCGCCGTTCCCATGGCACGGTGTTCCTGTATCAGGGGCTGGCGCATTCCTACAATATTTCCACCTCGCGCCTGGGGCTTGAGGTCGGTGTGCCAAATGTCCTGAAAACCATCGCGCGACTGGGGGTGGAGCGTGAGTTCCCGGCATTCCCGTCCATGCTTCTGGGCGCTGCGGCCATGACCCCGATGGAAGTGGCGACCATGTACCAGACCCTCGCCAACGGTGGCTTCAATACACCGATGCGCGGGATCCGCAGTGTGCTGACCGCCGAAGGCGAACCGCTCAAGCGCTACCCGTTCCAGATCCAGCAGCGTTTTGACGCGGGCTCTATCTACCTGATCCAGAACGCCATGCAGCGTGTGATGCGTGAGGGTACAGGGCGCTCGGTGTACAGCGTGCTGCCGTCGAACCTGACGCTGGCGGGCAAGACCGGTACCAGTAACGACTCGCGTGACAGCTGGTTTGCGGGTTTCGGCCAGGATGTATTGGCCGTGGTGTGGCTGGGGCGTGACGATAACGGCAAGACGCCGTTCACCGGTGCGACCGGCGCGCTGCAGGTATGGACCAGTTTCATGCGCAAGGCTGACCCGTTGCCGCTCAACATGCCCCAGCCGGACAATATCGTGCAGGCCTGGATTGATCCGCACACCGGCCAGGGCTCTGATGCCAACTGTCCGGGGGCGGTGCAGATGCCGTATATTCGCGGCAGCGAACCACCACCCGGCCCTGCGTGCGGTGGCAGTGCCCCTGCTGACGCGGATTCGGTGATGGATTGGGTCAAGGGCTGGATGAATTAAGCAAAGAGGGTTTCAAGTGAACAAGTTGTGGATTCCAGCAATTACGGCTCTGGCTTTGCTCGGCGGTTGCTCCAGCGTGCAGCGCGGCTCCATCCCTGTGGTGGACTCAAGCACGTCCGTCTCCAATAACGACCGCATTTCGGCCAATGGCGGCTTCCGTCAGACGGTAGTCAAGCGGCCTGCCCAGGCTGCAACCCAGGCAATTCCCCAGGACTCCGGCGTCGTGGTGATGGTGCCTGGCAGTGGTGCTGCAACCTCGGCGCCTATCAGCGCCGAGCCATGGACCCCAGGCCCTAGCACTTCCGGGCCGGTTAACGCCACGCCGATTCAAACCGCGCCGGTCAACCAGGGCACCTACAACATGCCTTCGACGCCGAGCGGTATTCCGTCATCGTCCAATGCGGGCGGGTTGTCGGCTGACGAACAACTCGATGGCCCGGTGCTGGCGCTGCTCACCACCGCTCAGCAGCAGCAGGCGGGTGGCGATTTGAATGGCGCCTCGTCGAGCCTTGAACGTGCCCAGCGCGTGGCGCCGCGTGAGCCACAAGTGCTGTATCGCCTGGCCCAGGTGCGCATGGCCCAGGGCGATGCGCCCCAGGCCGAGCAATTCGCTCGCCGTGGCCTGAGCCTGGCCAATGGCCGCCCAGACCTGCAAGCCAGCCTGTGGGCCTTGATCGGCGATGCGCGCGCCGCCCAGGGCGATGCAGCGGGTGCCGCCCAGGCGCGACAGAAAGCCAAGGTCAGCCTCTGATGGATGCACGTTTCCCTGCGATTGCCGAACAGCTGTTGCTGATCGAGCGAGAACTGCGCGTGCAGGGCTGGTGGGATGAAGAGTCCCCCGGTGCTGAAGCGCTCAGCAGTGTCGAACCCTTTTCAGTCGATACCCTGGACTTTCACCAGTGGCTGCAATGGATCTTCCTCGCGCGTATGAAGCACATCCTGGAGCAGGACCTGCCCTTGCCGAATGCATCGGGGATCCTGGAAATGGCCGAGATGGTCTATGCCGACCGACCGCGGGAGAGCCTCGGCTTGCGTAACGCGCTGAAAAAGTTCGATCAATTGATCGTCGACGCTCGTTAATTGCCTGACTGCCGGGTTTTCCGGCAGTCTTGCGCACATTTCTACCGCTTGACGACATTCAGGCGAGTTTTATCCCTCCTCAAAGCCCTTTCTTCTACGTTCTCATGCGCTTAGTTGGAAAAAAGCGCAATTATTGCTTGACTTGAAGGGCCTGAAACAGAAGAATCCAAAGTCCGCTGTATCGGGACTGCCAGAAGCAGGCCCGCTCAGCAGATCATGAGGCGCACACCCGCGCCGACCTGTAACACCCGCAACGCGTTACCTCGCGCTGGGTGGGAAAAGCCCGCAACACTTGGGACGATCCCAATACTTGCTCAGTCAGTGCTGACGTAGTCGGCGACCACCGTCGCTCATGCTCTGTTGAGAAGTAAACCTATTAAGACCCGTCGGTTTTTAACGGACGGTATTCTGGCGTTTTAGAGGTGAACAACGTGGAGCTTTTATCTGGCGGTGAGATGCTCGTCCGCTTTTTGCGTGACGAAGGCGTCGACTATATCTACGGGTACCCAGGTGGTGCTCTGCTGCATGTCTACGACGCACTGTTCAAGGAACCGGCTGTTACCCACATCCTGGTTCGCCACGAACAGGCCGCGACCCATATGGCTGACGGTTACGCCCGTGCCACCGGTAAAGCCGGCGTGGTACTGGTAACGTCTGGCCCAGGCGCAACCAATGCCATTACCGGTATTGCGACTGCGTATATGGACTCCATCCCGATGGTGATCATTTCTGGCCAGGTGCCAAGCACCATGGTCGGCACCGACGCTTTCCAGGAAACCGACATGATCGGTATTTCCCGCCCGATCGTGAAACACAGCTTCATGATCAAGCACGCGTCGGAAATCCCGGAAGTCATGAAGAAGGCGTTCTACCTCGCACAGTCCGGTCGTCCGGGCCCTGTGGTGGTGGATATCCCGAAAGACATGACCAACCCGGCCGAAAAATTCGAATACATCTTCCCCAAGAAAGCCAAGCTGCGTTCCTACAGCCCGGCCGTCCGCGGGCACTCGGGGCAAATCCGCAAGGCGGCAGAAATGCTCCTGGCAGCCAAGCGCCCCGTGTTGTACTCCGGCGGTGGCGTGATTCTGGGCGGCGGTTCCGCTCCGCTGACCGAACTGGCCAAGCTGCTCAACCTGCCGGTGACCAACACCCTGATGGGCCTCGGCGCATTCCCGGGTACGGACCGCCAGTTCGTCGGTATGCTCGGTATGCACGGCAGCTACACCGCCAACCTGACCATGCACCACGCTGACGTGATCCTGGCCGTGGGCGCGCGGTTCGATGACCGTGTGATCAATGGTGCGAGCAAGTTCTGCCCGAATGCCAAGATCATCCATATCGACATCGACCCGGCGTCCATCTCCAAGACCATCAAGGCCGATGTGCCGATCGTGGGGCCGGTGGAGAGCGTGTTGACCGAAATGGTCGCAGCGCTCAAGGACATCGGCGAGGCACCGAACAAGGAGTCCGTTGCCAGCTGGTGGAAGCAGATTGACGAATGGCGTGGTGATCGCGGCCTGTTCCCTTATGACAAGGGCGACGGCAGCATCATCAAGCCACAAACCGTGATCGAAACCCTGTGCGAAGTGACCAAGGGCGACGCCTTTGTAACCTCCGACGTGGGCCAGCACCAGATGTTCGCGGCGCAGTACTACAAGTTCGACAAGCCTAACCGCTGGATCAACTCCGGTGGCCTGGGCACGATGGGCTTTGGTTTCCCTGCGGCCATGGGTGTGAAACTGAGCTTCCCGGATGCCGACGTTGCCTGCGTCACCGGCGAAGGCAGCATCCAGATGAACATCCAGGAGCTGTCGACGTGCCTGCAATATGGTCTTCCAG
Source organism: Pseudomonas sp. W15Feb34 (assembly GCF_023127765.1). Classification (NCBI taxonomy): domain Bacteria; kingdom Pseudomonadati; phylum Pseudomonadota; class Gammaproteobacteria; order Pseudomonadales; family Pseudomonadaceae; genus Pseudomonas; species Pseudomonas sp. W15Feb34. The sequence goes on from NZ_SPKN01000029.1 coordinate 413,075, forward strand.
TGAAGATCGTCTGCTTGAACAACGGCGTGCTCGGCATGGTTCGTCAATGGCAGGACATGAGCTACGGTAGCCGTCACTCCCACTCCTACATGGAATCGTTGCCGGATTTCATCAAGTTGGTTGAAGCCTATGGCCACGTCGGCATTCGCATCACTGATTTGAAAGATCTGAAGCCGAAGATGGAAGAAGCGTTCGCCATGAAAGACCGCCTGGTGTTCATCGATATTCAGGTCGATACCAGCGAGCACGTCTATCCGATGCAAATCAAAGACGGCTCCATGCGCGACATGTGGCTGAACAAGACGGAGCGTACTTAATCATGCGGCATATTATCTCCCTGCTTCTGGAGAACGAGCCCGGCGCCTTGTCCCGTGTTGTCGGCCTGTTTTCGCAACGCAACTACAACATCGAAAGCCTGACCGTGGCGCCGACCGAAGACCCGACCCTGTCGCGCCTGACGTTGACCACTGTTGGCCACGATGAGGTGATCGAGCAGATCACCAAGAACCTCAACAAGCTGATCGAAGTGGTCAAGCTGGTCGACCTGTCGGAAAGCGCCCACATCGAGCGCGAACTGATGCTCGTCAAGGTCAAGGCCACGGGTGCCCAGCGTGCCGAGATCAAGCGCACTACCGATATTTATCGCGGGCAGATCGTCGATGTGAGCGCCAGCGTTTATACCGTTCAACTGACCGGTACAAGCGACAAGCTGGACAGCTTCATCCAGTCGATCGGGACAGCCTCGATTCTGGAAACCGTACGCAGTGGTGTCACCGGGATTGCCCGTGGCGACAAAGTACTCAGCATCTAACCCAAATTAGCGAATGGCCTTACGGCCTGGATATATAGAGGAACCTCATGAAAGTTTATTACGATAAAGATTGTGACCTGTCGATCATCCAGGGCAAGAAAGTCGCCATCATCGGCTACGGTTCCCAGGGCCACGCACAAGCGTGCAACCTGAAAGATTCCGGCGTGGACGTCACCGTTGGCCTGCGCAAAGGTTCGGCTACTGTTGCCAAGGCTGAAGCCCACGGCCTGAAAGTGACCGACGTTGCTTCCGCCGTAGCGGCTGCCGACCTGGTCATGATCCTGACCCCGGACGAGTTCCAGTCCTCGCTGTACAAGAACGAAATCGAGCCGAACATCAAGAAGGGCGCCACCCTGGCCTTCTCCCACGGCTTCGCGATTCACTACAACCAGGTTGTGCCGCGCGCTGACCTCGACGTGATCATGATCGCGCCGAAAGCGCCGGGCCACACCGTGCGTTCCGAGTTCGTCAAAGGCGGTGGTATCCCTGACCTGATCGCGATCTACCAGGACGCGTCGGGCAACGCCAAAAACGTTGCACTGTCCTACGCTGCTGGCGTTGGTGGTGGTCGCACCGGCATTATCGAAACCACCTTCAAGGACGAGACTGAAACCGACCTGTTCGGCGAACAAGCCGTTCTGTGCGGCGGTACCGTTGAGCTGGTCAAAGCCGGTTTCGAAACCCTGGTTGAAGCTGGCTACGCGCCGGAAATGGCCTACTTCGAATGCCTGCACGAACTGAAGCTGATCGTTGACCTCATGTACGAAGGCGGTATCGCCAACATGAACTATTCGATCTCCAACAACGCCGAGTACGGTGAGTACGTGACTGGTCCGGAAGTGATCAACGCCGAGTCCCGCCAGGCCATGCGCAACGCCCTGAAACGTATTCAGGACGGCGAATACGCCAAAATGTTCATCAGCGAAGGCGCTACCGGCTACCCTTCGATGACCGCCAAGCGCCGTAACAACGCCGCTCACGGTATCGAAGTCATCGGCGAGCAACTGCGCTCCATGATGCCGTGGATCGGTGCCAACAAGATCGTCGACAAAGCCAAGAACTAAGTCGTACGCATCAAGGGAAAACGCGGCTTAGGCCGCGTTTTTTCGTTTGAGGGGCCGGTTCTGGTATAAAGCTGCATCGTTTGCGGGCGAACACTCGCCGCAAGTATCTGTCGAATTTTTTCACACCGTTGCAAGGTAAAGTCCATGAGCGAACGTCCCGAAGAGCCAAACCAGGCTTCCGACGCCGAAAGCATGCTGCCGATCGATGAACATGTCGAAGAAGGGCATGACGCCGAAGGCCGTAAGGTCCGGCATCGTGGCATCTATCTTCTGCCCAATCTGTTTACGACGGCGAACCTGTTTGCCGGCTTTTATTCCATCATCAACTCCATGAGTGCCCAAAGTGCGCTGGCGGCAGGTGATGCGGCGAGTGCCAGCAAGTACTTTGGTTTTGCTGCCATCGCAATCTTCGTGGCCATGGTGCTCGACGGCCTGGATGGGCGCGTAGCGCGGATGACCAACACCCAAAGTGCTTTTGGCGCCGAGTACGACTCGCTGTCGGACATGGTTGCCTTTGGTGTCGCCCCTGCGCTGCTGGCTTTTGCTTGGGCATTGGGTGACATGGGCAAGGTCGGCTGGATGGTTGCCTTCATCTATGTCGCCGGTGCCGCGTTGCGACTGGCGCGTTTCAATACGCAGGTGGGCACTGCCGACAAGCGTTACTTCATCGGGCTTGCCAGCCCGGCAGCCGCCGGCGTCGTGGCGGGTATCGTCTGGGCGTTCAGTGATTACGGCATCCAGGGGTCGAAGATGTCGTTCCTGGTAGCGTTGATGGTTGCAGCGGCCGGGATGCTGATGGTCAGCAATATCAAGTACAACAGCTTCAAGGAGCTGGACCTCAAAGGGCGCGTGCCTTTCGTGGCGATCCTTGTGGTGGTGCTTGTGTTTGCAGTGGTGTTCAGTGATCCGCCGCGGATTCTGCTGCTGGCGTTCCTGGTTTACGCCGCGTCTGGTCCGATTCAGTATTTGCTGCATCTGCGCCGGGACAAAACATTGCCTTAATGTAATTTCCCCCATACTCCGCAGTCTATTGGTGCATCAGTTCTCCAATGCTGCGGAGTTGCCATGTTAATCAAACTACCCAAAGCGTCCGATTGCCATGAATCGGATGTCACGCCTGAATCCCTCTATTTCTCTCGTCGCAGTTTGCTCGGTGGTGCGCTGGCCGGTATTGCCGCCAGTAGCTTGCCGCGTTGGGCCAGTGCGGGCGATGCGGCGCGTTATGCCGATGTCGAAGCGGGCAGGGCGCCCAACTGGGTTGCCGAGAAGCTTCCTGGTACGAAATGGCAGGCGGTGACGGTCAAGGACGAGGCGATCACGCCGTTCAAGGATGCAACCCACTACAACAACTTTTATGAGTTCGGTACCGACAAGGGCGACCCGGCGGCGAATGCAGGTGCGCTCAAGACCGAGCCGTGGAGTGTTGTGATCGATGGTGAGGTGGCCAAGCCTGGGCGTTATGCCTTGGAAGACTTCATGAAACCCTATGAGCTGGAAGAACGGATCTATCGATTGCGCTGCGTTGAAGCCTGGTCGATGGTGATTCCGTGGATCGGTTTCCCGATCTCGGCCTTGCTCAAGCAGGTTGAACCTACCTCCAAAGCGAAGTACATCCGTTTTGAAACCCTCCAGGACCCGAAGAGCATGCCTGGGCAGCGCTCCAGTTTCGGCTTGATCGACTGGCCTTATGTAGAAGGGCTGCGTCTGGACGAAGCGATGAACCCGCTGGCGATTCTCGCCGTAGGTATGTATGGGCGCGAGCTGCCTAATCAGAATGGTGCGCCGTTGCGCTTGGTGGTGCCGTGGAAGTACGGCTTCAAAAGTGTCAAATCCATCGTGCGGATCAGCCTTGTCAGCGAGCAGCCGAAAACCACCTGGCAGAGCATTGCGGCTGATGAGTATGGGTTCTACGCAAATGTGAACCCTACGGTCGATCATCCGCGGTGGACCCAGGCGCGGGAGCGACGTCTACCCAGTGGCCTGTTCAGCCCGAACGTGCGCGATACGCAGATGTTCAATGGCTACGCGGATGAGGTCGCGTCTTTATATACAGGTCTCGATCTGCGGAAGAACTACTGATGCGCTTTCCAATCTGGCGCATTGGAGTCTTTATAGCTGCGGCGGTTTGGCCATTGCTCTGGTTGTATGAAGCATGGAGTTTTGCCCTGGGGCCTGATCCGGGCAAAGTGCTGGTCGATCGCTTGGGGCTGGGTACGTTGATCCTGCTGCTGATCACGCTCGGGATGACGCCGCTGCAGAAGTTGAGCGGTTGGGCAGGGTGGATCGCGGTACGCCGGCAGTTGGGGCTGTGGTGCTTCGCCTATGTAGTACTGCATTTGGCGGCATACTGCGTGTTCGTCCTTGGGCTCGATTGGTCGCAGCTCGGCGTAGAACTGCGCAAGCGGCCCTACATAATTGTGGGGGCGCTGGGGTTTATGGCTCTATTGGTGCTGGCTGTCACATCCAACCGCTATAGCCAGCGTCGATTGGGTAGCCGCTGGAAGAAGTTGCATCGCTTGACCTATGTGATCCTGGGCCTGGGTTTGCTGCACATGCTCTGGATAGTTCGGGCTGATCTGAAGGAATGGGCTGTCTACGCTTCCATTGGTGCACTGCTTCTTTTGTTGCGGGTGCCACCGGTGATGCGCCGAATCCCTCGCCTTATTGCTAAAAAGACACCTTCTGCCACAAAAGTGTAATTAACCCTTGACGGCAGATTCTGGAAGCCTATAATTCGCCCCACTTCCGGCGCAGTCGA